>VSNY01000178.1 GCA_009774535.1 Lachnospiraceae bacterium
GCTTTTTCCAGATACCGGCGCTTTTCACTTTCAGCTTTCCATCTGTTCGATGATTCGATACTGTATGATAAGTTGTGCTGGGATTTTCATTTCCTGGCTTCGCAAATCCAACGTCCAGCCGCTTTCCGGTTTTTGCTGTTACATGATAAAAAATCTTGTCGTTTTCATCCAGGTTATAGGTGCCAAGCCAGATAAAATCTCCATCCTTGATCTTTTTTATATGAACAGGCACCGTAATTTTAACTCCGCCAGCTTTTGTCAGATCATCCCACAACGGATCGGTTTGTTCCAGCTGATCTGGTTCCTCCCATTTATCCAATTGATCCAGTGCATCTAACTCATCCAGTGCATCTAATTGATCCAGCTCGTCCAGCTGGTCCCATTCATTCAGTTCCTCCCATTCATCCAGTTCTTTCGTCCAACCCGGAAAGTTATCGGTACGTTTTTCGAGTAGTTTTCTGGCCTGTGCGTCGCTGATCTGTTTTGCGCTTTGGATATTGCCGTCTGCATCCCTTGTAACTTTTACATTTACAGTCCCTTTGGGATTTAAAGCTAAGGTATAAAAGCTTTTGTTTAAGAAATCCAGAAAAACATGAACCAGTTTTCCCTGATAATAGTAGGACTCTCCTTTGATTGTAATGCCATGTTTTTCATATTCTGCGCGGCACTTTTCATCTAATTCGGTATCCATACCCAATGCTCCCATTAAGATCTTCTGAAAGTGATTCCGTTTGTCTTTTTCGGATTTTTCCAGCCAGGATTTTAATGTTTTGCGATCCATGAACTCATTGGCAATGACGGCAAAAAATCCAGTGCGGTTGTCTTCATATGCAGTTTTCGCAAATGTATCCAGCAAAGGACTATTTCTGTCCAGCTGCCTGATGCTGATGGAGAAGCATGCGGTTTCACCATCTTTGTATATTTTTTTCAGCCACGCTTTCTGATCGGATGCATCCAGTTTGGAAAATGCTTCTCCAAATACCGCGAGGTTTTTGTTCTGATAAGCGGTTTTTGCCTGTTTAGAAGCGGTACCGTTAGATGTTTTTGCTGTAAGAATCGAATTTTCTGACTCTGGATTTTTTGTATTGTCATCCGAATCTGAAACGGCGGCATCTGTAACAGGCGCGGGAAGTTGCGTCTGTTTTGGAAACGCTTTCGCCGGAACAGCTGCACCAACTGCCGCCGCGCCGCTTAAAAACGTTATGGTCAGTGAAATGGAAAGCAAAACCGTTAATTTCGAGCTTCTTTTATAGATCATAATAGCACCCAGCCTTTCTTTTAATTGTTCCGCGCCTTCACTCAGCATCACCGATGTGAGGGTATTTTTATAGCTGCCGCCTGTTTCAAACGCATGGAGCAGGGTATTTCCGTAATCCCTCCGCCCGCGCTCATCCAGTTCGCGGATCACCGTTTCGTCGCAGGCCAGCTCGCAGGCGCGCTCCAGTTCGCGGCCCATCAGCCGCACGAGAGGATTAAACCAGTGCAGGCAGACCGTGATCTGGACCAGCCACTTATAAAACAGATCCAGATGTTTATAATGGATCAGTTCATGCCAGATTGTGTAAATAAATTCCTTATTGGATAAACCATGCGCAGTTGGAAGTACAATGCAGGGGCGGAACAATCCTAACAGCATCGGAGAGGACACAAGTCTGTTTACATACAGTTCCACCGGCCGCATAACGCCAACATGCTCCCCCATCTGTGCCAGCTGATCCAATCGTTCTGTATCCGTGATCTCTTCCCGTCCGGCTTTGACCAAACGTAAAAAGCCCTGATATGCTGTTATTTTTCTTATCCCTAAGAGCATTGCAATTCCGATCCATACCGTTCCAAGATGCGGAAACAATTTTGCGCCAAAATCAGACAGTTGTTCCGCTGCTGTTTGGATCACGCTTGCGCGGTCCGGGCTTTGACTTTGTGCAGGATGGCGGTTCTGGTTGCCTGCGGAGCTGCTTTCGTCTGCAGCGGGCAGATTTTCCTGCCTGGTATGATCTTTTTGTCCGGCAGAATATCCCTTTGGATCTGCAAATCCGCTGCCTTCCACAGCCTGTTCCAGCTGTTTTTCAAGATCATCTTCCAAAATCTGTGCCGCAGGGCTTTTTAAAACGATTTGTCCGGCCCGCTGCGCCAATAACCCGGTAAGGCTTTTTTCGGGTGAAAACGGCAGCAGCAAGCGGGCAATGACAATCAGCCAGACGTAATACTGCCACCTTCTGCTCGTGTTCTTTTGATACAGCGGACGCAGAAGAAACAGGGCAAGCATCAGCAGAGAACCGGAAAATGACATGGACAAAAACAAATTTAGCAGATCGTTCATCGTTTCTGTTCCCCACTTTCCCAAAATTTTTTCAGTTCATCGTAGTCTCCCTCGGAAATCATTTCCCTTTGAATCAGCGTGCAGACAAGTCCTTTTGCATTCCCTTCATAAAGCTTGTTCAACAGCGTCTGTGTCTGCGCAGCCTGATAATCTGCTTCAGATACAACCGCTGTATATTCATTGCGGCGCCCGATTTTGCTCGTCTTTAAAAGCCCTTTGTCTGACAGCCTGGCTAAAAGCGTAATCACCGTATTTTTCTTCCAGGTGCATCCCATCTTTGCCAATTCTTCCATAATCCGGGCATATAACGCTGTTCCTCCATTTGACCAGATAATCTTTAACAGTTCCAGTTCGGAGTCGGAAACCTGTTGGATCATATTTTGTCACCTCCTTGATCTGTATGCGGTTTTATGCCTACGATTTGTGGGCTAATATTAGGATAACATTATGTAGGCTATATGTCAAGAACAAGATGGAAAAAAATCCAAGAACAGGAAAACAGGGCAGAACAACTATTTACGTTCTGCCCTGTAATGCTTTGTTTACTTTATCCAAATATACTTTCATGTCTGATCTGTCAATCAACTTTCTTACGGATTTCATGCTCTGCCTGAAATATTTAACTTATTTCTTTCATATACGTTTCTGCAGTTTCTTCTGTCAGACCAAACTTTTCACAGATTTGTTTCAGAATAACATCTCTTGATATTTGCAGCTCCTTTAAGGTTAAAATCATAGCTGTTATTCCTTTATCAATACCCTTCTGAATTCCCTTCTGAATTCCCTTCTGAATTCCCTTCTCCTCCACACCTTTACTCAAATTACACATAAGCGACACCTCACTTTCCAATGTCTGAGTCATTCTGATATGAAAATCTTCCTCCAAGACCCGGCACTTATCCCATGAACTGGTTTCCGTGGACAGAAGCACATTCAACAATTTCAATAAATCTGTACCCGAATCTCCCTCTTTCCCAAGACAAATCATGACAACCGCCATCAAATCATAATCTGCTTTTCGTTCCTTTACACTGCCCGCCAGATTTTCTTCCGCAATGTAATAACGTGTAATGCTGTTTTCACGGTTCTTTGGCGGATTCATACAAATCCATATGCTGTATACTTTTTTGATATTCTCATAGTGGGAATTTGTAAACTCCGTTCCATATTGGGCGGAAATCATCCGGCTGCAGTAATAGATTCCCCTTTTTATCAATGGATAACCCGGATAAAAATCATTTTGGGCTTCTATATTGATAATCAAACGAATCAATTCACCGGATACAGGAGCTATCGCGAAAAAGCGGATATCATAGGTAACAGTCCCCTCCGTCAGAGAAGTGTCTTCGTTTCCAGCTCCCTGTATCATAGAAACACGGTTGGTTTCATCCGCTGCAACTGCCACTTCGCCCACCTGCGGTGTACCTTCAATATATTTTTCCGCAATCTCTTCCACATCACAGTCACGGTATTCTTCCAGGCAGTTCTTCATAATCCATGCCAGAATAATCTTTTCCGAAAGCAGCCGCTTACAGGCCGCGTCATAGCTGGCTTTCTCATCAGCCACACGGATATTTTTCGCTATGGTAGTATCGGTATTCATGGTCTTACCTCCTGCTTTTACTGGTATTTTATCATATTCCAGACTAACAAACCACCCATATTTTTCAGAAGTTCAAAATAACCAGCTTGTTTTGACATCAATCCGTTTCAGACTTGCAGTCAACCTCGCCCCCACTGTCTGACCATTATATTCTCAAACATGCATCAATTCCAACTTGTACTTCTATATAATTGAAAGATAATCTGCGGTTTTGAGGATGTGCCGCCATTTAAACTCCATTTACAGTTTTATCATGCCAAAATATCCATCATCTCCCGCCAGTCATGAATAAGCAGACATTCGAAATCAGGAGTATCCCTATGGCTTTGAGCAGATAGAAAATGTGTTTCACCCTCTGTTCTTCCTTCATATAAAACAGGAAACATTCCAACACCATTTGCTCCGTAAATGTCATTTTCCATACTGTCGCCGCAGTACCACACTTTATCTGCCGTTAGTCCCGATTTCTGCAGTGCTATCTCGTACATCATGCTGTGTGGCTTTCTGAATATGTAATCACTTGATACTAGCACAAATTCAAATCTGTTTCTCGGGAGCAGACGGTCAAACCGCTCCTTTAAGGCAGCACCGGAAAAACAATTGTTGCTTATCACTCCTGTCCTTATTCCTTTTGCATTAAGGCAATCAAGCATAATATCCGCATAGGGCATAACTGCACCTTGAGATATTCCATTCATAATTATTATCTCAGCTTCTTCCAGCGAAACAGACAGAGAAATATCCATATACTCCAAAAACAGCCTTAAAAAATTATGCTCAGGGATTTCAAGATACTTTCCTCTTTCTTTTTTGATTTTCTCAAACAGTTCTATATTGCTCCTGTCATATTCTTCAAAAGAAATATTGCGTGGATTCCTGTCTATATATGGATAAATTGCTTTATTTCCATTGGAAGCATTATAATTCGGTTGGTAAATTAATGTACGCCCATAATCAAAGACAATCATTTCCGGCTTTTCCATACAAAATCTTCCTTTCAAAATTCCCTTTTATATCAAAATTTTAGCTTTCAGGCACTTCCTGAACCTCTGCAAAATTTCGCCCTCACTTGTGATATGGCTCATGATGTATCATTCTGTAGCTTCTGTAAATCTGCTCCAGCAACACCACCCGCATTAACTGGTGCGGAAACGTCATTTTGGAAAAACTAAGCCGTAAATCCGCCCGCCGTAACACCGCATCGGACAGCCCCAGTGACCCGCCAATCACAAATACGATCCGGCTGGCTCCGCCTACCCCCAGCAGCCGGATTTTTTCTGCTAGTTCCTCTGAGTCTAACATCTTCCCCTGGATCGCCAGTACAATGACATAGGCGTCTTTCTGCAGCAGTTTCAGCAGCCTGTTTCCTTCCAGTTCCAGTATTTTCTGCCTTTCTGCAGCAGACGCATGTTCCGGTGTCTTCTCGTCTGGTATTTCCAATATTTCCAGCTTGACATAACGGCTCAGACGCTTTTGAAATTCCGCGGCTGCGTCCCGGTAAAACGCTTCCTTTAACTTTCCCACGGCCAGTATGGTTATTTTCATCTGTTTTTTCTCCTGTTTTGAATTTGTCATAGATTTTCTGATCAAATATGGTATAATAGACTCGTATTTATCTTATGATATCGGATACAGGCCCGGTTGTACAGATAAAAATCAAACAAACAGGAGGAAATTTATGTGGTGTCCACAATGCAGATCTGAATACCGTGACGGCATTACTGTATGTAACGATTGCGGAGTCCCTTTGGTAAAAACCCTTCCCGTCGAAATCGACCCCTCCCCGGCGCAGCACCAGGCAAGAGCCTTAGACCGCGCGGACAGCCTGGAACATATGCGGGCGCTTTCGGATGGAAACAAAGCTTACGTCGAAATGCAGGCAAAATATGAAGATATGAAATCGACTGCTTACTCTTTTATACTCGTAGGAGCCGCGGGGCTGATTTTAATGGCGCTGATTTTTGCCGGAATGATTCCTTTACAGTTTGCTGCCTATATGAAAAGCATTATGGGGGTTGTTATGGGCGGCATGTTTTTTCTTTTTCTTGTCATTGGTATCCGTTCTTATATGCAGCTTGGGGGCCTGAAACAAAAGGTATTAAAAGAAACGGAAGATACCGAAGCGGCTAAGAACTGGTTTTTTGACCAGTTCAGCGCAAAGTCTGTGGATGTATCGCTGGATATCCAGAAACAGGAACCATTGCAGCAGAAATTTTTCAGACGCAGTCATTTTATAAAACAGCAGCTGCAGGGACAGTTTCCGGATTTTGCGGAACCTTTTGTGGATTATTTGGCGGAGCAGTTTTATGAGGAATTGTTTCCGCAGGACTAAGCGGATTTGTAACGATCCGTAAATTTTGCGTCAGCTGCTGAAAAAATATCCGGACACGCTCTGGATCAAGGAGGATATGGGATATGAAATTATTGGAAGAAAAAGTGCTGAAAGAAGGCATTGCGGTAAATGAGAATATTTTAAAAGTGGATGGCTTTATTAACCATCAGGCAGATCCGGTGCTGATGCGGGCGATCGGGGAAGATTTTGCGAATCATTTTAAAAATCAGGGGATTACCAAAATTGTCACCATTGAAAGTTCGGGCATCGCGCCTGCGCTGATGACGGCTGCCGCTATGGGAGTTCCGCTGCTGATTTTGAAAAAATCGCCGTCGCGGGTGTTAAATGAAGACTTGTATCAGACCGTTGTCACCTCTTATACAAAGGGGACGAGTTACGAACTGACGCTCGCCAGCCGTCTGCTGGATGAACGGGACCATGTGCTGATTATTGATGATTTTCTGGCAAATGGAGAAGCGGCTACCGGAGCGGTGCGGCTGATCCGCAAGGCGCATGCGACGATCGCAGGGATTGGGATCTTAATTGAAAAGGCTTTTCAGCCGGGACGCGCCAAGCTGGAGGAACAAGGGTTTTGCGTTTATGCGCAGGTAAGGATCGGAAGGCTTTCAAAAGATGTGATTGAATTAGTATCTAAGGAACTTTAAGATGCGGGCAGGATGCCAGAATCACAAAACAGCATGTCAGAAGCGCATACACATCCGAATCATTCGGGGCGCTCCTGACATGCTGTTTCGTTCGTTGAACTTAAGCATATAACAGCAGAAACACGTTTATTTGAATGTCTCAAGTTTCAAGCTGTAACAACATCTTAACACCTGCGTTATTAGTTCTCTCCAGAAATCTGCCGCTGTAAAGTCCGGAAAATCCCCGCATTTAGTCCACTAAACAGCAACTGTGTTTCCTGGACAAGAATGGTATGCATATGTGCCGTCTTCGTAAATGTATCCCAAGTGATACCGTTTTCCCCATCCACCATTCCAGGAACAACATAATATTTTTTCCACTTTTCCCGATAGGTTTCAGATTCTTTTTTCGGTATGGAGGATACAATAAAATCAGATCCCCAGAATTTTACCTGTTCAGACTCTTTGTGTTCTACTGGCTGCGGAAGATCCCTAGGATTACTTTTATTATATTCATACATGGTAATCTCAGAAAGAGTCTCTCCATATTTTTTTCGCATCTCATTTAAAACAGCTTCCATATCCGTATCTTGCGGATATGTTACAAGAACTGTAACAAGCTCATGATCGCCGGT
The DNA here is from genome assembly GCA_009774535.1 of Lachnospiraceae bacterium. GTDB lineage: Bacteria > Bacillota > Clostridia > Lachnospirales > Lachnospiraceae > Eubacterium_J. The sequence goes on from VSNY01000178.1 coordinate 7,535, forward strand.
CAGTTCTAAAAAACGTTCATCAAAGACAGTCTGCGCCTGATCAAGCAGATCCTGGTTTTCCATCCATTTCTCGGTTAGTTCTCTTTCCATCATATGTTCATAGTCATAAAACTGAAAATCTACAAATTTCGTTTTAGCGCCAAATAATTCATAGCCTTCCATATACAGTTTGGAATTAGTACCATATGGGTCTACATAAGTATAGTCAATGTCTTTTTCCTCCAGCTTTAAAGCGTCAATCACTTCTTTGATACTCATTTCCCAAGTAGTCCCCGGAAATTCCAACGTTGTTGGCGCTTCTTTTTTCCCGCAGGAACATAAAAATAAAGAGCTGACAAGTAAGATAAAAATCATCCATTTTTTCATGACAACACCTCCCATAGTATACTTCTGTCTGCTTTATGTCCCAGGCTTAAGTATCTCACATGTTTCCATCCCGAACTTCGCAGTCTTTGCAGTCTTTGCAGGCTTTGCAG
>VSNY01000179.1 GCA_009774535.1 Lachnospiraceae bacterium
GATATGATGAGATGGTATTCAGCTCCATGCAGAAACAGAGCGAATACAAAAGGGAGCAGGCACAGGGGGAAACTTCTGGACATGATGTCCAGAGGTCAGGAAAGGGCAGTGAGGATTTCCCGGATATTGATGCCGCCGCAGTCCGTGAAAAGCTGGAAAATGGCGAAGCGGACAAAGAAGTGGATGCCATGCTTGCCTTTGCGGAGCAGGCAGCAAAGGAAAATAAGGTTGAATCATACAAAAGATTTTCCGTAACAGAAACAAGTGATGCTTTTGCGCCAGGGGAAGATTTTGCCGTTTGGGATGATATTCGTGATGAGTATTACCGTGACAGTGACGGAACATTACACACATTTGCATCAAGAGAAGAAGCAGGGGAATATCTTGAACAGGTGGAAAAGGAAACCAACAGGCAGGAAGCGGTAGAGTGGGCGTATGTGGAACAGGTAAAGGCAGGAGTGCAAAAAGACAGTGCAGAGAAGCCGCTGACCGCAGACGATATACAGAATCTGGTATTGATTAACAGGGAATATTCTGCTGGTTCCCGGACTACCGTCTATGATTTTGAGTGTGATATTCGTGGGGAACATGATTCCCTGCAATATACCCTGCAATACCACGATGACGGGGAAGGCTTTACCATTCATACAGAAAAGGACGATATATGGGAGCGTATGCCAGAGCCGGAACTGGAACGGTTGGAGGGGATTCTCAGCCGGGAAGCAGTGTATTTTAAATACCATGAAAAGATAGCAGATACAGAAAGCCTTGAGGAATTGAAGGAGATTGAATATGAGATTATGGAAGATGAATCTTCTTATTTCATGGCTGTTTCAGAGAGGGTATGGAAAGATTTCTCCCAAAGAGAGGGAGAACTGTCAGCTACAGAACCGGGATATTTTTACCAGATGGAAGCCAATCCCCGCAGCGAGAGCATAAATGACCGTTTTTTCTTACAGGCTTACGAGAATGAGGGAAATGGGAGGGCAATCCCCCGTGATGTACTTTTTGTGGGAACGCCGGAACAGTGCCGGGAATTGTTGGAAAAGTTAGAAAATGGAGAATTGACACAGGAGCAGGTAAAAGAGATATTCGCACAGGGGCATGAACCGGAGGAAGCCACACCGGAAAAGCCGGATTACCGGGTTGGGAATACCGTCTATATAGACAATAAGCCCTATGAGATTGTCCGAACCGATGATTGGAATGTGGAGATTATGGATCGCTCCCTGTTCAATCCCCCTCGCCGCTTGGAAAGCAGGGAGAACTTTGCGAAGCTGCTGCGGCAGGATGAACGGAACGCACACCTGTTTACACCGGAAGAAAAAGAAGCTGAACAGACGGGCTACACAACGGAAACAGCGGCGGTCTATCCGGGAGAAAAAAACAACCTGCCCTATGATGTGGTTATTGAGAAACTACATTTTGATAAGCCGGAGAAAGCAGAACAGGAAAAGCAGGAATATAAGATTGGCGATACCGTAACTATTGAGGGAACGGAGTTTATTATTGAGGGCATTTCCGACAGGGAGGTGCAGCTTCGTGACCCGAAGCTGTTTTACCCAATCTTCCGGGCGGAAAGCAGGGAGAATTTTGAGCGTCTTTTAGCAGAAGAAACAGAAAATACTCTGTCTGAACCGAAAAAACAAAGCCCCGCAAAACTGGCAGAGCCGCAGATTGACAAATCCAATGCGGTCAACTTCCGCATTACAGATGATGCCTTCGGCGCTGATGCGGCGAAGGCGAACACAGGTTTTTCGCCTAAAGAGAAATTCAGGAGGAACATTGAAGCAATCCGCACCCTCGAACAGATTGAGGGAGAAAACCGCACAGTCACACCGGAGGAACAGAAGATTTTAAGCCAGTATGTCGGGTGGGGCGGTCTTGCCGATGCCTTTGATGAGAGCAAAAGCGCATGGGCGGGGGAATATCAGGAATTAAAAAGCCTTTTGTCAGAGCAGGAATACGCTTCCGCAAGGGAGAGTACCTTAAATGCCCATTACACAAGCCCGGTTATTATCCGCAGCATCTATCAGGCATTGGAAAACATGGGATTTGAAAAAGGGAATGTATTAGAGCCTGCTATGGGCATCGGCAATTTCTTTGGTATGCTGCCGGAAAAAATGCAGGAGAGCAGGCTGTACGGCGTGGAACTTGACGGGATTACCGGGCGCATCGCAAAACAGCTTTACCCAACCGCAAATATCAAAATTTCCGGTTTTGAAAAGACAGACTATCCGAACGATTTTTTTGATGTGGCGGTAGGAAATGTGCCTTTTGGACAATATAAAGTGTCTGACAGGCAGTATGATAAAAACAATTTCCTGATACATGATTACTTTTTCGCCAAGACCTTAGATAAAGTGCGTCCGGGCGGCGTGGTTGCCTTTGTGACAAGCAAGGGTACAATGGATAAGAAAAGCCCGGAAGTGCGGAAATACCTTGCACAGAGGGCGGAGCTTTTGGGGGCGGTCAGGCTGCCCAATACCGCATTTAAGGAAAATGCGGGAACGGAAGTCACTTCCGATATTTTATTCTTGAAAAAGCGTGACCGGGTGATGGATATAGAGCCGGACTGGGTACACCTCTCGGAAGATGAGAACGGAATTGCCATGAACAGCTATTTTGCCGGACACCCGGAGATGATTGTGGGTAAAATGGAGATGGTTTCCGGTCCCTATGGCATGGAAAGCACCTGCAGCCCTGACACCACAAGACCGTTTGCAGAGCAGCTTGCGGAGGCGGTGAGCCATATTGAGGGAGAAATCGAGGAAGTGGAGATAGACGAGCTTGCCGATGACCTTGCAGACCAGACTATCCCGGCAGACCCGGATGTGAAGAATTACAGCTATGCGCTTGTGGAGGGCAAAGTCTATTACCGGGAAAATTCCATAATGAAGCTCGTAGACATGAAAGATTCCATGCTTGAGAGGATTCAGGGCATGGTGGCTATCCGGGACTGTACGCAGGAGTTAATCAATGTGCAGCTTGAGGAATACCCGGACAGCGTTATCAAAGACAAGCAGGCAGAATTAAACAGGCTGTATGATGATTTTACCAAGAAATACGGTCTTATCAATTCCCAGACAAACAAGCGGGCATTCAATCAGGACAGCAGCTATTGTCTGTTATGCTCCCTTGAAAAGACGGACGAGGAAGGCAAGTTTAAGGGCAAGGCGGATATGTTCACAAGACGGACGATCAAGAAAGCGGAAGCTGTTACGAGCGTAGACACGCCGACAGAAGCCCTTGCGGTGTCTTTGTCGGAGAAAGCGAAAGTTGACCTTGATTATATGGCTGACCTGCTCATGGACGATAAGGAATATGTGGACGGGGAAGCCTACGGGAAGATGATCGGCAGGATAACGGAGGAACTGGCGGGGGTAATCTTTAAAAATCCCGTAACGGACAAATGGGAAACAGCGGACGAATATTTAAGCGGAAATGTCAGGGATAAGCTGGAAACAGCGAAAGTCTATGCGGAAAACCACCCGGAATTTAACGTGAACGTGCAGGCGCTCACGCAGGTACAGCCGAAGGAGCTTGACGCATCGGAGATTGAGGTGCGTATCGGCGCAACATGGGTTAAGCCAGAATACCTTGAGGACTTCATGCGTGATATTTTTGAAACGCCGCAGCATCTGTTTGATAAAAAAGTAATGGGCATACAGTTTTCGGACGTGACGGGGCAGTGGAACGTAAAAGGCAAAAATGCGGACTATGGAAATGCCCTTGTGAATATGACCTACGGAACGAGCCGCAGGAACGCCTACCAGATATTAGAGGATTCGCTGAACCTGAAAGACAGCCGGGTATATGATACAATCGTGGAGGACGGGAAGGAAAAGAGAGTCCTGAACAAAAAAGAAACCACCCTTGCGGCGCAGAAGCAGGAAACCATAAGGGAAGCCTTTAAGGACTGGATATTCCGGGAGCCGGAGCGCAGGCAGGACTTGGTGGCAAAGTACAACAAGCTATTTAATTCCACAAGACCGAGGGAGTATGACGGGGCGCACCTGAAATTCCCCGGCATGACGCCGGACATTACACTGAAACCGCACCAGAAAAACGCAGTCGCACACGTTTTATACGGGGATAATACCTTACTGGCGCACTGTGTCGGGGCGGGCAAGACCTTTGAAATGACAGCGGCGGCTATGGAGAGCAGGCGGTTGGGATTATGCCAAAAGAGTTTATTTGTCGTGCCAAACCATTTGACGGAGCAGTGGGCAAGCGATTTTTTACGCCTATATCCGGGCGCTAATATCTTAGCTGCCACGAAAAAAGATTTTGAGCCGGCAAACCGGAAGAAATTCTGTTCGAGGATTGCAACAGGCGATTATGATGCGGTCATTATCGGACATTCGCAGTTTGAGAAAATCCCCCTTTCAATGGAACGCCAGCAGGCGATGATAGAGCGCCAGATCAGCGAGATAGAGCTTGCCATACAGCAGGCAAAGGAAGATAATGGGGAACGCTACACCATTAAGCAGATGGAGAAAACGAAAAAGTCGCTCTTTACAAGGCTTGATAAGCTGAATGACACTTCAAGGAAAGACAGCGTAGTGACTTTTGAGCAGCTTGGCGTTGACAGGCTCTTTGTAGATGAAAGCCATTATTACAAGAACCTGTTCCTCTACACAAAAATGCGGAACGTGGCGGGCATAGCGCAGTCGGAAGCGCAGAAGTCCTCGGATATGTTTGCGAAGTGTCAGTACCTCGATGAAATAACGGGCGGCAAGGGTGTGACATTTGCAACCGGAACACCGATCAGCAACAGTATGACGGAACTTTACACCAATATGCGCTATCTCCAGTACGGTACGTTACAGAAGTTAGGGCTTGGGCATTTTGACAGTTGGGCTTCCTCTTTTGGCGAAACTCAAACAGCGATAGATATAGCGTGCCAGTTATAGGTACTTCAAACAAAATACAGGGCAGGAACACACTGGAAAAGGGATTGCGAGATGCAGTCCTTTTTTGATACAGAAATTTAGGAGGGTTAGAGAATATGACAAATTTAACAAAGTATAAAATGGAAATGGTGGTAAACTGCAACATCAGAGAGCAGACAGCAAATGTCTATACAAGAGATAAATCTGTGATGCAGAAACTAAATTGGCTTGTGTCTGATTACCCTAACACTTATATGTTACGGAAGCAGACAGATGTAGACAAGCGCTTTTTAATGAAAGGAATGGTTTAGAGGTTATTATTCATCAATTTAATAATATGTGCTCTGTCTGTAAATGATAAAAAGTAAAGCGAAAAATATGATTTTGAGAAAAACGAAAAAACTTCAGATTTGGAATGAAACGAAAAATATGCTTATACAAAAATTGGCTTGCAATCTGATACAGAAAGATTATAATAATATCATAGGAAAAATTTTTGAACATAAAAGGTAATGGTAATGAACAAGTTAGAATTTTTTACAAATGATAGATATTTGGTTTTGAAAACATTGTATGAACATCAGATAGAGATTAATAATTCAGAGATATGCCCGATTACACAGCAGGAGATAGCTGATGCTATTGGATGCAGTAAAGCAAAGATAAATATGGTCTTGAATGAATTGATTGATAATGGTTATGTTAAAATTTACAATAATACAAAGGGCAGGTATGTTCTGACAGAAGAAGCAAAAAATATAATGAAAAAATTTAAGTCCTAAAAATTGGACAGGAAATATATTGCAATAAATGAATTGAGGGAGAAAAGATTATGCAGTTGACACCTGAAGAAATTGCAGAGCAGCAGAAAAATGAAGAAAATACAAAGAAAAAATATATTACACCTATCATTCAGGAAAGATGGGGAAAAGAGAACTCTGACAACATTGTTATGGAATATTATTTTACGGATGGCAGAGTAAATATTGACGGAGATAAAGTATCAAGGGGAGATAAGAAAAAGGCAGATTATTTACTCTTGTTTAAAGATAATGTTCCCTTAGCATTGGTGGAAGCAAAGGGGATAAACCATAGTGCAATGGAGGGATATCAGCAGGTTCTTGAATATGCTGGGATTTTGGATATTCCGTTTGCATATACGACAAATGGGATTGATTTGATTGAAGAGGATTTAATCATACATAAGAATAACGATAAACTAAAAATGCTGGATTTTCCGTATCCAGAAGAATTGTGGAATCGGTATATTAAGGAAAAAGGTCTGACAGAAGATGAAGTCAGGTTGATCAATCAACCTTATTATATTGATGCGTCAAAGGCAAAGCCGAAGAAACCACGTTATTATCAGAGAATCGCTATCAACAGGGTAATTGATGCAATCGCACAGGGAAAGAACAGGATGCTCCTTGTCATGGCAACGGGAACAGGCAAGACATTTACTGCATTTCAGATTGTATGGAGATTATGGAAGAGTAAGACAAAAAAGAAAATCTTATATTTGGTTGATAGAAATGCACTTGCAGACCAGACAATGCAGAAAGATTTTAAGCCATTTGTAGATGCGGGTGTTATGGTAAAAATGAAAAGTGCAAATATCAAAAAAGATACTGCTTATGAAGTATATACAGCGCTTTATCAGCAGTTGAAGAGCAAAGATAAAGACTATTATAAGGAACTCCCGCCGGATTTTTTTGATATGATTATTGTGGATGAGTGCCATAGGGGATCTGCTGATTTGGATTCTAACTGGCATGAAATATTGGAGTATTTTGGTTCTGCTACACAGCTTGGTCTTACTGCAACGCCAAAAGAAACAGAGGATGTGTCAAATATCAATTATTTTTGTGCAGAAACAGATGATAAACCATTGTATACATATTCATTGAAACAGGGAATTGAAGATGGTTTTCTTGCTCCATACAGGGTTATTTCAGTTGAACTTAATATTGATAAGGATGGATACAGACCGCCATCAGGCAAACTGGATGTAGATGGGAATCCTGTGGAAGACAGGGTTTATACCCAAAAAGACTTTGACAGAACTATTATTGTGGAAGAAAGACAGGAAATTGTTGCAAAAAGAATTACCGATTATATGAAAGAAAATAATTGCAGATGTGCAAAAACGATTGTATTTTGTGAAAATATTGACCATGCAGATGCAATGGTTTTGAAGCTGAAAAATCTTAATTCAGATTTGGTTCAGGAAAACAGTAAGTACATAATGAAGATTACAGGTGATGATGAAGTTGGAAAGGCAGAACTGGAAAACTTCACTGATCCAAATACAAAATATCCTGTTATTGCTGTTACAAGCAAACTGATGTCAACAGGTGTGGATTCAGAAACCTGTGAATTGATTGTTCTGGATAAGTCTATCGGTTCTATGACAGAGTTTAAGCAGACAATCGGCAGAGGCACAAGAATTAATGAGAATTTTACAATTGATGAAGAAAAAAAGAGTAAGCTGCATTTCACGATTTTAGATTTCAGGTCAAATTACCATCAATTTGAAGACCCAGAATTTGATGGTGAACCAGTGGCAGTGATGGCAGTTGGCGAAAATGGCTTATTTCCAAAGGGAAGTCCTCAAAAGGAAACAGAGAAAAATGGTGAGTATGAAGATAAAGGTAAATCAAAAGGTCACATTCAAAAAGTTAAGGTTAATGGAGTAGATGTAACTATTGATGGGGAAGAAGTACGTTATACTGATGAAAATGGAAACCTTATTAAGCAAAATATTGAAAACTGTGTAAAGAATAATATTTTGACACAGTATCCAACATATCAGGACTTTTATGTTTCTTTCAAAACATCAGATGATAAGGATGGAATGACTATGGACTTGTTGCTTGAAAGAACATATGTAAGGAAGATTAGTGAAGCAGTTGGATATTATATTGATAAATTTGATATTGTCGGTTTAGTAGGATATAAGC
>VSNY01000018.1 GCA_009774535.1 Lachnospiraceae bacterium
GCCGGTTAATATGAATGTACATAGAAGGCTCCTTTCCAATCATTTTGGGTGGATCTTTTGCTGTACTGGTTGATGATATGCATAACTTTATCACAATGCTGTCGTTATTTCAAGCCCCTGGCAGGAGGTTGGGCAGATTTGGGCTGGCGTAGTGATCAGGTTTTTGTTATAATCAGCAGCAGGAGCAGATCAACTAGCGGTGTTCAATTTTATTGGATCAGCAGGAGAAAAGAAAATGGCAGCTTTTTTTTGTGAAGTATGGGAACATATCCTGACACCAGATTTTTTAAACAGAGTCAGGCAAAAATATCATTTTGAGGAAGCAGATTGGATAGAACTGCGCACAGTGGCAAATCAGATGCTTCCATGGATACGCAGGGAAGCCTTTTGGGACAGAAAAGAATACCACATACAGGAACTATCCAGGCCCGGCCCATGCGAACCATCCAGGCCAATATATGAATGCGTCGTTATGACCCTGGGACCCGGAATCGACGCGCTGCAGGAAAGTTACAGCGACAGCGGACTCCTGTTAAAAAGCTATATGGCGGAAGTGCTGGCATGTGAAATTTTGCAGGATGGATATCAGGCCTATGAGCAGTTTCTGAAAAAAACGACGGGCTTACATGTCGCAGGTTACCATTTTCCCGGAAGCGAAGCAGCATTTCCGCTGGAACTGTTAGCAGATTTGATCAAAGACTATGCGCCGCACATCATCTGTAATTCCGCTTTTTGCATAACGCCAATGAAAAGCGTAGTATTTTTGGCGGAACTGACACAGGAAAGACCATCGCATGAAAGCAGTATTTGCTTTACATGCACAGACAAACACTGTTCTTACCGGATCAAAAACCATGTGATGCGAAGGGACTTTTCAGAAGAGAAGAGGGACTTGTAAGAAAAGGGGAAGGATTTTCAGGATAGAAGGTGAAAGAATGAATTCCTATCGTTTTTTTGAAAATAAAGACTGCGCATATTTTCCATGCCATCAGGGACTGAAAGAATTCAACTGTTTATTTTGTTACTGTCCGCTGTATTGCAAACAACACTGTCCCGGGAATCCTGTCTATATTGAAACAGAACACGACGGCAGAAAAATCAGGGACTGTTCCAGCTGCATATTTCCGCACCGGGCCGAAAACTATGAAAAAGTAATACAAAAGCTGCATGATCTACAAGACTGTCCATAAAAATAAACCTTGAGCAACCCACTCCATATATGTTATCATAAGACCAGAAGCACGACGCAAACCAAAAGATCGTAGTAAAGCATGGGAGTGAGAACCGTACAATGGAGAGGAACATCATTTTAATCGCGGATGACCAGGAGATTAACCGGGTTATCTTAAAGGTCATTTTTGAAGAGCAGTATGAAATTATGGAAGCAGCTGATGGCAACCAGGCAATCAGTCTGATCGAAGCGCGTCAGGAAGAGATCGTTCTCGTGTTCCTGGATCTGCTGATGCCTGAAAAATCCGGGCTGGATGTGCTGGCGTTTATGACAGATAAAGGATATATGGATGTGATCCCGGTTATCATGATCACAGGGGAAGCCACGGTAGATACAGACGTCAAAGCGTATGAATACGGCGTATCCGATATAATTTACAAACCATTCGAGCCAAAAGTCGTTATGCGCAGGGCGATGAACTTAATCGAGCTGTTTCAGCACCGGATTGATATTGAACATAAGCTGGAAAAACGTACCAGGCAGCTGCGGGAAAGCAAAGAAAAACTGGAGCGTACCAACGAGTTTTTAATAAACGCGTTAAGTTCTGTGGTAGAATTCCGCAGTCTGGAATCCGGAGAACATATCCACCGGGTCAAATATCTGACCAAAATTATGCTAAAGTACGTCAGAAGCCAGTACCCGCAGTACCAGCTGACCAAGGAACAAGTACATCAGATCATAAATGCATCCGCACTGCACGACCTTGGGAAAGTAGCAATTCCGGACAGCATTCTGTTAAAGCCGGGCAGGCTGACAGAAGAAGAATTTGAAGAAATGAAAAAGCATACGGTCTATGGCTGCGAACTTCTGGAACAGTTCAAGCTGGAGGAGTCCGATTTTTACAGATACTGTTATGACATATGCCGCTATCACCATGAACGCCACGACGGCAAAGGATACCCGGATCACCTGTCGGGCGACGCGATCCCGATCTGGGCGCAGGTAGTGTCCGTTGTGGACGTATTCGATGCACTTGTCAATAAGCGTGTCTATAAGGAACCTTACGCAGTTAACGAAGCAATCCGCATGATCTATGCCGGAGAGTGCGGTACATTTTCCCCGGTTATCCTGGACTGCTTCCGGCTGGCAAAATATGATCTGCTGAAAGCCGCGGAAACCAACTTTTCATTTGCCGACGGCGAAATGGAAGAATTAATAAAATAAGGTTTTTAAAAATCACGCATTTTCCACTTGCATTTTCAAAATCATTGTGCTAAGATAATCCCCAACAAATGGATGACAAATAAATGCAACGAAGGAGACTCTTATTTTCAGAGGCCGACAGGAATACAGCGTCACCGACTGAGAGCGCTGTTTGGAAGAGAAAAGAAAGGGAACGCTCCGGAGCAGATCAGCTGAAAACAGCAGCATACACAAACTGCAAAAGTAGGCTGGTACGTCGTGCGCGTTAAGCACATAGAGTGGAGTGATCAGAACCGGTTCACAGTCTGGCAGTGATACCAGCAGCAATCCGTCTGACTGCTCAATGCGGGTGGTACCGCGGATTGGCTTATGCTTATTCGCCCCGGAATACAATCGTAAAGTATTCCGGGGCTTTTTGTATCCGGCTCCGGAATCAAATCACGGGAACGAAAAGTTTCCGGTCAATGGTGGAAGGAGAGATGGATCATGAGCAGTATTTACAGAGACATTACGCTGCAGCAGGTAAGCGAGACAGACATTGGTAAGGAATTACGGGTAGCCGGATGGGTGGAAAAGATCCGGGACCACGGCGGGGTATCTTTTATGGACTTAAGGGATATGTACGCCGTTATGCAGGTTGTCATCCGGGATAAAAGCCTGTTAAAAGGCATCCGCAAAGAACAGGCCATTTCCGTAAAGGGCCTGGTGGAACAAAGGGATGCGGATACTTACAACCCAAAGATCCCGACCGGGACGATTGAACTGGAGGCGCATGAAATACAGATTTTGGGAGATGTATATCAGACGCTGCCGTTTGAAATCCAGACGAGCCGGGAGGTGCGCGAAGACGTGCGGCTGAAATACCGTTATCTGGATCTGCGTAACTACAAAGTAAGAGACAATATAGTATTCCGCTCCAAAGTAATCGCCTTTTTGCGCCGGAAAATGGAAGCGCTCGGATTTTTAGAAATTCAGACGCCGATTTTATGCGCGTCGTCGCCGGAAGGGGCCAGAGATTATATTGTACCTTCCAGAAAATATAAAGGGAAATTTTATGCCTTGCCGCAGGCGCCGCAGCAGTATAAGCAGTTGCTGATGGTATCCGGGTTTGACCGTTATTTTCAGATCGCGCCGTGTTTCCGCGATGAGGACGCCAGGGCAGACCGTTCTCCGGGGGAATTTTACCAGCTGGATTTTGAGATGAGCTTTGCGACGCAGGAAGAGGTATTTGCAGTCGGTGAAGAAGTGCTGACGGAAGTATTTGAGACGTTTGCGCCTGCGGGGAGCAAGGTGACAAAAGCGCCGTATCCGGTATTCAGCTACGCGCAGGCAATGCTTATGTTTGGCACGGATAAGCCGGATCTGCGCAACCCGCTTCGGATTATTGATCTGACGGAATTTTTCCAAAAGTGTACGTTTCAGCCTTTTCTTGGAAAGACCGTGCGCGCGGTCCGCGTCCATGCACAAATGTCCAAAGGCTTCCATGAAAAACTCCTGCGGTTTGCCACCGGACTTGGCATGGGCGGACTTGGCTATCTGGAAGCGATGGAGGACGGCACGATGAAAGGGCCGATTGATAAATTTATTCCGGATGCATATAAGGAAGAATTCCGGTCGCTGGCAGGGCTTGCAGCCGGAGATACGATCTTTTTCATCGCCGATCACCCGGCGCGCGCGGCGTATTATGCGGGCATGATCCGCACGGAACTGGGGGAAAAGCTGGATTTGCTGGAAAAGGACGCATTCCGTTTTTGCTATGTGAACGATTTTCCGATGTATGAAAAAGATCCGGAGACAAAAAAGCCGTCATTTACACATAACCCGTTTTCCATGCCGCAGGGAGGGTTGCAGGCGCTGCAGACGAAAGATCCGTATGAGATACTGGCCGAGCAGTATGATCTTGTATGCAACGGCGTGGAATTATCATCCGGCGCGGTGCGCAACCATGATCTGCAGATCATGATACAGGCATTTGCGATTGCGGGCTATGACGAAGAGACATTAAAGACAAAGTTTGGCGCGTTATATCAGGCGTTCCAGTTCGGCGCACCGCCGCATGCGGGGATGGCGCCTGGTATTGACCGGATTCTGATGCTGCTGCGCGGGGAAGATAACATTCGCGAAGTCATCGCCTATCCGATGAACGGAAACGCAGAAGACCTGATGTGCGGTGCGCCTGGTACCGTGACAGAAAAACAGCTGCGGGAAGTGCATATTAAAGTCAGAGACTGATGCGGTATCAGTCAGACCGGTCTTGGTATCGCTGATCATAGATCTTGATATGAAAAGCAGATCTTATTATATAAAATTAGGAAGGAAAGATGGCATGGCAAACAGAATTACAGATGAAATGTTGGATTATGTAGCGATTCTGGCAAAATTAGAGCTTTCCGATCAGGAAAAACAGGCAGCCAGAACAGATATGGAGCGTATGCTGGATCATATCGACAAGTTAGAGGAACTGGACACGAGCCATATAGAACCAATGTCCCATGCCTTTACTTCGGTGAATGTGTTTCGGGAAGATGTGGTAACCAATGCGGACGGGCATGTGCAGGCGCTGTCCAACGCACCGCAGAAAAAAGGGCGCAGTTTTGTCGTGCCAAAGACCATTGTATAAAGGAGGGATTTTATGAGTCTGACAAGTCTGACGGCAGTCCAGCTAGGAACAAAGATCCGGGCAAGGGAAGTATCTGTAGAGGAAGCCGTGACGGACGCGCTTTTGCAGATCCGCGGCAAAGAGCCGGGAATCCGCAGTTTTATTACGGTGGATGAAGACGGAGCGCGCGCGCAGGCAAGGCAGATCCAAAAGCAGGTGGATGACGGCGCCTGTACCAGTATTCTGGCAGGCGTGCCGATGGCGGTAAAGGACAATCTTTGTACCAAAGGGCTATTGACGACCTGCGGTTCCAAAATGCTGTCCGGCTTTGTGCCGTCTTATACCGCAGAAGCTGTGTGCAGAATGCAGCAGGCAGGAGCTGTGATCCTTGGCAAGACAAATATGGATGAATTTGCCATGGGTTCTACGACAGAGACGTCTTATTATGGGGCGGCGAAAAATCCATGGAATCCCGGCCATGTGCCGGGCGGCTCCTCCGGCGGCTCCTGCGCGGCAGTTGCGGCGGAAATGTGTACGTATGCATTAGGCTCTGATACCGGAGGTTCGATTCGCCAGCCAGCCGCATTTTGCGGCGTGACCGGCATGAAGCCGACATATGGGACAGTTTCCCGCTATGGACTGGTTGCTTATGGTTCTTCGTTAGACCAGATCGGGCCAATCGCAAAAGATGTGTCGGACTGCGCGGCGATCTTGGAAGTGCTTGCGGCGCATGATCCCAAAGATTCCACTTCCGTTTGCAGGAACGATATGGACTTTACCGCTGCGCTTGTGGATGATGTGAAGGGCATGCGCATCGGCATTCCGCGGGATTATATCGGGGAAGGGCTGGATGTACAGGTAAAAGCGGCAGTGATAAGGGCTGCGGAAACATTCCGGGAAATGGGCGCGGTTGTGGAGGAATTTGACTTAAGTCTTGCGGAGTATGCGGTTCCCGCTTATTATGTCATCGCCTGCGCGGAAGCAAGCTCGAACCTGGAACGTTTTGACGGTGTAAAATACGGGTGGCGTACCAAAGACGCCAAAGAGCTGCATGAGATGTATAAAAAGACCCGCTCCGAGGGCTTTGGCGCGGAAGTCAAACGGCGGATTATGCTTGGATCGTTTGTGTTAAGTTCCGGCTATTATGACGCTTATTATCTGAAAGCGCTGCGTACAAAAGCGCTGATCTGCCAGGCGTTTGCAAAGGCATTTGCATCCTATGACGTGATCTTAAGCCCGGCAGCTCCGACGACGGCCCCGCAGCTTGGAAAGAGTCTCGAAGATCCGATAAAAATGTACTTAAGCGATATTTATACCGTATCCGTCAACCTGGCAGGGCTTCCGGGCATTTCCGTCCCGGCAGGCACAGACCAGGCGGGGCTTCCGATCGGGATACAGCTGATCGGGGACTGCTTTCAGGAGAAAAAAATAATACGCGCGGCTTATGCATATGAACAGACACGGCCTTATACACACTGTCCGTATGCAGCCGGAAAGGAGCAGCCATGAAAGAATATGAAACCGTAATTGGTCTGGAAGTCCATGTAGAACTGGCCACAAAGACAAAAATTTTCTGCGGTTGTTCCACTGCGTTCGGAGCGGAGCCGAATGCCCATACATGCCCGGTCTGTACGGGTATGCCAGGTTCGCTGCCGGTGCTGAACAAGCAGGTGGTAGAATACGCGGCCGCTGTAGGGCTGGCGTTTCATTGTGAGATTGCTTCTTACAGCAAATTTGACCGCAAAAACTATTTTTATCCGGACAATCCGCAGAACTACCAGATTTCCCAGCTTTACCTGCCGATCTGCCGCGACGGGCGGGTAGAAATACAGACCGGGCAGGGCGTAAAATCCATCGGCATTCATGAGATCCATATGGAAGAAGACGCCGGAAAGCTGATACATGACGAATGGGAGGATATTTCCTATGTAGATTATAACCGTTCCGGCGTGCCTTTGATCGAGATTGTATCCGAACCGGACCTGCGTTCTGCGGAAGAAGTCATTGCGTATCTGGAACAGCTGCGCCTGACGATCCAGTATCTGGGCGCGTCAGACTGTAAGCTGCAGGAAGGCTCGATGCGCGCGGACGTCAACTTATCCGTCCGCCCGGCAGGTACTGCGGCATACGGAACACGCACGGAAATGAAAAACTTAAACTCGTTTAAAGCAATTACAAGGGCGATAGAAAACGAGAGAAACCGCCAAATCGACCTGCTGGAAGCCGGGGAAGCCGTAGTTCAGCAGACACGCCGCTGGGATGATGCAAAGGGGTATTCCTATGCGATGCGTTCCAAAGAAGACGCGCAGGATTACCGATACTTTCCGGAACCGGATCTTGTACCAGTGCAAATCAGTCAGGCATGGTTAGAAGAAATCCGTGCCAGACAGCCGGAACTGCCGCAGGAACGGCGCGCGCGTTATCAAGAGCAGTACGGCCTTCCGGACTATGACGCAGCGATTCTTACCAGTTCCAAACAGATGGCGGATCTTTTTGAAGAGGCGGCAAAGATCTGTGAAAAGCCGAAAAAAGTATCCAACTGGCTGATGGGTGAGGCAATGCGCCTGTTAAGAGAAACCGGGCAGGATCCGGACAGTCTGACGCTGGATGCGGGACATCTGGCAAAGCTGGTGCTGCTGGATAACTCCGGCGCTATTAATCATACCGTTGCCAAAGAAGTATTTGAAGAAGTCTTTTTTCACGGAACAGATCCGGAACGTTATGTCGAAGAAAAGGGCTTAAAAACAGTTAGCGACGAAGGAACACTGCGCGCAGTGATTGCGCAGGTAATCAAAGACAATCCGCAGTCCGTGCAGGATTACCGCGGCGGCAAACAAAAAGCGATCGGATTTTTAGTCGGACAGACGATGAAAGCCATGAAAGGCAAGGCAGACCCGGGGCTTGTAAACCGGATTCTGACGGAAATGCTGAAAGAAGGGTAGATTTTTTTTGCGATGTTTTGTATAATCAAAACAATAAAAAATCTGCATGGTGAAAGGGGAATATATGCTGAAACTGGAAATAAAAATGGATGAAGAAAAAATAAACACCAATCAGCAATACAGTCCATCCGGCATTTATACAACATTAGAACAGATTTTTAAAAAATACCAGCTGAACATGGAGCCGAAACCGGATGGGACGATTGTATTTTATGGAAATGGGCATCCAAAAGATTATGGAGCTTTTGGATGTATTATAACGTCTTTGAAAGATAAACCATGGTTTATGGATTATGTTACAAAATGGCTGTGGTATAATAGTGATGATGGCGAAAATGAAGAAGATTTTTCTGTGGAAGATGTGTTGTTTCATTATACCCGAAAAGAGAGTGCAGCATAATGTCAGGGCGGGAAACAAAACATTTGAAAGCGCTTTATTTTGATTTGTATGTGAAAAAGCTGGAAGAAAATTTTTCTAAAACAAATCCGACAGGTGGTTATCGGAAGATACATGATTTTCTTGGGAAGCGTGGTTTTTCTCACGAGCAATATTCCGGCTATCATTCAGGTTATAAAATGACTGACCTGGAAATTTTTGATCTTGTCCATGAAATGGATCAGGTATTTCCATGGTTCAGTCAGTGCCTGAACCATTTTAAAGTTACAAATATTGGGGCAAATCATGATTTAATGCAGTTATTTGACAAAACGCTGCCGGAACCAGATATAATGTAAATAAAGATTTCTGCATTGACACATCCTGCAATTTCTCCTATACTAAATACAAACGATTCGGATAAAACCGACAGAAAAAAGGAGATTACAGCTATGAAAAAATATGGATTCGGCGTAGATATTGGCGGTACTTCGATTAAGATGAGCCTGTTTGAGATGACAGGGCATATGGTAGATAAGTGGGAAATCCCGACCAATACGGAAAATAACGGCAGTTCCATTCTGGATGATGTGGCAGCAGTGATCGAAGGCAGACTGGTGTCAGACGGCATTTCCAAAGATGATGTAGAAGGCATTGGCATCGGTGTGCCAGGCCCGGTTGTGCAGGATTCGGTTGTGATGTGCTGCGTCAATCTTGGCTGGGGCCGCGTAGAAGTGGCAAAAGAACTGGAAATAAAGACGGGGCTTAAAGTCTGTGTCGGAAACGATGCCAATGTGGCGGCGCTCGGCGAAATGTGGCAGGGCGGCGGCAAGGGCTACCGGAATGTTATTATGATCACGCTCGGCACCGGAGTCGGCGGCGGTATTATTATAGACGGCAGGATCATTAACGGTTCCAACGGCGCGGGCGGCGAGATTGGGCATATTTTTGTGGAGGAATCAGAAACCGAGGTATGCGGCTGCGGAAAGCGGGGCTGTCTGGAACAGTACGCTTCCGCAACTGGTATCGTACGTCTGGCAAAGCGTGCGCTGGCAGCAGACGATCAGGATAGTATATTGCGCGCCAATCAGGATCTGTCCGCGAAGGCCGTTGCAGATGCGGCTAAAGAAGGCGATGCACTGGCGCTGTATGTGATCGATCAAATGGGAAAATACCTTGGCACTGCGCTTGCCAATGCGGCCAGCATCGTAGATCCTGAAGTGTTTGTCATCGGCGGCGGCGTCTCCAAAGCAGGCCCGATCATTACCGAAGCTATCCGCAAATATTACATAGAACGGGCTTTTCATTCCTGCAGAAACGCAGATTTTGCACTGGCAGAGCTTGGCAATGACGCAGGCGTATACGGCTGTGTCTATCTGCTGATGCATCATGATCAGGCATGAAGCTGATTATTCAGATTCCCTGCTATAATGAAGCGCAGACTTTGGAAACCGCGCTGCAGGCGCTGCCAAGGCAGATCGATGGCATTGACAGGATCGAATATCTGATTATCAACGACGGCAGCAGAGACGACACCGCAGGCGTGGCGTCCCGCTGGGGTGTGAATTATATCGTGAACTTCCGCTCCAACCGCGGGCTGGCCAAAGGCTTTATGGCCGGACTGGATGCCTGCCTGCGCAACGGGGCGGATATTATCGTCAATACCGATGCCGACAACCAGTACGAAGGCGCGGATATTGAAAAACTGGTCCGCCCGATTCTGGAAGGAAAGTCGGATATTGTGATCGGGGCGCGTCCGATTAATGAAACTGATGATTTTTCCCCTATGAAAAAAAAGCTGCAGCATTTTGGCAGCTTTATTGTGCGCGTCGCAAGCCGCACGGATATTCCCGATGCGCCAAGCGGCTTTCGCGCCTACAGCAGAGATGCGGCGATGCGTTTGAACGTTACGAATGAATATACGTATACATTGGAAACAATCGTGCAGGCGGGCAGGACCAAAATGGCTATGCAGTCGGTTCCGGTACGCACTAATCAGGAACTGAGGCCATCCAGGCTGATGAAGAGCATGGCGGATTATATCAAAAAATCGGTATTTACGCTTGGACATGTGTTTATGATGTATAAGCCGCTGCAGTTTTTTGTGACAATCGGAAGCCTGATCTTTTTGTGCGGAACGGCGGTTGGAATCCGGTTTCTTGTATATTATTTCCGCGGTGTTGGCAGCGGGCATATTCAGTCGCTGATTCTGGCTGCTGTATTGCTGCTGCTGGGATTTCAGACGGTCATCACAGGACTTTTAGCGGATGTGATTGCGTCTAACCGAAAGATTTTGGAGGACGTGCAGTACCATGTACGGCGCATGGATTATGACGGGGTTCGGATGACCGATAAAGATTCAGAAAAAGGAGCTTCCACGTGAAATATTTAAAGACGGCGGGAATGAAAAAATATGCAAAAGCAATGGGTAATGTGTGCAGCGCATTATCCATTGTTTACGTTTTGGCTGCGCTTATAAACACAGATCCATCCGTTTTCCAGGGCCTGGACTGGCGGCTGTGTCTGCCGGTCTGTGCGGCGGGCGTGGCGTTAAAGTCCATAACCGTATGGATGTCCGCCAGAGCCTGGTGCCTGTGGCTGGAATGTTACGCGCAAAAACGGTGCAGCCGCAAAGAAGCGTTCCGCGTGTATGCCAGGGCAAATATCGGAAAATACCTTCCGGGTAATGTCATGCATTACGTGGAACGCAATTTATTCGCAGGAAAATTGCATTTATCGCAAAAGCAGATCACAGCGGCAAGCCTGAGTGAAGTGGCGGGACTGATTCTGGCGGCATTTTTCATAGGGATACTGTTCGGATTTGAGCAGGTCAGGCAGGTTTTTTTCGCCTTGCTGAAAAAAATGCCGTTTCTGCGCGTGATGCAGGAGAATTTTTTCAAACGCATAAAATTGGATGAAGGCTTTCCATCTGCGGGCAATATGTCCTGGATGGCGGGATGGGGGATCGGACTGCCTGGTGTGATTCTGGCAGTTTGTGTGATCCGATGGATGCAGGGGATTCAAGGAAAGCGCTATTTTGCGGCCAGAAGGTTTTGGAACACGTTTTTGCTGAATTTAGCGATTTATGCGGCGGTGCTTGTAATCCTTGGGTTTATTCTGGTGCCTGTCTGCTGGTGTCTGGGAAAAAGGCCGGATCTGCAAAAGGCAATGCAGATCATCGCAGCTTATACAATAGCCTGGGTGTTTGGGTTCGTCGTGCCGGGAGCGCCAGGCGGAATCGGGGTGCGGGAGATGGCGCTGATACTGCTGCTGACGCCTGTCATGGGCAGGGAATTCGTCGGCGTGTCCGGAACGCTGCACAGGCTGATTACCATAGCAGGGGACGCAGCCGTATACCTGCTGTGGGGCAGGCGCCAAAAACAGCGCAAAAGTTTATAGGTCAACCGAAGGCTTCACGCGGAATTTTGCAGAAAGCGTATATGTCTGCGCAGCGCCGGCTTTTCGGGAATCCGTGAATTCCTTTACGATCCGGTAGGTTCCGGGCTTTAACGTTCCATAAAGGGAATGCCAGGAAGCTTTCCATTGTACAGACGAGCCTTTTTTCACAATGTACGCAGGGTCGTCAAACCCATTGTCGCCAGGTTTGTACGGCACAGCACGCCATTCGCCGGTTCTGTAATTCTTTTTTTCCAGAATAAATGGTTCACCGAAAATTACTTCCTGGCTGGAGTTATTTTTAACTGTCACAACAGCGGAAGTATTTGTATGCTGTGTGACTTTCATGGCAACGCCGTCGAAATTATTTTCGTTATAAGCAAAAATATGCCAGGTATCCTCTATGCAGACTTCCAGGCGGTTGCTGCGGGAGCCGAGCTGGAAGTCATAGCCTTTTCCGAAGTTGGACTGCAGTTCTTTCGTTGGTATTTTGTCTGTGGAAACGCTTTTTTGAATCCTTCCGTCCATCTCACCGCATCTTCCGGCGGTGGAGATTTCACCTGTGTCTGTGTACAGCTTTTTGTTGTAAATGAACATGCGTTTTAGAGCCTGTCTGGCGGTATCAGGAGACGCTGACAGGGATCGGACTGCGGGCAGGGAGACGTTTTGGGAGGCGGCCGGGGCGATCATGGTGTTAATTGCGGCTGTCTGCGGAGGTATTCTGTGCGTGGAAAGGATTGAGCAGCCTGCGGCAAGGAACAGGCAGAGTGTTAAGATTTGTTTTTTCATGAGGATCTCCTTTTTCTTTTTTATTTATGAGTTGTTTGCTGCATCTCTTTCCTTTATATAGTGTCTTAGGGAATGGAAATTGTTGCAGGGGGTGTGATTTTTTTGCTGAGAGGACGAATCACGCGCATAGCCAATCAGAAAACGCAGCAAAATGATAACCAGCCCCAAAACCATAGCCAAATATCAATTCTGTCATTGCATTTCCCTTCCATTCTATCTATAATGAAAGAAAAACACCAGAGGATATAAAATGGAAAAAATCAGATATTTGCAAAAGCAGGATCAGGAATTTTGGCGTCAGCTTGACAAACATTTGCCAGAAACAGAATTTCAAAAGAAAGTCCGTGACAAACAGGCATATGTATTTCTTAAAGATGACCGTCTGGTTGGAATTTTTAGATACAATCTTTTTTGGGATCAGATCCCTTTTGGCACGATGCTTTTTATTGCCCGGGAGTTTCAGGGCAGGGGATATGGCACAAAGCTGATGGAATATTGGGAAAAACAGATGCGGATGCAGGGATACGGGATGGTACTGGTGTCTACGCAGGCGGATGAAAGCGCGCAGCATTTTTACCGGAAACTGGGGTATCACGACTGCGGCGGCCTGATGCTGACATGTCCCGGATATGAACAGCCAATGGAATTGTTTTTAGCAAAACCGATTAGGGAACTGGCGGCAGATGATCTTAGTAGGAAAACAGCAGGAGTATGATCGAATGAAAAATGTTACAGTTGCAATTACGGCAGCAAGTTACAGTGGAAATAAAGGAGCCGCGGCTATGCTGCAAAGTTCCATCAGCCAGTTAAAAGAAAGATATGGCGATTCTTTGCAGATCCGGTTAATGAGCGTTTATCCGTCGGAAGACCGGCTGCAGTGTCCGCACGCATTTGTTACGATAATTCCGGCACAGCCGCAAAAGGTATTGTGCCTGGTATTTCCCTGTGCGGTTTTGTACCGTATGTTTCGCTGGTGTGCGCCGCTTCGGGCTGTGCTTTTGAACAATGAAATGCTAAAGACTTATCTGCATACGGATCTGGTCATAGATGAAGCAGGCATTTCTTTTTCTGACAGCCGGGGGTTTTTATTGAATACGTATTCGTTTGCCTGCGCGGCGATCCCGATGCTGATGGCTGTGCCAGTCGTAAAGTATTCCCAGGCCATGGGACCGTTTGCCAATGCGTATAACCGTTTGCTGGCGAAGCTGGCGCTGCCGGAAATGAAATTAGTGACGGCGCGCGGCCGGATGACCGATACGTATCTTCGTTCCATCGGAGTCCGGCGGCAGGAAAGAGTTTACGCAGACGGCGCCTTTACGATGCCGGATGCCCCTGCAGTGGAAAAACGGGTAAATAAGATCTGTGAAACCAATGGCTTTTCGCATATGGCGGCTTTGTCTGTCAGCTCGGTTGTGGAACGCAAATGCAGGAAAGCAGGCATAGATTACTGCGCGATTATGGCGGAATTTGCGGTTTATTTAAATCGGCGGGGATATCAGGTATTTCTGCTTGCCAACGCGGCGCGCATGCATGTAAAAAAGACACATAACAATGACCTGCCTGCCTGCGATATGGTTGCCGGTATTTATCACAAACTGCAGAATAGGGAAAATAATCGGCGGACAGGGCCGGGAAGCGGGATGAAAGAGCAGGGACAGGCAGATTCCGCCAGGGGGCTGATCTGGGAGCCGCGGGAAATGGACGCGGAGGAAATACGCGCGTGGATTGGCCGCTGTGAGTTTTTGGTAACATCCCGGTTTCATGCAATGGTATTTGCTTTGTCTAAAAATGTCCCGGTATTACTGGTCGGCTGGAGCCATAAATATCAGGAAGTGATGGAACAGTTCGGCTTATCGGAGTTTGCGGCTGATTATTCAGATCTTAGCCTGGAAAAACTGCAGAACCGTTTTGAGATATTCCTGGAGCAGCAGGAAGCGATCCGGGAACGGATTTGTAAAAACCTGCCTGCGGTAAAGGAAAGTTCCAGGAAGAATATCCGCCATATTGTAAAGATTCTGGATGAAATACTTGCGGAAAAAGAACAGAAACAAGAGTGCCAAAAAGTGCGTAACAAAGAGTGTCAAGCGGAAAAAGAACGGAAACAAAAGTACCCAAAAAGGCGTAACAAGGAGTATCAAAAAGTACGGAAACAAACAAACGGACTGGAAGTAAAAAAAGTACGGAAACAAATAAATGGACTGGAAGTAAAAAAAGTACGGAAACAAATAAATGGACTGGAAGTAAAAAAGTACAGGAACAAACAAACGGACAGACAGGAAGTAAAACCGGACGGCTGGAAAGCGAATTGGATGAATCATGTGATTGACCTGAATCACCCGGATCTTTATATGGGCGCGCATCTGGCGTGCGGGATGGGATGCTCCAGTGATCCACGGATACGCAGACATGCGGCTTCCGGCGGTATGGTGACCGCACTGCTGATCAGCCTTTTGAAAAACCGCAGGATCGACGGCGCATGGGTTGTCAAAACAGCGTTTGATGAAAATGGAAAGCTGACATACGAGACGGGAATTGCAACGACGCCGGCACAGATCCGGGATGCTTCTTCGAGCGTCTATCAGCAGGTTCCGATCTTGTCTCATTTAGATGAACTGCGGGCGTTTGACGGCAGGATGGCGGTTGTGCTGACGCCATGTATGATGCGGGCGTTTGGGCAAATTTTGGAAAAAGACCAGACGCTGAAAGAGAAAATTGTACTAAAGATCGGACTTTTCTGCAGCGGCGTCTTTGACTGTAAAGCTGCGGAATTTGCTATGGATCATTATGGAATTCCAAGAAAGGGCGCAAAGCGGCTGTACTACCGCAGGGGACATTGGCGCGGCGCGGCTGCGATGGTGTATGAAGACGGCAGCCAGAGGGCCTTTTCCTATACAAAATCAATCTGCGCTTATAAAAATGCAGGTTTTTTTATCAGGCAAGGATGCCTGAAATGCAAAGACCAGTTCGCTTCGCGCGCGGATATCAGTTTTGGGGATGTCTGGCTTGGACAGGTGAAAAAGGACGCGGTAAAATATACCGGATATATTGTACGCAGCCAGCATGCGCTTAAGATGCTGGAAACCGCACACCGGCAAGGGGATATCCATATACGTCCGCTGACAGACCAGGAGGCTCTGCGCAGCCAGATGCGCGCGCTGACGCTGAAATACCGGAACCAGCGCTGGAACCACAGGCTGGCGGGCTGGCTGGAGGAACAGAACCGGAAATTTTCTGCGGAAGAACCGGACTTGCTGCGCAAGGTGCCGCTGGCGGTGGTGTATGCCTATATGTGTGCGATACGGGTATTGCTTAGTTTTTGACAATGCCAGACAGACGACAACAGGAGGACTCAAATCGATGATGAACCAGCAGGATTTAACAAAAGGCCCGGTATTTGCAACAATATCTCTGTTTGCCTTTCCAATGATACTTGGCAATATTCTCCAGCAGGGATACAATATTGTGGATACATGGGTGGTCGGGCATATGATTGGCCCGGATGCATTGGCGGCGGTTGGTTCGGCATTTGCGCTTATGACGTTTCTCACATCCATTCTGCTGGGGCTTTGTATGGGCAGCGGGACGGTGTTTTCGCTTTGTTTTGGCAGGCACGATGAACCGGGGCTGAAAAGCAGCGTTTGCGCGTCTTTTTTTCTATTGGCAGCTGTGGCGGCGGTTCTTACGGCTGTATCTGTCCTTGGCATAGATGTGATTATGGTACGGATGAATATTCCAAAAGAAATTTCGGAAATGACAAGAGGGTATTTGCTTCTTGTATTTTGGGGAATTCCTGCGGTTGCGGTATATAATTATTTTGGAGCGTATTTAAAGGCGCTTGGCAATTCTGTTGTGCCGCTGCTGTTTCTTGGACTGGCAGCGATACTGAATATTGTGCTGGACTTGCTGTTTGTGGCAGTTTTTCATTATGGGACGCTTGGAGCCGCATATGCGACAGTGATATCCCAGTATTTGTCGGGGATCGGGATAAGTATTTATGTGTTTGTCAAAGAACGTCACATTCGGGATGCGTTTTGTCATTTTCAGATGCAGGTATCTGGTTTTAAGGAAATTGCGAATTACTCGGCGTTAACGTGTATGCAGCAGTCCGTGATGAATTTGGGCATTTTAATGGTGCAGGGTCTTGTAAACAGTTTTGGAACGGCCGTTATGGCGGCGTTTGCGGCAGCAGTTAAAATAGAAGCGTTTACTTATATGCCTGCGCAGGAATATGCGAATGCTTTTTCTACGTTTACGGCACAAAATATGGGCGCCAAACAGCAGAGCCGGGTGGCTGGCGGGATACGGTGTGCGCTGGTTACGGTTGTTGCATACTGTTTGTTTGCGTCGCTGTGGATCTGGCTGCTGGCAGAGCCTTTGCTGCTTCTTTTTATCCAATCCTCACAGACGGCAATTTTGGCGGAAGGCGTCCGGTATCTGCGTATTGTCGGGCCGTTTTACTGCGGAATCGGATGCTTGTTTTTGTTTTACGGACTGTATCGGGCGGTTGGCAAACCTGCCATGTCGGTTGTGCTGACGGTTATTTCGCTGGGGACACGTGTAGTTTTGGCATATTTGCTTTCGTCCATGGATACCATGCAGGCCGCCGGAATCTGGTGGTCGATTCCTATCGGCTGGGGGCTGGCTGATCTGGCAGGTTATGTGTATTATCGCTTCTGGCTGCGCATGTCAGCATATGGGAAAGCAGAATCGTAGCGGAATCCTGTCAGAATCATATTGAAAGGAGACGGGAAATCAGTATGGCTAACATCGTAGCGATTGGGGAACAAGATTTTGGTAAAATAATAGAATACAATAGCTTTTATATAGATAAAACCGCCTTTATGAAAGAATGGTGGGAGAACAGGGATGCAGTGCATTAATTACCCGGCCAAGGAGATTTGGCAAAACATTTACTTTGAGTATGTTAGAGCATTTCTTTTCTACCAGATATGCCTGCAGAAATGATTTGTTTGAAGGCTTAAATATTTGGGAAGACAAGCAGAAATCATCCGTCTTCGGAGGAGCCGGAGCGGTTTTATCATGGATTTGTACTGGGGCTTTTGGTAGAACTGGCTGATCGGTATGCGCTGACTTCCAATCGGGAGAGCGGGTTTGGAAGGTACGATGTGATGCTTGAGCTAAGAAGAGCCGGGGCGGATGGCATGGTGCTGGAATTTAAGGTACAGGAGGCTGATCAGGAAAAGGATTTGCTGGATACGGCTAATAAGGCGCTGGATCAGATTGAGCAGCGCAGATATGAAGAGATCCTTGTGGAGAAAGGGATTCCCAAAGATCAGATCCGTAAGTACGGCTTTGCTTTTTGCGGGAAAAAAGCGCTCATTGCCAGCAGGTAATACTGCTTACGGTTATAAAATAGCTAAAAAGCCCAGACCGCTTTTACTGGATACAAAAGTGGTCTGGGCTTTTTAAAGTCTGCTTATTTCTGCCGGATATCAAATTCCGGATTAAAAGCGTAGAAGTTCTTGGAATCCAGATGTTCTTTGACGATGTTCAGCCCTTCACCAAAATTAGCAATTTAAGGAAAAGCCGGGAACCCTTTATTTATAAGGGATTGATTTGCAAAAAAACTAATTAAACGTAATAGGCCGACTGATGAAATTGTAGAAGATACGGGATTGACTTATAAGGAAGTGAAGGATTTACGTATAACGACTTAAGCATGTGCAAATAGGGAAATTATAAAATTATCAAATAACATGAATTCGTATTGCAGTTTGACAAAGCAGATTCATGTTATTTGCTTATGAATTAGTTTATGTTGAATTAAAATATTATAAAGATGACAATGGTGTAGTTCAGCAATGCTATTACTATGATCGCGGATATAGAAGACAGGAATTAAAAGTGACTCCGTCTCAGCTGGTCAGTTGTTTCTTTCCATACAGTGATCAGGGAATACTAAATCTGATAAATTATGAAATATGTTGTGATTTTACTCATATGATAGTAACGGATCATATTGATTTAGATTCTAATACAACACCGCTTTGCGGATCTATATAGGAGGTATCAGAATGGCAGATTTAAAAAAGGAATACACAGATATCAAAAACATACGGCATCAAGTAGAGCATTTTATGGCATCATCTGATCAGAATAAGGAGCAAATGATTCAGGAATTGTTTCATGTCCTGACAAAGACAAATAAGCGCGTACTGGCATAAGCAATTGTAATTAAATATACGATGATACCTGCGAGCAAAAATGTTTTCCAGATTCGCTGGCGCTCGTGGGTATATACGGGCGATAACTGTGGAAAATCATAACACTTGCGAGTATAGAAACAGAAGTCTGGTTTTACGGCGAAAATTATGCGGGGAGGTGTAACAGAGCATTGATTGTTCTTTATGCAAGAAAATCGGTGGAACGTGAGAACAGCATCAGTTGTGAAACACAGCTGGAATATTGTAAGTCTGTGATTCGTCTGGAAGAACGTGATGAAAAGGTGCTTACATTTGTAGATAACGGTTTTTCCGGCGGCAATGTGAATCGTGACGGATTTCAAAAAATGATGAAACTGATCCGGCAGGATAAAGTCAGCAAGGTCATTGTTTATAAACTTGACCGGATCAGCCGGTCGCTTTCAGACTTTGTAAATATCCTGCAGGAGTTCAAGGCTCATAAAGTTGAATTTGTATCTTCTCAGGAATCCTTTGATACATCGTCCCCATATGGGGAAATGATTGTAAAAATACTGATGGTATTTGCGGAGTTTGAGCGGACATCCATTATTAACCGTGTGACCCAGGCATATGCTCATAGAAGTGAAATGGGGTTTTATATGGGAGGCAGACAGCCGTATGGATTTGAGCTTGTGCCAACGGTCATACATAACATCAAGACGAAGAAATTAAGTCCCATACTGTCCGAAGTAGAACAGATTCGATACATATTTGAAGTTTATGCACAGGAAAGTGTTTCTTTACGTCGTCTGCGGGATATTTTGATTGCTGAGAATAAAAAGCCGCTGAATGGCAGTGACTGGTCAACGGCAAAGCTGTCTGCATTGTTAAAAAATCCGATTTATGTCAGGGCAGACGCAGATGTTTATGATTATTATGAAAGGCATGAGGTTCAAATGATTACGGAGCTGTCCATGTATACAGGGAAATATGGCGCACAGTTATACGGGCGCACAAAACATCATGCAAAAGATGCGGACTGGTCGGATATGAAACTGGTTCTGCTGACGCATGAGGGCGTTGTCGATTCGGATATCTGGCTGAAATGTCAGAGGAAACTGGAGAAAAATAAGCAGATAGGAAACAGTATCAGTAATCATACAAGCTGGTTATCCGGTAAAGTGACCTGTGAGAAGTGCGGTTATACGATGACTACAATTAAAGGAAAAATCGGTAAAGCAGGAGAGATCCGGCGATATTTTAACTGTACCGGAAAGTCTCATAAGAAAATTTGTACCGGAACGAAAGTGACGATTTATGCGGAAGATTTGGAAAATATGGTTTATGATTGTATATGTGAAAAACTTTCAGATATAAAGGAAATGAAAAAAGATACAAGGAAAGGAGATACTGTTGAGGTTAATGAATTGAAACTGAAAATAAAAGAAATTGAAAGATCTGAGAAACAGCTTATGGATACAATATTATCCGGAGGTTTTCAGGAAGATCTGCTTATACTTGCCAATCAGAAAGCTGCACAGTTAAAAAGGGATCGGATCGCTTTTCAGGAACGGATGGAAGAATTGAAGAGCAAAAATAATGAAGCTGATCAGATCGTAAATCTGGCCGGTTCATGGAAGAAAGCAGATGATAACCGAAAGAAAGAAGTTGTGATGCTTATGATCTATAGGATTATGATAAGTGAAGACGGTAATACTAAAATAATCTGGAATATATAAGGAATCTTTCAATAGAATAGTACGCAATGTTGTACAACATATTGACAATATACATCCTATAGCGTATATTCTATATTAAAGCAGAGTATACTTTAGGTCAGACGAAAATATTTTCATGAGTTACATAGAAATAGCAGATGAAAAGGGCATATAGTACAAAACAAGAGATTTTTGCTGATATAATTAAGAAAATAGAAGGAAGAATGTTTATGACAATGATCAAAGAAAGGGCTGTTGAGATGATACAGCGTATGCCGGAGGAAGATATGTTATATGTAATTAACATTTTGCAAAATCTGGAAGCGATGTCTGCAGACAAAGAAAAGGATAAGCAAAAAGCAAAAAATGCACTGAGAAATATTCTGGAAATGGAAAAAAGACTGCCGGAAGATTTTGATCCGGAAAAGGAATTGCAGGAGGCGAGAATGGAAAAATATGGTCGTCTTAGTTGATACAAATATTATACTGGATGTTTTATTAAAACGGGAGCCTTATGCGGGAGCAGCTCAAATGATCTTAACAAAGTGTGCGGAGAGGGAGATAACCGGGTGTTTGGCGGCTCACAGCATTCCCAATTTGTTTTATATTTTAAGAAAGGCATATTCGCAGCAGGAAAGACGCAGGTTTATCAGAAATTTGTGTGATATTTTTCGCGTTTCAGATTTGAATGCAGAGAAGATTATGCGGGCTGCTGAAAATGAGGAATTTACAGATTTTGAGGACTGCCTGCAGGAAGAATGTGCGGCAGCGGAAATGGCGGATTATATTGTAACGAGAAATCCGGATGATTATAAGAAATCCAGGATAAAAGTATTGGAGCCAGATGAATTTCTAAAATTATTGTAGATAAGCGCATGGACGAAAGCCATGCGCTTTTTTGCGCCGAAACTCCTTAAATCAGTACGCTTTGCATCACCGAACCGCTGGAAATGTACGATCTCGCGTTCTCTTAAGAAACGGATTGGATCGCATACTTCCGGGTCTTTGACAAGACGCAGAATATTGTCATAAGTCGTGCGGGCTTTTTGCTCTGCCGCCATATCCTCTGTCAAATCTGTGATCGGATCGCCCTTGGACTGGAATTCACATGCATTGAAAGGAATGCCGCCCGCAGCCTGCGGCCAGAGAGCCAGCGTATGGTCGACATAGTATTTGTCAAAACCGGACGCGACAATCTCTTCGGGAGTCAGATTGCGCGTGAGCTGGTGGACGATCGCACAGATGATTTCCAGGTGCGCAAGTTCTTCAGTACCTGGATACGCAGCAAAATGTCCCGTAAAGGAATATGCGTAATTACAACATCCGCTTTGGTACAGCCGCAGCGTGTATGACCTGAGTCTGAAAATTCTCTTTTTTTCCGCCGCAGCGGATGGTCAGGCGGATGCCGAACGGGATACATTTTAGCCAGACTGTAATCGAATGGTCTGCATGAACGTCCATCCGCTCAAGCACTTCCTGGCAGATCTTCATACAGCTGTTTTTAAAATCTGTCAGCTGTATGAGAGCATCCGTGCAGGCAGGGAGCCATTGATTGGTATCGTTTACAGGTGTATGTGAAGGGAAATGCGCGCAGTCTGATTCCGCTGCGGTCAGGCAGCCGGACAGTTCCTGGATTTTTGCTTCATACCAGGCTGTTTGTGCTTGGAAATCTTCTTTGGACAGCAGACCTTCGAGCAGCAAGTCGGCTGTCTTTCGTTTTTTCTCCTGCAGTTTTAAGAGTTCCTGGCGGATTTTCGCTGTATTTGCGGTATGTGACGGGGAAAGTTCCAGTTGTTCTAATTGTTTTAGTTCTTTTAAGATTTCTTTTTGCAGTGTTTCGGGATCCGTGGGCAGCAGGGCAATGGCGTAGCTGACGCAGGACAGCAAAGCTTGTTCGCTGACGCAGTGGCTGCTGCATCCGACGCGGCTGCCGTCAGCGGCCGTTTTACATGCGCCATGCCTGGCGGCTTCCTGACAGCGCCATGCCCGGTAGATCGTTCCGTCTTTACGTTTTTTCGTCCGGCTGACAAATCTGCTGCCGCATACTGCGCAGCAGATTTTCCCGCTGCACCAGTAACGGCCGCTGTATTTGGCTTTTTGCTCCGCCTTGGGACTTCTGCGCAGCAGTTCCTGCCGGGTCCGGTTCCAAAGCTCTCTGCTGATAATTGGTTCATGGTGGTCTTTGTGGCAGATCATGGTTTCCTGTTTATCATTATATTTCTTTGCATGTGTCAGAAAGTCCGGCGTGACCGTTTTTTTCTGGCAAAGATCTCCGGCATACTTTTCGTTGCGCAGAATACGAAGGACGGTTGTATGGGACCAGCGGTGGATGCGTTTTGTCTGCACCCCTTGGCTGTTCAGCTCTTTGGCGATGACATAGGCGCCTTTGCCCTCGTTTGTATATTTATGAAAAATAGCGCACACAATCGGGGCTTCGGCTGCGTTAACAGACAGGATGCCGTTTTGAACGGTATAGCCCAAAAGGTCCCGGCCAAAAACGATGCCTTGTTCCATGCGCCTTTTTTGTCCCCATTTCACACGTTCCGATGTTTTGCGGCTTTCTTCCTGCGCCAGACAGGCCATAATCGTCAGGCGCAGTTCTCCGTCCGGATCTCTGGTATCAATATGGTCAATCGTAAAAATAACGCCTACGCCGGCTTCCTTTAGCTGTCTTGTATAAGAAAGCGTATCTACAGTATTGCGGGCGAACCGACAGACTTCCTTGGTCAGAATCAGGTCGGCTCCGCCGTGCAGCGCGGCGTCGATCATAGACAAAAAGCCTGCGCGGTTTTTCGTCTGCGTGCCGCTGATGCCTTCATCATAATAGATCCTGGTTAGCTCCCAGCCGTCTTGTGACCGGATATAATCTGCAAAGTAGCGTTTCTGGCTTTCCAGGGAATTGATCTGATCGTCTTTATCCGTAGAAATTCTCGCATAAGCAGCGACTTTCAGAGACTGTTTCATATCTTCCTCCTTGGGTATGGATAAGTGTGTCTGCAAGGGGATTACGATTATGGCGCTTGTGTCTGCGCGCGAATTAAAATGTTTAGCTGCGCCGCGCTGATCAGCTGTTTGTGCAGCAGTTCTTTGTAAATGCCTGTTTTAAGCAGTTTTGTAAAATCAGCCAGGTCTTTGCTGTTCAGCTTTGGGATTTCGGATGGTTTTGGATTCATAAGATGATGCCTTTGGGAATTTTTATATTAAGTATATGTGCTGGTTTTGAAAAAATGTGGCAGATGAATACGGCGGGACAGGCAACTGCACAAGGGTGATCTGAATGGCTGCAATGGCTGCGTCTTTCCGGCAGCCAGGCTATTTCCTGCATTGACGGATATTCAGGTTTGGATTATTATGACGGCTGTTAACGACGGGATTGGGAATACGTTGGTTTGTTTACGAATATAGGTATTTTTGCAGGAGCTGTTCGATGATCGTAGCGGGGACTGTATGGGGCGATTTGCAGGAAAAAATATAACGCATCGGTTCCGGAGCATGTGGCCAACCAGGAGGAGATTGATGAATCCAGACTTCCGAATTTTTGGGTGATTGTCGGAATTATTCTGATTCCGCTTGTGCTGATTATTTTGGATTCTTTAGCCGGCGTGCTTTGGTACGTGCTGCAGTATTCGGGCCTTGGCGGTGTAATAAGAACTGCGGCTGCATCTATGCCGTTGGTGATTGTAGTCCTGGCGTTTATCTTATCTGCGCTGGTGACTCATTTTTTGCTTAGGATCTTGCAGACGCATTTCGGATATGGTATGTTAAAAATGACATCCGGCGACAGAGCAAGATGTCCGCATTGGACAAGTATTGGATCATAGGAAAGGACGGATGAAAATGATGGAACAATTAATGAGTCAGAAATTGCGCAGGCTTGCGCCGGAACTGGACCCTCTGCGTATCGGCACAGGATGGAAGCCGCAGGATTTGTCAAAGCCGCAGGTAATCATTGAAAGTACTTATGGAGACAGTCATCCAGGCAGCGGACATCTGCATTTGCTTGTGGAAGAAGTAAGGAAAGGAATTGCGCAGGCAGGAGGGTTCGGCGCAAGATATTACTGCACGGATATGTGTGACGGCGAAAGCCAGGGAACGGATGGAATTAACTACAGTCTTGTAAGCCGTGAGATGATCGCAAATATGATTGAAATCCACGCAAACGCCACGCCGTTTGACGCGGGCGTTTATATTGCCAGCTGTGACAAAGGTCTGCCGGGAAACCTGATGGGCCTTTGCAGAGTAAATATTCCGGCTGTTGTCGTACCAGGCGGGACGATGAACGCGGGGCCGGATATGCTGACGCTTGAGCAGCTTGGCATGTACAGTGCAAAGTATGAAAGAGGAGAGATCAGTCAGGAAACGCTGGATTGGGCGAAGACGCACGCCTGCCCGGGCTGCGGGGCATGTTCTTTTATCGGCACAGCCTCTACGATGCAGATTATGGCAGAAGCGCTTGGTCTGGCTCTTCCGGGAAGCGCATTGATGCCCGCAGATAGTCCGGATTTTTTGCAGTTTGCCAGAAAAGCCGGAGAATTGGCGGTAAAGCTGGCCTTGTCAGAACAGATGCGGCCGCATGACTGGATCACGATGGACAGCTTTGAAAACGCTATTTTTGTCCATGCCGCGATTTCCGGAAGTACGAACTGCCTGCTCCACATTCCTGCCATTGCGCATGAGCTGGGTATTGAGATCACAGGGGATACGTTTGACCGTCTGCACCGCGGCGCAAGATATTTGTTAGATGTACGCCCGGCAGGACGCTGGCCGGCAGAGTGCTTTTACTATGCCGGAGGGGTTCCGGCGATTATGGAGGAGATCAAAGGCTTCCTGCATCTGGACGCAAAGACCGTCACCGGAAAGACGCTGGGCGAAAACCTGGAAGAGCTGAAACAGAACGGATATTACGAGCGGTGCGAAAAATGGCTGCACGGATTTAACAAGCGGTATTCGTGTTCCGTCACATACGGCAGTGATCTGAAAAAAGAAGATATTATCCGCCCGTATGACAAGGCCATCGGCACGGACGGCAGCATCGCCGTTCTCAAAGGCAACCTGGCTCCGGAAGGCGCGGTGATCAAGCATACGGCATGTCCGAAGGAGATGTTCCATGCAGTTTTAAGAGCGCGTCCGTTTGACAGTGAAGAGGAATGTCTGGATGCCGTATTAAAGCACAAGGTAGAAAAAGGAGACGCGGTATTGATCCGCTATGAAGGCCCGAAAGGGAGCGGTATGCCGGAAATGTTCTATACATCTGAAGCGATCAGCAGTGATCAGGAGCTTGGACGCAGCATTGCGCTGATTACGGACGGACGCTTTTCAGGAGCATCCACAGGCCCGGTGATCGGCCACTGCAGCCCGGAAGCGGCGGACGGAGGCCCGATTGCGCTGGTGGAAGAGGGAGATCTGATTGAGATCGATATCGCAAAGCGGAAACTCGATATTGTGGGCATAAACGGGGAGCGGAAAACACCGGAAGAAATCAGCGCGGTTCTGACTGAGCGCAGGCAAAATTGGGCGCCGAAAGAAAGGAAGTACCAAAAAGGGGCGCTGCGGATGTTCAGCGAACATGCGGTAAGTCCGATGAAGGGGGCGTATCTGGAATTCTAAAACAAGAAATACAAGAAACATATGAATTTACCTGGCCGGGCAAACAAAAAGCAGCCGCAGAAGCGGCAGGCCCGGCCGGGCAGGCGCTGTATCCCTGCACAGAGGAAAGTATCTGCTGGGACAGCACCCATAATTTTTATCTGGAAGGAGATAATCTTGCCGTATTAAAGCTGCTGCAGGACAGCCATAAAGGCGGAATAAAAATGATCTACATTGATCCGCCGTACAATACCGGTTCGGATACGCTGGCCTATGCGGATCATTTTGACAGCAGAGGGCAGCAGCATTCCGGCTGGTGTTCCATGATCTATCCGCGTCTTTTGCTGGCAAGAAAACTGCTGACGGACGACGGAGTGATCTTTCTTTCCATTGATGACCACGAGTTTGAAAATCTGAAAAAGATCTGTGATGAAGTATTCGGGGAACAGAACCATTGCGGCACATTTGTGATCAATGCCGCGCCAAATGCCCGTGATTACGGGCATATTGCCAAAATGCATGAATACTGCCTGTTTTACGCAAAAGATCTGACAAAAGCAAAGACGAATCCGCTGCCGGATATGGATAAAAAATTCAAATACCAGGATGCAAAAGGCGGATTTAATATCCATCCGCTTTACAACAGCAACGAAGCGTTCCATTCCGGCAACCGTCCGAATCTGTATTATCCGTTTTATCTGTATCCGAACGAGCTGTTTTTGGACGGATTTTATAAGATAGGCCTGGAACCAAAAGAAGGAAGCATCGAATTGTATCCTCCCAAATCGATCAGCGGCGGGGTGCAGTTTGTCTGGCGGTGGAGCAGACAAAAGGCGCGCCAGTATTTAAATGAAGAAATTATCGGCTACCAGGTACGCGAAGGCGAATACCGTATCGTGCAGAAAATGCGCCGCAGGGATAAAATTATCCGCAGCCTTTTAACCGATAAAAAATATGCGAGCCGCAGAGGAACCGCGCAGGTGCAGGCGTTATTCGGCGCCAAAGTCTTTTCGTTCCCGAAGCCGTTGGAACTGCTGCTGGATTTGTGCAGCGTCGGAATGGGCAAAGAAGATGTGGCGCTGGATTTTTTTTCCGGTTCCGCGACGACGGCCCATGCGGTGATGCTGCTCAATGCCAGGGACGCAGGACACAGAAAATTTATTATGGTGCAGCGTCCCGAACCGACCGATCCGTCAGGCAGCGCTTACCAGGCAGGCTATACAGATCTGTGCGGAATCGGCAGGGAACGTATCCGAAGGGCCGCGGACAGAATCCGGGAAGAATACCCGCAGGCTGTATTTGACGGCGGGTTCCAGGTATGGAAGCTAAAAGAATACCCGCCGCAGACAGCTGTAGATCTGTCTCAAATATGGAAGCAGGCAGGCAGTCAGGACGTACCGCAGGCTGCAGAAAGAAGCGGTCAGGACAGACCGATGGCGTACCGGAAGGCGACGGACACAGAACTGGAGCAGATCTGGGAATCCAATCTGACCGAACATCCGGGCGATCGGCGCTGGATTCGGTGGAAAAAGGAGTTTATAGAAAATAACAAAGAAAAAAAGGCAGTTACCTTTCTGGTGCTGGATAACGGGATTCCGGCAGGGGAAGGTACGCTGCTCTTATCACAGGAATGCCATGCCGTTGCGGGCAGGCCGGCGTTATGTGACGGAAAAAAATGTGCGAATATCAACGCGCTGCGGATGCAGAAAGCTTATGAAGGACAAGGCCATATGTCCAGGCTGCTTAAGGAAATGGAACGGTTCGCAAAAAAGCAGGGGATCACGCGGCTGACGATTGGGGCGGAGGCAGAGCAGACGCGGAATGTGGCGATTTATCTGCACCTTGGATTTATGGAATTTTTATTTTCGCAATGGGAAGACGGCCGGCTGGTGCTTTATTTTGCAAAAGATCTGGTATAAGCGGGATCTGGCAGCTGCAGCGAACGTGCGCAATTTTGCTGCGTTACTACCGATATCTGTCAGCAGCCCCGCTACGTTTCGGTAAGGCATCGTATACCGCTGTGCCAGATACCGCATCGAAGCGGACAGCTCGCCATCCGGCCCGCCAAACTGCGTTAAGATCACCTGCGCGATTTTCGGATTCGGCGTCGAAATATTTACCGGGTATTGCAGTCTTTTCTCATAATTCCACATTTAGCAATATCCTCCTTCCCATGGCCACGGCTGTGCCGCCCACTGCCAGTGGTCTTCATGATTGATACAATCCATCGTTAACGGGCCAAACTGTGCCGCATAGTTGGCAAGCGCCTGGCGGCGCATCTGACTGTATTTTTGGAAAAATTCCAGCGCCTGCGTATCATCCGGGTGCGTATCGAGATACAGCGCCATATCATAAGCCATAAAGCTGACTTTACTGATCCACAATAGCAGTTCCTGCCTGCTCTTTGCCTGATTCATCATCTTCTCACACCCCTTCCAAGAAATGGTTTGTCAAGTTCCGGAAAAATTGTGCCGATGGAAAATGCCTGATCCGGTTCATAAGAACTGGTAAACTGCTGCCATGGAACCGTAGCGATCGCAAGGAAGCAGGTGCAGTCCACCGCGTTGGAAAATCCGCCTGGCTGCATCGGGTACGCCGCAGCGCCATAGTTGTTAGATTGATAACAATTGCACATGGAAAACTCCTGTATAGTTTTACTATAAAGTATGCATAAAGCAGAACACGGGTGCATAAGTTAGAATAATCATTTCGTATTTTTTTCAGTACAAGGCTGGAAAAAATGCAGAAAATGTAGATTTTCTTAGAAATTTATATTATAATAACCGAAAATAAGTGGAAATCTGCCGGCAGGAAATGTTCCGGAAAAATCCGCCAGAACAAAGATTTTCACAAAGCAGTTTTGGAATAGGGACAGGGGCCGGCATAAAAAATAAATAGATGGGAGAAATCAGATGTACAACGATGAGAATGTAATCAAGATCAAACATGATGTCCTGTATGAAGTAGCAAAGCTGGCCTTTGACGGTACACTGGAAGAAAAGCGCGACTTTATTCCGGAAAAGCTGATCCCGGGTCCGATGCCGCAGTTTCGGTGCTGCATTTATAAGGAAAGGGAAATTATCCGCCAGAGAGTACGCCTGGCAGAAGGCAGGAACTTAAGGGGCCAGGACGATGGAAATGTGATTCAGGTAATCGGTTCTGCCTGTGAAGGCTGTCCGATTTCCAGCTATACCGTAACCGACAACTGCCAGAACTGTCTTGGCAAGGCATGTATGAACGCCTGCAAATTCGGTGCAATTACGATGGGGCGCGACCGTTCTTATATCGACCCGTCCAAATGTAAGGAATGCGGCCAGTGTGCAAAAGCATGTCCGTACAATGCGATTGTCGGTGTGAAGCGTCCTTGTAAGGTAGCATGTCCGGTGGATGCGATTACATACGATGAGTACAATGTTTCTGTTATCGATAAGGAAAAATGCATTCGCTGCGGCCAGTGTATCCATAACTGCCCGTTCGGCGCGATCGGTTCCCAGACGTTTATCGTAGATGTGATCGAAGCGCTTAAGTCCGGCAAAAAAGTATACGCGATGGTTGCACCGGCGACAGAAGGCCAGTTTGGTACGGATATTACGATGCAGAGCTGGAAAAACGCACTGAAAAAATTAGGCTTTGAAGATACGATAGAAGTCGGCCTTGGCGGCGATATGACTGCGGCAAGCGAAGCTGAGGAATGGGCGGAAGCATATAAGGAAGGCAAGAAGATGACGACTTCCTGCTGCCCTGCATTTGTAAATATGGTTTACAAACATTATCCGGAATTAAAAGACCATGTTTCGACAACCGTATCCCCGATGTGCGGCGTTTCCCGTATGATCAAATCGATCGAACCGGACGCTTACACAGTATTTATCGGGCCGTGTATTGCGAAAAAGTCAGAAGTCAAAGACCAAAAGATCGAAGGCAATGCGGATGCCGTGCTGACTTACAGTGAGATCCGTACCATCCTGAAAGTTAAAGACATCGCATTGGAGCCGGCTGAAAATGAATACCAGGAATCCAGTATTTTCGGTAAACGCTTTGGCAATTCCGGCGGTGTCACTGAGGCTGTTCTGCAGTGCTTAAAAGAAACCGATCAGGAAATGGACGCGAAAGTATGCAGGGCAAACGGCGCTGCAGAATGTAAGAAGGCGCTGCTTCTGATGAAAGTCGGCAAACTGCCTGAAGACTTTATCGAAGGTATGGCATGTAACGGCGGCTGCGTCGGCGGGCCAAGTGCATTCGAGAACCAGATCAAATCCAAAAAGAGCCGCGATGCGCTGTTGTCACAGGCAGACGACCGTACGGTACATGGAAATCTGGATCATTATGGAATGGACAAGTTCTCGATGCATCGGGCATAATAGCGTCAAACTTGCAAATATCCGGCACTCACTGTCTTTTTGGGATAGTGGGTGCTTTTTGATTTAATATAATATGATGGAAATACAAATAGAATGTAAAAAGTTGCGAAAGGCGAATCTATGAATTTAAATCCATCCCAGAAAAAAGCTGTCGCGCATACAGCTGGCCCCTGCCTGGTTCTGGCAGGCCCCGGCAGCGGAAAGACAGCGGTAATCACGAAGCGTACCGAGTATCTGATCACCAGATGCGGCGTTTCCCCGCATCAAATCCTGGTCGTTACTTTTACCAAAGCAGCTGCCGGGGAGATGCGTACCCGTTTTGAACAAATGACTTCCAAAAGATATCCCGGTGTCAGTTTCGGCACCTTCCATGCCGTCTTTTTCACGATCTTAAAACATGCCTATCATTATACTGCTTCCAATATTGCCAGCGAAGAAATCAAATATCAGTTCCTGCGTGAAATCGTAGCGAAAAATCAGATCGAATGCGAAGACGAATCCGAGTTTGTCAGCAATATTCTGGGTGAAATCAGTATGCTGAAAAACAGCGGGGCAGCATTAGAAAATTATTATCCCGTCCATTGCGGAAAAGATGTGTTCAGCCTGTTGTACCGTGAATATGCCAGGTATATGCAGCACAGCCGTTTGATTGACTTTGATGA
Organism: Lachnospiraceae bacterium; assembly: GCA_009774535.1. Lineage (GTDB taxonomy): Bacteria > Bacillota > Clostridia > Lachnospirales > Lachnospiraceae > Eubacterium_J. The sequence continues at coordinate 30,947 of VSNY01000018.1, forward strand.
TATTTTAGTCTATACGAAAGAGTTATTGGAACAGCGAAAAGATATCCGCGCCGCCTGGCAGCAGAAGTTTCGTTATATTATGGTTGATGAATTTCAGGATATTAACCAGCTGCAGTATGATACGATACGGCTGTTGTGCGGAAAAGCTGAAAATTTATTTGTAGTAGGCGATGACGACCAGTCGATTTACCGGTTCCGCGGCTCCCGGCCGGAACTGATGCTGCATTTCCCAAAAGATTTTCCGGATGCGCAGGTCATCCATCTGACGGTCAATTACCGCTGTCCAAAAGAAGTAGTGCAAAAAGCCGGCAGGCTGATCCGCTGCAACAAAAAACGTTTTGATAAGCAGATTGAAAGCGTGGGCGCGGACGGCGCCGCATTGCGCCTGGCAAAATTTGATACAATTGCGAAAGAGAACCAGGCGCTGATCGATCTGATTCGGGAAAAAGCGGCGCAGGGCATGCGTTACAGTCAAATGGCCGTGCTGTACCGGACCAACACCCAGCCGGGACCGCTGATTGCAAAGCTGATGGAATATAACCTTGCGTTCCGCACCAAAGAGCGGATACCGAATCTGTACGATCACTGGATCGCCCAGGACATCAAAACTTATCTGCGTCTGGCGCAAGGCAGCAGGGAGCGAAGGGACTTTCTGCGCATTATGAACCGGCCGAAACGCTATATCAGCCGGGAGAGTCTTAAGATGAATGTCTCCTTTGAGGAATGGCAGGACTATTATAAAGAACAGTCCTGGATTGCGGAACGAATCGAACAGCTGAAATACGACCTGCAGGTGCTGTCCCGGATTACGCCATATGCAGCCGTCAATTATATCCGCAAAGCGATCGGCTATGATACCTATCTGACGGAATACGCCGCCAGCCGACAGATTCCGGCAGACGAGCTTTTGGAGACGCTGGATGAGATTCAGGAAAGCACAAAAGCATACAGGCAGTCCGAAGACTGGATGCAATTTACCATAGATTATACAGAAAAATTAATGCGCGAACAACAGCAAAAACAGCCGGATGAGGACAGGATTTCCATTTTGACTTTACACGCATCCAAAGGGCTGGAGTATGATCTGGTTATGATTCCGGATGTGAATGAAGGGCTGATTCCCTATAAAAAAGCGGTGCTGGAAGCGGAACTGGAGGAGGAGCGACGCATGATGTATGTGGGAATGACACGTACGAAAAAGGAACTTTACCTGTCTTATGTCGCCACGATGCGGAATCAATCCATCGGGCCGTCTCTGTTTTTAACAGAATTAGGGATAATCTGTCCCGATAAGAGATAAAGGAATCTTTCCAATTTCAAAAAATTACGTAAAATACAAGAAAAAGATATACAAATAATAAAATATAATGCTATAATAGCAAATAAAAGCTGTAAAAATGAAAGGATACAGATTGACAACAGGATTTGGTTCCAGTTAACAGGCACACAGGAGAAGGCGGAAAAGATATGGAATATACGATCATTGAAGGAAATTATGCGAAAATCGGTGTATCCAAAATGGCAGATACCGTTTATTTTACATTTGAAGGCGAAAAAGAACAAACGTGCGCAATCTTACTTTATACAGGGAACGGCCAGGAAACAAGGATTCCGGTTCCGGATGCATACTGTATCGGAGCGCTGCGGTCGGTTGGAATCCGGGGATTGAAATGGAAAAAGCTGCATTACAATTACGAGATTGACGGAAAAGTGGTGTTTGACCAGCATGCCCGCAAGGTGATCGGACGGGAGAAATGGGCGGATGAAGGGCGGCTGAAAGAACATTATCCCGTGTACGCCGGGTTTGATTTTACCGAATTTGACTGGTGCGGCGACCGTTTTCCGGAAATTCCGCGGGAACAGATGGTTATGTATAAACTGAATGTCCGCAGTTTTACAATGGACGCAGGCATGACGGGGAAGAAAAAAGGAACTTTTGCCGGAGTGATGGAAAAGATTCCTTATCTAAAGGAACTGGGGGTTACTTCCCTGGAATTTATGCCAGTCTATGAATTTGAAGAACTGATGCCGGAAGAAGAAAAGAAGCAGAACCTGGACAGCTGGAGTGAGAACGCGAAAGAGGGATTTTTACTGGATGACGGCGCGGCCGGGCCAGCGTATAAGGTGAACTGCTGGGGATATGTGCCGGGTGACTATTATGCGCCAAAAGCTTCTTACGCCGCAGGCAGGGAGCCGTCTTTGGAACTGAAAGCACTGATACGGGAATTGCATAAGAATCAAATGGAATGCGTTTTGGAAATGTATTTTGACGAACACATGAATCAGAATATCGCGGTTGAGATCCTGCGCTATTGGGTGACGGAATACCATGTAGACGGATTCCACCTGCTGGGCGCCGCGCTGCCTGTGGACGCGATGGCACAGGACCTGATTCTCAGGCGGACAAAACTGTTTGCGGAAGGGTTCAGCCGGAGGCTGTTCCGGGAAGAAACGTCTTATCCGCATTTATTTGTTTATAATGAAGATTTTTTGTATGCTGCAAGAAAGCTGCTAAGCAGAAATAACGGAAGCATGCCGGAACTGTTAAATCAACTGAAACGTCAGAACCCGGTGTTCGGGTTTGTGAATTATGTTGCGGGAAATAATGGGTATACGCTGGCAGATTTGTTTTGTTATGTCCAAAAACACAATGAAGCGAACGGTGAGGATAACCGGGACGGAATTTTGTGGAATTTCAGCTGCAACGGCGGCGCGGAGGGCGCGACGCGTAAGCGCAGTATTATGGAATACCGCAGAAAGCAGATGCGCAATGCGGTTGTTCTGGTACTTGCCGGGCAGGGAGTGCCGATTTTTTTAGCAGGGGATGAATTCGGCAATTCCCAGCAGGGAAATAACAACTGCTATTGTCAGGACAATAAGACCGGGTGGGTGAACTGGAGCAGCCTGAAACGCTGCCAGCCATATGCCCGGTTTGTTCGGCAGATGATTGCGTTTCGCAGGCGGCATCCGATTTTAAGCAGCAGCAAGCCTATGCAGATGTGCGACTATGCGTCCAAAGGCTATCCGGATTTGTCTTATCATGGAGAAAATGCATGGGTCGTGTCGCAGAGCTTGTACCCGCATGCGGTCGGGATCTTATATTACGGCGCTTATGCGCTGCGTGAAGATGGAACAGAAGACGATTTTATTTATATCGGGCTGAATTTTCATGTGGAGGAGCAGCATCTGGCACTGCCGAAGCTGCCGCGTAAGCTCCGCTGGCATCTGGCAGTCAATACGGCGGATAAGGATGAGCCGTTTTGCGAACCGCCGAAGCTGATGGATAAAATGCCGCAGATCAAAATGCCCCCGCAGGCGGTGATCATTCTGGTAGGCAAAGAAAAGCAATAATTGATGTTGCTGCAGACATGTTACAGGAGCAGGAAGTATGAATTATATATACAATGCGATACAGCATTTTAAAACGATTAATCATCATAAAAAACTGGTTATGCAGGGCTGTTTCCGGCTGGGACTGTACCGTCAGGGACTGCTGCATGACCTGTCCAAATATACCTGGCCGGAACTGCGCATCGGCATCCTCTATTTCAGGGATGACCAAAGTCCGCACAACGGGGAACGGGAAAAATATGGCTATTCAACCGCGTGGCTGCACCATAAAGGGCGCAATAAGCATCATGCCGAATACTGGATCGATTATACGGCGGATACCGATCCGCAGGGCAGACACGTAGCGGGGATGAAGATGCCGGTCCGCTACGTGGTGGAAATGTTTGTGGACCGGATCAGTGCATCCAAAAATTACCGCAAAGAAAAGTACCAGGATACCGATCCGCTGGAATACTATGAAAAGCGCAAGCACTATATGGTCGTCCATGACGATACGCGCAGGCAGCTGGAAATCCTTTTGCGCATGCTGGCAAGAGACGGAGAGGAAAAGACGTTTCAGTATATCCGCCGTCATATTTTAAGAAATAACCATTTGGAGAACTTGCTGCAGATCTTCGGGAAGAGGAGCTGAAAACATAAGCTCCTGCCCGCTGACCGGATGCCGGAAGGATAGTTCTCCGGCGTGCAGGGCCTGCCGCTCCATGCGGGAATCTGTCGGATGGTACAAAAAATCACCAAGCAGCGGGTGGCCAATATAGCTGAAATGGACGCGGATCTGATGCGTGCGTCCGGTATCCAGCCAGAGTTTTACAAAGGAAACCCCGTTCTTGCAGGCAAGCGTTTGAAAATGGGTAACGGCAGGCTCGCCCGCGGAAAAATCCACCGTGCGTGCGATGATGGAGCCTTCTTTGCGCGCGATCGGCGCATTCACGGTCCCTTCCGGCGGCGTGTGTCCTTTTACCATTGCGTAATAGATCCGCCGGATCCGCCGTTCACGCATCTGTTCGTACAAAATACAGCTGCTGTAGGCGTTTTTCGCTATTATGGTCAGTCCGCTGGTGTCGCGGTCTAAGCGGTTGATGCATCGGTAAGGATAGAATTCCTGCCGCTGCAGGGCATGGTAACAAACGGCGTTGGCCAGTGTATTGCTGTCGTGTCCCATGGACGGATGGATCGGCATTCCCGGCGGCTTATCGATTACCAGCAGGTCTTCATCTTCGTAAAGGATCGCGGCCGGCAGCCTGACCGGCTGGAGATGGATCTTTTTAAAAAGAGCGGCAGCTGTCGGCGGCTCGTTTTGGGATAAAACGGGATCTGTTTCTTCCGGCTCCAGCAAGCGGATCGATAAAAGATCACCTTCTTTCAATTTCTGATTGACATATGCCCATTCGTGGTTGCAAAGAATCCCGTTTTTTGTTTTTTTCAGCTGAATCATCACAGCGCGCGAGTAATGTTGTTCGTGTAAGAACCTTAAGATGCTCCATCCGGCGGCATCTGGTCCCATCGTATAATTTAATATGCGTTCCATATGCATAAGGATACCATAAAATTTGAAAGTTGGAAAGGCACGTAGTGTAACATACCCACATAGAATATAAGAAAGTGGCTTTGAGGTGTGGGTTTTGAAGACTTTTTTGCCGCCTTTGGGTATACAGGAGGAGAGAAAAGTTCTAAAAGAAATGCAAGGAGGAAGCCTTGAGGCCCGAAATACACTGATTGTACACAATATGCGGCTGGTGGCGCATATTGCAAAAAAATACCAGAATGCGGATGAAGATATGGAAGAGATGATTTCCATCGGTACGATCGGTCTGATTAAGGCAGTCACAACTTTTCAGGCAGATAAAGGCTCGAGATTGTCAACATATGCGGCCAGATGTATTGACAATGAACTGCTGATGCATCTGCGCAACCGGCGCAAAGTGTCGCGGGAAGTGTCGATGTATGAACCGATCGGGACGGATAAAGAAGGAAACCAGATTAATTTTATGGACATTATTGAAAGTGATGAGCCGGATGTGGTTGAGATTATGGATAAAAACAATAAGATCAGCCATCTTAAGAAGATTCTGCCTGAGATTATAACAGACAGGGAACTGGAGATTATTGTGCTGCGCTATGGGCTAAAGGACGATGCGCCGGTGACGCAGA
>VSNY01000180.1 GCA_009774535.1 Lachnospiraceae bacterium
ATTAAAAATCCGGTAATCTTTACTCTTTTTCACATCTAAAAGCGAAATCTCTGAAAAGATCGCGGATAAGATCCTGGATAAGTTCATGAAAAAGTCCTGATTGCATCCATACCAGGTTTTTGCTATAATATTGCATGCAGGAAACCGACAGGAGGGCGGAACATGCTGAAAATCGGATATGGATGTCCGGAAGATATTTATTTTTATATTGATCTGGAATTTGACACAATGTTTTCAATGGAATGGCTGGAAGATGAGATGAATCAGAAAATTCGGGAAAATTTAACTTTATTACTGGTCTTTCCGGCACCCGTAAAACGCTGATTTTGAAATTTCTGCAGAAATATAGTCATGGAATCAAAAGCATCCATGCGAAAGCAAGCATTGGGTCTGCGCAGCTGCATTGAAACGAGATTTTTTTATTTTCTAATTTCATTATCACATAAGCAAAGGAGATAAATATGAAATTTGTAATACAAAGAGTGTCTGAAGCATCAGTAACAGTAAATCAGCAGGTTACGGGAAAGATTGGGAAGGGATTTTTAGTTTTGATTGGAGTCTGTGATACGGATACCAAAGAAATTGCAGATAAAATGATCCGCAAAATGCTGGGACTGCGTATTTTTGAAGACGCCAATGGGAAAACGAATTTGGCTTTGTCAGACGTTCAAGGCAGCTTGCTGTTAGTATCCCAGTTTACGTTGTATGCAGACTGCCGCAAAGGAAATCGGCCGTCGTTTACCGGCGCTGGCGCACCAGATCTGGCAAACGAATTGTATGAATACATGATCCAAAAATGCCGTGCAATAAATGATCATGTGGAAACTGGGATCTTCGGTGCAGATATGAAAGTGCAGCTGCTTAATGATGGACCATTTACCATTATTTTAGATTCCGAAGATTTATAAATATATGGTATATATTATTAGTCGCTTTCACATGCAACTATTCGTAAAAGTGTCCTTTTGCGAATAGTTAGAAATAGGAACAGGAACACAGGCAGAAACACCTCTGCCCTGTTTCTGCCTGTGTTCCATATGGGATCTGTTCATTATTTTCCGCTAGCTTATGTTTCCGGTCAGCTTACTACAGATTAATATTTCATAATCTCCTTAAACCGCAGGATCATTTCCACGCATCCGTCTACGCCAAGCTTTGCAGAATTTAATGTCAGATCATAAGACTTGGCATTTCCCCATTTTTTGTTGGAATAATAATTGTAATAGCTGGAACGCTGTTTGTCTTTTTTAAGAATCATATCCTTGGCCTTTGATTCATTGACCTGGAATTCGTTCATCGTATTTTTAATCCGGAACTCCAGATCTGCATGAATAAACGTATTAATCGTACAAGGAAAATCATGTAACGCATAATCCGCGCAGCGTCCTACGATAATACATGATTCCTCTTCGGCCAGTTTTTTGATCGTATCAAACTGCGCGAGAAAAATTTTATGATTCAGCGGCATATCCAAAAACGGTGCTGCCGTATAGCCTGTCGCTGAATACGTATCCATAACGAGGGAATACAAAAAGCTGTTGGTCGGTTTTTCATCCTGTGAATGAAAGATTTCCTCACATAACCCGCTTTCTTTTGCTGCCCTGCTCAGTAATTCTTTATCATAACATTTAATCCCGAGTATTTCGCTCAGTTTTAATCCGACGTCTCTTCCCAGGCTTTCAAATTCCCGCCCGATTGTAATTACATAATTCCCCATAAATACACTCCTTCCTGCATATGCAATGCTGTCTCTTCGATGGTTCAGGTTCTTTCCTATTATAATATAGGAAAGAATTGTGAATAGTTGCGATAATATTATTATAATGCATTTTGCATAGGATGTACAGAATAAAATAATAGCCGGATGATTTTTACCTAACGTTTTAAAATGTCTGTTACTGGTCCGCCAGATACGCTCTGCCATAAGCAATATCTTTCTCCAGCTGCGCCTTCAGTTCCCCGATTCCTGCAAACTGCATTTCCGGCCGCTCGAAATGCAGCAGCTCTACCCGAGCGGTCTTTTCATAGACATCGCCTTGAAAATCATAAATATAAGTCTCTGCGCCCGCTGGATGGTTTCCGTAGATGGTCGGTTTTTTTCCAATATTTGTAATGCCCCCATACTGCCTGCCGTCCAGACGTATTCTGGACACGTAGACTCCGTAAGGCGGAAGCAGTTTCTGCGGCGGCGGCTGGATATTGATTGTCGGAAAGCCGATCGTCCTGCCGATCTGGTTGCCGTGGATAATTTTTCCACGAATAAAATACGGGTATCCAAGCAGCTCATTCGCAAATTCGATACTGCCTTTTACTAATGCTTCCCGGATATAAGTACTGCTGATATCCCTGCCCTGGTACTGCATTTTCTGCACGACGCGCAGCTGATAACCATAGACCGGGGCGTATTCCTGCAGCATATGGTAATCCCCCCTGCGGTTGTGGCCGAAATGAAAATCCGTGCCGACGACAATCCATTTTACACAAAGGCGCCTGACAATTTCTTCTATAAATTGTTCCGCTTCCATCTGCATGATCTCTTTGGTAAACGGGCATTCAATCAGATAATCCGCACCCCGTTCCAAAAACAGTTTTTTCTTTTCTTCATTTGTTGTAATGACTTGCTGCAGGCTGTCCGCGCTTGCCGGAGGGACGTCGAAGGTAAATACGGCTGCTTTCAGCCCGGTCTGTGCTTTTTCAAATACCGATTCCATCAGCAGCTCGTGACCACGGTGCAGACCGTCAAACTTTCCAAGAGAAAGGACGGTAGGTTCTGTCAGCTGAAGATGCAGAAAATCTTTCTCGTATCTCATAATCACCCCTCCGTCCTGTTTTGATCTGCCACTGGCATTCCATGGCCAAATATTTTTACTGGTTTATAGTCACTGCGTCTGGTATCCCATTCATAAATACCATAAAATAGGTCCTGCATATAAACTCTCAGCTTCTGCCGCGTCGATGGTTCGTCACCTGGACTGCATACAAGCGCTTGTCTGGGCAGGCGATTTCCATTTGCCAGCATTTTACTGTACGCGGCTGTTACGACTGCTTTGGGATATGTGCAAAACAGCTGATCTGGTGAAAGAAGGATCTGATCGAGACGTCCGTCTGCTTCCAGCTCCTGGATTTTTGCCAATTTGACTGCGTTCTGCAGTTTGAAAATGCCGACTTTTGTACGCAGCAGCTCTTCCATGCATCCGCCGCATCCAAGCGTCTGTCCAATATCGTGACAAAGCGTGCGGATATAAGTACCCTTGGAACAATGGACGCGCAGGTGAACCCGCGGCAGGCAGATGTTTAAGATTTCGATCTGGTAAATTTGAATTTGTCTTGGCGTTCGTTCGACTTCGATGCCTTCCCTGGCCAGATCGCATAGTTTTTTACCGTTAACTTTCAGCGCCGAATACATTGGCGGAACCTGCTGGATGCTTCCAGTAAATAAAGAAATAACCTGGCGGATCTGCGCTTCTGAGCTGGTTACTTCTGCTTTGCGCAGGATGGTTCCGCTGCTGTCCTGTGTATCTGTTTCTACGCCAAGCAGCAGGACGGCTTCATATACTTTATCCTGGTCTGTCAGCATTCCGCATACTTTTGTTGCGGAACCCAGGCAGACAGGCAGCACACCTTGCGCGTCCGGGTCCAGCGTTCCGGTGTGTCCGATTTTTTTTTGATGGCAGATACCCCGCAGTTTTGCAATTACGTCATGAGAGGTATATCCCTTTTCTTTGTATACATTGATGATTCCATTCATGGATAGTACTCCATTCTTAATCCGTTTGTATCAGCGTCCGGATGTGGTTATCATCCGTTTCCAGCTGCTGTTGAATCAATGACAGAATTTGTTCCAGGCATTGATCCGGCGGCTGATCCGTAGAGGCCCCGGCGGCGCGGATATGTCCGCCTCCACCAAAATGCATGGCTATCGCAGCTACATTTATGGCATCTGAAGAGGAACGGAAGCTGATCTTATACCCGCCTTCGTCTTTCGGATAAAAAAATACCGCTGCTTCCACACCTTTTGTAGAACGCAGCTGTGAAACAATTCCTTCCAGATGTTTCGGCAGGACATGGCAGGCTTCCATTTCTGACTGTGTAATTATCGAAGAGATACAAGCCCCGTCTAAATGAAGCTTACTTTTTTCGATTGCTTTTGCCAGAATCTGGTGCTGCTCATACGTCTTTTGTACATACGTCCGGTCTGCTATGCCGGAAAAATCGATGCCCATTTCCATCAGAATCGCAGCTGTGCGCATTGTTTTCGGAGAAGTACAAGAGTACTGGAACAGCCCCGTGTCGTGGATCAGCCCTACATAAATGCATTCCGCGATCTGCCGGGTAAGGCGTTCGGCACCGATCAGGTCAAAGACCAGCTCCGACGTGGAACTGGCCTTTGGAAAAATATAGCTGTCATCTCCAAAGCCTGTATTGCTGATATGGTGATCAATACAGGCTACCCGCTTCGCTTTTTGAATCAGCTGTGCAGCTTTTCCAAGCCTGCCCGCGTCCCCGCAGTCCTGTACAATCAGAAGGTCCGTCTCAGGGAAGTTTGTCAAATCACTGATAATCTCGTCCGCGCGCGACAGAAATTTAAATATATTTGGAATAGGTTCTAAATAAATCCCGGCCTGGATATCCGGATGGTATTCTTTGATATAATTATAGGTAGCCAGGCAGGACCCGGTACAGTCTCCATCCGGCTTTATGTGGCCTGCAACAGCTACGCGCTTTACTCCTGTGAGCAGTTCTTCCAGATTATGCATCATCTTCATCAACTTCCTGATCTATCTGATTTACCTGATTTATCTGATCTTTATGATCTATCTGATCTTTCCGAGTGACCTGGTCAATCAGATGTGACATATTGACACCGTACGCGATTGACTGGTCCATAATAAAGGTAATCTGCGGCGTATGGCGCAGGTTCGCATTTTTGGCAAGGGTGTAGCGGATATATCCTTCCGCACTGCGCAGCCCTGCCAGTGTATCTTTTTGCGCCTGTTCATCTCCCAGCACACTCACATATGCCTTACAAGTCTTTAAATCCGGCGCAACTTCTACGGATACAACACTCGTCATCGGATGAATGCGCGGATCTTTGATGTTTCCATGAATAATCTCACTCAGTTTCCGCAGCACTTCCTCATTCATTCGTGTATTTTTAATACTGTTTTTTCTCATTCCCTACACCTTCATGATTTTCATGCAATCGGCTGGTATCTGCAGCGCATACAGGGTTGGTCTGTCTGCAGATACAGCGATCTTATGCATTTTTATCGAGGAACTTCCACCATCTTATATGCTTCAATCTGGTCAAATTCCGCGATATCATTAAATCCTTCAAAGACAAGTCCGCATTCAAATCCGGTCTTCACCTCTTTGACGTCGTCTTTAAACCGCTTTAAGGATGCCAGCGCACCTTCGTAAATCTGCTTGCCTTCTCTGGTAATACGGCACTTGCAGCCTCTCTCAAAAATACCGTCCAGAATATAAGATCCTGCGATATTTCCAATGCCGGATGCCTTAAAGATCTGGCGCACTTCCGCGTGACCCAGTACTTTTTCTTCAAAAATCGGGTCCAGCATGCCCTTCATCGCGGCAGATACATCTTCAATCGCACTGTAAATAACTTTGTACAGACGGATATCTACGCCTTCACGTTCTGCGGTCGCTTTTGCTACCGGGTCCGGGCGCACGTTAAAGCCGATAATAATTGCGTTGGATGCGGATGCCAGGCTGACATCAGATTCACTGACGGAACCGACGCCTCCGTGGATAATTTTTACAACCACTTCTTCATTTGACAGCTTCTGCAGGCTCTGTTTTACTGCTTCTACTGAACCTTGTACATCAGCTTTTACAATAATATTCAGTTCTTTGATATTGCCGGACTGGATCTGTGAAAACAGGTCATCCAGCGACATGCGCGATCTTGTTTCTTCCAGCAGTTTTTCTTTGCTTTCTGAAATATACGTTTCCGCAAAGCTGCGGGCTTCTTTTTCTGATTCGCAGATTACAAATGTCTCGCCTGCATCCGGAACGCTGCTCAGGCCCAGAATCTCGACTGGCATGGAAGGCTTTGCGTCTTTAACATTGCGTCCCTTGTCGTCGATCATGGCGCGGACTTTGCCATAGCTGCTGCCGCAGGCAATCGGCTGGCCGATCTTTAACGTACCTTTCTGCACAAGAACTGTCGCTACAGCGCCGCGGCCTTTGTCTAATTTTGCTTCGATAACAACCCCGCGGGCATTCCGCTTTGGATTTGCCTTAAGCTCCAGCACTTCTGCCGTCAGAAGGATCATTTCCAGCAGCTGTTCGATACCCTCTTTTGTATGAGCAGATACTGGAACGAAAATCGTGCTGCCGCCCCAATCTTCCGGAATCAGTTCATGCTCGGACAGTTCCTGTTTGACACGTTCGATATTAGCGTTCGGTTTATCGATCTTATTGACAGCAACAATAATTTCAATGCCAGCTGCTTTGGCATGGTTGATCGCTTCTACGGTCTGAGGCATAACACCGTCGTCCGCTGCTACAACTAATATCGCGATATCCGTAGAATTGGCGCCGCGCATACGCATCGCCGTAAACGCTTCATGTCCCGGCGTATCTAAAAATGTGATGTTTGCGCCGTTGCATTTAACCATATATGCGCCGATTGCCTGGGTAATGCCGCCTGCTTCTTTGTCGGTTACTCTCGTATGACGGATCGCATCCAGCAGAGAAGTCTTGCCGTGGTCTACATGCCCCATAACGCAGACAACTGGCGGACGGGATACCATCTTGCTTTCGTCTTCAGCTTCTTCCTTTAATAGTTCCGCAATCACATCGATCTTTTCTTCTGGTTCTGCGATGCAGTTAAATTCCAAAGCGATCTCTTCAGCGCGCTCATAATCAATGTCCTGATTGACCGTTACCATCGTACCTTTTAAGAACAGTTTTTTCACAATTACAGACGGCTGGACTTTCATTTTATCCGCCAGTTCACGAATTGTAAGATGTTCCGGAAGCGTGATGGAACGAATGGTTTCTTCTTCCTTTTGCACATTCTGGACTGGCGTCTGGTTTTTCTTTTTATGGCCGCTCGTTTTTTCCAGATTTACATAGCGTTCCTGTTTTTTGCCGCCTAATTTATCGTAATCTTTGTTATTGCCGCCTTTCTTGCGGTTATTGTCACGGTTTCTGCTGTCGCGGCTTTCTTTGGAAATTTCATCCGGAGCTGCCTTTGTCGTATCTTTATGAAAACGGTTCAGATTCTGGTCTGGTCTGCCCTTAAATTCCTTCTGGCGATTCTGACCGACTCTGCCACCGTTTTTATCACCATAATTATTACCGGAATTCGCTCGATTATTCGAATGGTTTTTCTCACCTTTTTGCTCAGATCCCGCATTTCTACCACCTCTGTCATTCTGGCTGCGATCCTGCCTGCCGTTTCCTGCGTTCCCACGCTGACCGCCTGCTGATTTCTGGCCGCCTGCGCGTCCGCCGCGGTCTGCCCGGTCGCCGCGTCCGCTGTTTCTGTCACCGCGCCCGTTTCTGTCACCACGGTCACTGCGCTCGCCACGGTCTGGCCTGTCACTGCGGTCTGCCCGGTCATTGCGTTCGTTACGGTCGGTTTTATTACGATCGGCTTTGTCACTGCGGTCAGTTTTATCATTACGGTCAGATCTGTCGTTACGGTCGTTTCTTTCACTGCGCTCAGATCTGTCGTTACGGTGGTTTATTTACATGGGGTGAGATCTGGGGTTATCTGTGTCGGTTAGATCGGTTTGTTCGCCG
>VSNY01000181.1 GCA_009774535.1 Lachnospiraceae bacterium
GATTTCATCTGTGCCTTTGTGCGTAATCCCTTTAGTCCGTTCTTAACGTCTGTTTTAGAACCTTTCAGTGTTTTCTTTGTAGAAGCGTATTTCTTAGGATCGACAATAACGGCACTAATGTTTTCACGTTTGGAATTTAAGATATCCAGCCTTGTATCCAGTGTATCAACATTCTTATCCCGTTTTTCGATCGGGATCTGGGCCATGGTCTTATACAGTTCTTTCAGGTCATTGTTTAATTCGTCAATCTTATCACGGCATGACTTCATCTTTTCGTACCATTCCTGATACGATTTGATGGCATTCTTTAATTTTTCATTGGTAATTGTCTCAATGTCAAAAGAACCTTCGCGGACAAGTTTCTGGTAATGGGCCAGTGTCTTGCTGTCAATGCCTGGGACAACTTTTGTGTATGTTGTTGTAGCGGATGATGTGTCATAAGAGCCAGTCGATGGAGCAGAAGAGGATGGGGTATTATTGATATTGCCAAAACGCAGTCCAGCATAATAGTCTCTTCCCGCAAGAGGAGAAAGTTTTGTCCCCCATCTGCGTCCTCTTTCTTCTATGAATTTACCATCTCCTGCATATATGCCTACATGATGGATGTTATTTGCGCCAGAACCAAAAAACACTAAATCGCCAGGCTGTAAATCCTGCTGGTTATATACCTTTGTGCCAAGTCCAGAGTTAAACTGTGCCTGTGAATTGTGAGGGAGATTAATGCCATATTTTTTATAAAGCTGCATGACAAATCCGGAGCAGTCCGCACCATTAACAAGGCTTTCTCCTCCCCATACATAAGGAAGCTTGTCAACATACTGCATTGCATCATTGACAACACCTGCGGTTGAGCTTGCAATATTAGAAACAGCATCACTTACAGCACTGGACACGTCCTCTGTAACAGTCTCAACCGTTTCTTTTGCAGCATCGGCAGAGAATGATTCAGCAAATTTAGCATACTGCTTCATCGCCTTATATTCAGCTTCCAATGCCTTTGTTGTGGCTTCAATGGCTTTCTGTGTCTGCTTTTTCTTTTCACCGAAAGAGAGAAGGTCACTGATCTTATCCTTTGCTTTAGAAGCTGTGTCAATCAGGTTATTGAGTTTGATTTCGATAAAATCAATATTTTCTGCAGTTTCCTCTTTCTTTTTCTCTTCCTTTTCTTTCTCTTTCGCAAGACGTTCACGGGTATCTTTGGTTGTTGTACCGCCTGTATAATCAACTTTGAATTCTGGAATATCCAGCTGCTTACGCAGATTTTCACCGAGTTCTTCTATAGTCTCTTCAATAGATTTGCGGGCTTTTGTGTCCTTGTTTTTATTCTTTTTAATGTTCTTGTACATCCCGGTTTTTTTAAATCCGGGTATCTTTTCGGCGGCATTTTCAAAGAACCTGTCAAATGCGGAACCTGTCATGCTGCCTACTGGGTTTGTGTAATCAAACGTGTTCAGGTCAGCCATTGCATTTTTCAGGTTTTTAATCTGTTCTGTAGTGGCTCCGGCTTGTACCGCAAGTTTCAGAAGGTTATCACAATCGGCCTTAGTATCCAGTTTCTTTTCATTTAATTCCCATTTTTCAAGTGCAAGTTTGGCAAGATATTTTAATACTTCTTCAGTTGTTTTGCCTTCTGCAATAAGTGCATTGATTTCCTCATAAGTTGCTTTGCGGAGATCATCACATCCCTGTGCTGTTGCATATTTCTGGGCCGCAAGCATCTTTTCATTTTCAATTAATGCCTGTTCAACAATCGCAGCTGCATTTGATACACCCATCTGTTTTAACATGGCAATGGTTCCAGCTTTTGTAGCTTCTGTTACTTCACTGAGTACACCGGAACCTTTGATATATGCAGCTGTTAATTTATTAAACGCATCCTGGCATGCATTAATATCGTTAGGAGAGTTGGACACAGTGTTAATGAAATTATCATATTCGTCCGTATAAGTACTAAATGCTTCTTTGAATCCTTCATTATTAAGGATAGATGACCAATCGAAGTCCTCTTTGTCTAGGATATCTGCGTAGATTTTGTCTAATTGGTCAAGACCGTCTGATAATTTTTGAACATCTGCTAAAGCATTGCCAGAGAGATCAAAATTGATACTTTTATCCAGGTTAACATCCGCAATATCTTCCAGTATATTTTTATAGCTTCTAAGTTTCTCTAATTCAGCTTCTCCAAGACTCCCATCAGCAGTTCCTTTAGCAATGATATCATCAATGATACTGACAATATCGAATCTTTCTTTCTGTATCTTTGTATTGATTTTCTCAATACATTCCTCTGCAGTGTCTCCTATAATATTAAATTCTGTTGCAAGAGTTTCTTTATCAATAGGGGAGAAGCTACTATCTTCTAATTTCTCAAGATATGACTGTAAGGACGAAATTTTATCTTTGTATTCATCAATCGCTTCTGTTTGTCCGAATTTATCTAATATGCCTGAAATTGTGGTGATTTTTTTAGTTAGATTCTCACCATCTAATAATGCATTTGCTTTTTCAAGTTCTTCCCTGATTGGATCAGTAAAATATCCTGAAAATTGAGGAATTGAAGCCAGGCATTCATTAACTGCATTTTCTATATCTTCCTGGCTGCCTATAAATTCCTTTCCCGCAACCGCAGAATCAACCAGCCCTTTCCTGTACGATTCAAATTCTTCCTCTGTATCTGGCAATTCCTTCCCCTGCAGGGATTTTAACATTGCCTGTTCCGCAAGATTGGCATTCAGGTCATATATGGATGTATTATAGCCTTCGACAGCTCCTTTCAACTTATTGGACAGTTCATAGATCCCTTCCCATACCGGATTTTCAGACAATTCTTCATTTGTAAACTGCCCGGATTCCTTTAGCGCATCCATTGCATCCTGGAGCTTTTGGTAATTTTCAAGTATGCCTTCTACTGTTTTGGTATCGCCCTCTAATTTCCATGATCCACCTATATTTGTATGCTCATTGCTGTCTATAACTCCTGCTTCTTCAAGTACTTTCCATGCCTTTACAGCATCATTTCCAACTGCGGAAATTGTATTTCCCCCGCCAAACCAATTGCCTTTCCCAGCTTCCAGAAGTTCTTCTTTTGCTGCCTGTACCCCTGCAATCAACTCATTTTCTGCTTCACCCAACTGGTCAAGACTTGCCTGTCTGATGGCATTATCCAACGAACCATATTTTTCAATCAGTTCATCAACACTTTTTCCTTCAAGTCCAAGCTTTTTAATAATTTCTTCCTGTGTAGAAATTAATTCATCTTTGGCTGATTTATCCGTCTTTACTGCTTCTGACAGACTTAGGTATTTTCCTGCAAGTTCAGATATCTCGCTGCTGAGTGTTCCTGCTGTTTCAGCTGCCTCTTTTGATTTCTGACGCGCTTCTTCTACTGCCTGTTTATGTTTTGATATAGTAGAAGTGGCTATACCAATTGCAGTCGAAATACCCATGATGATAACTCCAATCGGGTTAGCCATAAAAGCTGCTTTCAGACTCGCACCAAGGCCCGTTACAGCTGCTTTCAGTGAGAACGTACTGGTTGTTGCCCTCACCTGTGCCGCTGTCTGCGCATTTGTAGCCTGTGTGAGTCCCATTTCTGCAAGTTTCGCCTGTACCTGTGCTTCCTTTAATCCAGTTGCGGCTAATATGGCTTTCCGTTGCGTATCATTTAACGCTTTATTTGATAAAACTTGTCTTAACTGTGCCTCTGACAATCCTCCGGATACCGTTATCAGGTTGTTAAAAGCTGTCGCATATTCATGTGTTTCACTTGCCATTGAAGACATAATTTTCAAAGAATTTAAAGCCGTTCCAAAATTACTTGCCTGGATTGCTGATGCTTTAAATGCCGCTGATAATGTAGTGATTCCTTTTGCAACACCAATCAACACAAAACCTCTCAGTGTTGATTCCACCAGACCAAGACTATTTGCAAACTGTAATACCGCATTGCCAGCATTTAAAATCCCTGTGACTGTTTTACCGTCAATCACTGACTGGTAAGTTTCTGTCATGCTTGCCCTAAATCTGTTTAATGCTGCTTCACTGGATTCCAGATATTTATCATATTCCCGCTGCGCTGACCCGCTTGCGGATAAACTGTTCTGGTAGATTTCCTGTGCTTCTGCCATATTGTTAAGCGTTGCACTGATTGCCGAGGCCCTATGCTTGCCGCTTATCAATTCAAGGAGCGCACTCTGGTCTGTATCTGACATTTGCTTGTATACTTTAGAAATATCAAGAAAAATATCAAAGATGCTGCGGAATGTCTCGCCATCTGCTTCCAGTATTTTTACCCCGCCTTTGCCATTGATACTTGTAAGCCCCTCGATCTTTTTCTCTAAACTGGAAGCGGATGTATAAACCCCTTCTGTTTCCTCGCCCATTTCCTGTAATTCTGCTGTACATCCACGTATACGGAGTGCAGCAGTACGAAGTCCTAATGCAAGTGAATCTGCATCCTGAAATTGTCTGTTTCCCGCTGCAAGCAGTGCAATAAATTCATCAACGCTTGTATTCGCATCAGCAAAAACAGAACCAACAGACTGTACACCTTGAGCGATTTCAGCAGTTGTAATGCTTGCCGTATTGCCGATTTCATTATATTTATCAATTAATGCTCCTGCTTTATCCACAACATCCGTAAATCCATCCACCATATCATACGCCTGTACGCCCGATATAATGGCTTTTGCAGAATCCGCCGCACCCATATCCCCTACATTTGCAAGAACCGTTGATTTCTCTGTAAGTTTATTGCTTGTGGATAAATTATAGCCGGATTTTGAAAACTCAGCAGCACCTTCGATCAGCCCTTTCTGCGCTGCTGCCAGCTCCTGTGCCTTCTTATTGCATCTGTCCAGATAATCCGGATAGTCACTCCTGGATAACTGATCCTGCACTTTAATTAAATCCGTATATGCCTTATCCAGATTCAGTGCTTCTGTCCATGCTTTCCGCAACTGCTGTGTTGCCAGCATTACCCCGCCAGTACCAGCAAATAACTCTGTAGCGCGTGTAAATGTCCTTTTAAAAGTATCCCCCAGTGTCAGTCCGCTTAAATTTGCTGCCCTGATCTCTGAACGCATTGCTGAAAGCTGCAGCTTTAATGATTGGAGTTGTTTATTGGATACAGCCAATTTTGCATTGTCAAAAAGTTGGTTGTATTTTTGCGCCATCCCAGCATCTTTAAACATTTTGCTGTTCTGCTGTGCCAGAATCTTAATGTCATTAATCAGTTTGTCTTTTCTGACATGAAAATCAATTTCAACAGGCTTTGCTTTTACTTTTTTCTGAGCTTTCTGTGCTGACTGCTGTACTGAAGCGTCCAGCCCTTTTTGATCAAATTTCCCTGTTAATTTTACTGTACCATTTAATGAAGCCAAATCCTTTTTCAACTGCGCCCTTGTTTTTGCTTTATCAAGCGCGCCAACAAGGGGAACTTTGATTTCACCAAGATTTTTAGCGTCTGTTTGAATCTGTTTTTTACTCTGCCCTTTTTTCAGGGACGCAACAAGATTCACCCAGAAATTATTTTCTGCCATATGTATTCCTTTACCTTTCCTGTCAATAACCATACCGCAGTTTTCAATTTCTTGAATTTCCTGTTTACAATCATTAAAAACTATGGTATAGTTATTGACATATTTGATATTTTGTTGTATTTTTAGCCATTTTTAACAAAAAAAACGTAAAAATAGCTGTTTTTTGATCAAAAATCTTCATTTTTCATTACTTTTTTGGATTATTTTAGATGTTATTTGATTTTCTGAATACAATTAAAATCTCTGATTTTCCGATAGTTACTTTTAATTTTTCTTTTTATTATTTTAATAGTCATTATGATTCGCTGCGTTTTAAATATGCTTCCAACTTCACAAAAAGATAGTCGTACAAGTCAATTTTCCCCCTCTTAAATCGGGACAGCACATCTTTATTAATTCCAGTTGCTTTACTGATCCAGCACTGTTTTTCACGTTCTAATCTTTTCAAAAGTGCCGCCCTAAGTTCTTCCTGTGTCAAACTTATTCCCCCTCTTTCTTTTATATTGATAACTTTATTTTTATGTATAAATATCATGTACTTCGGTACTACATCCGGCAGCACTTGTGGAGAATGCTGCCGGATGACCCATGTATCGTCAGGATGCACAGGATTTTTAAATGTTTTGAAATGCTTCGATACTATTTGCATGTACCATAGTGGAGTTTGATACATGTATCCCCGCTGTTATGCGGAGGGAATGCTGGCATAAGCTGTGACACCTATGCCAGCCTGTGATTCTGGTTTTTCTACTCCATCAGACATCTTTTGTACACCAACAGTTTTGTACATCTGCCCTTTTCCTCAATGGCAGACTGCCGCTGATGCTGATAGTACGATATTCAACACTGTTTTAAATGTTTTGAATATTTTTATAATAAACACCACATAAATGATGTTATTACTTTAATAAAATTTTCTATTCAGAAATTTCCTGATCATAAGGACTTTTTCATTATTATAGTCAACACGCTTATAAAGCCAGTCCGACAGATACTGCGGTGATATCCCCAGGTATGAAGACAATGCGCTCTTCTTTAAATGGTATTTTTCCAGATATGCAGCCGCTTCTTTTCTTAATTCATCCTGCATCCGGCACCTCCATTCATATGAATTTATGAATTTTCACTACTTCCCTTTCCTTGTATGATTTATGCATATTCCACATGAATTGATTTAAAATCCCTTGATTTTTCAGTGTTTTTTAGCATTTATGCACAATTATTTTTGACGGAACCGGAAACTTTTTCTCTTATTTTATCTTTTGCAATGCTTTTCAGCTTCCTGTATGAAATATCTTCTGCCAGTATTTCTTTTCCATCCGTATTTATATCATTCATTTTCAATGATAAATGATGGTATTTATCCATGCCCGCATCCAGAATCCCCAGTTCCTGTAATATCCTGATAACTTCATTAAAATTCCTTGCATCAGTATCTGCCATTTTACATAATGCAGACTTTGTAATACGGTTGTTTTTATTATATAAAACTGGAATCGTATCTGAATCACATTTACGACATATATAGAGCAATACCAAAAGAAGCCTTCTGCAGTCTGTACAACGTTCCTGTTTTGCTGGAACAATTTTCTTTATCCAGCTTATATCTTCTTTATAAAGAGTTACTTTCCTGTCTGCATTCTTATCATTTTCAAATTCCCATATCTGGTAATTCTTTTCTTTATACTTTTGTACATCCTCCAGGCTCTTTCTCGCTTTCTCGCCCCGTTTTCGTATCTGATCCATTTCTGTATCGCCCTCATGTGAAAAACCGCTCCTTGCGCGTTCCACAAGTTCATCCCCAAAACATCCCCATAAGATAGACTTGTCACTGTGTTCCTTCATAAATTTCTTATCTGAATAAAATATTACAAGAAGCATGTCCAGCAGTTCCGATCCATTAGGCACTATAGCAAGAAATTCTGACTTTGCAAGTTCGTATAAAGCATC
The DNA here is from genome assembly GCA_009774535.1 of Lachnospiraceae bacterium. GTDB lineage: Bacteria > Bacillota > Clostridia > Lachnospirales > Lachnospiraceae > Eubacterium_J. The sequence continues at coordinate 7,491 of VSNY01000181.1, forward strand.
ATAATTTCTGTTATTTTCTTTTGCCGCTTCGTCTGAATCATCTGTATCCTTGTACCTGTCATTGTTAATTTCATAAAGCCATTCCTGCATCTCTTCCAGTTTATCCCTGATTCTTTTATACCTGTGGCTTGTTATATCCGGAATATATGGAAGCAGGTTTTCCCAATGGAACCCGTCTTCCATATTAATGTCCATGTCAACATTTCCAATATTTTCTTCTATATAATGGCATATACGGTTCATGGTACAGTCTGTATC
>VSNY01000182.1 GCA_009774535.1 Lachnospiraceae bacterium
TAGCGGAACTGTCCACGGCAGAAACCATCCTGCATATCCTGCGTCCGGACAGCGCTTATACGCCGCTGGAGGCAAAATTATTAGACGTCGCGCTGATCCTGCATATGGAACACGGCGGCGGCAACAATTCTACTTTTACGACACATCTGGTATCTTCTTCCGGTACGGATACGTATTCGGTAATCGCTGCTTCGATCGGTTCCCTGAAAGGGCCAAAACACGGCGGCGCCAACATCAAGGTTGTGCAGATGTTTGAGGATTTAAAGTCTACGCTGCATGATTGGACTGATGAAGATGAAGTGCGTGCTTACTTAAAAGCGGTTCTCCACAAAGAAGCTTTTGATCATGCGGGCCTTATTTATGGTATGGGACACGCCGTATATTCGCTTTCCGACCCGCGTGCCAGAATTTTCCGCTCTTATGTGGAACGGCTGTCCATTGAAAAGGGATTTACAGAAGAATTTGCGCTGTATTCCATGGTAGAACGGCTTGCGCCGCAGGTAATTGCGGATGAGCGTAAGATTTATAAAGGTGTCAGCCCGAATGTGGACTTTTACAGTGGTTTTGTATACCGGATGCTTGGGCTTCCGCTGGAACTGTACACGCCGATTTTTGCGATTGCGCGTATTGCGGGATGGAGTGCGCACAGGCTGGAGGAGATTTCTTATAATGGGCGGATTATGCGTCCTGCTTATATGAGCGTTTCCAGCAGACGGGATTATGTGGCGATGCCGGAGAGGGAGCGGGAGCTGTAATTTAGTGTAAACCGAAGAGGACTTGGCTATGCGGGGATTTTAGTGTAAACCGAAGGGGGCTTGGCTATGCGGACGCCGCTGTACGCAGGGGTCTGTGGGGTTCAAAGGCGCTGCGGGTGCGGGACAGGCTCTGAGCGGACTGGGGCAACGCTGCGGTGAACTAATCGCTAACTGCGACTAAGACACTCGGCGTGTGTGCCGCCTAAGTCTCCGTAAGCGCTGGATTTCACCTCCGCTAAAAGCGCCCCTCAAATGTCCTTTCAGAGCCTGTCCCGCACCCGCAGCGCCTTTGAACCCCACAGACCCCTGCGTACAGCGGCTGGTTACGGCAGGCTTTACAATGGCAGCATTGTAGTATTGGCCGTATGCCATATTTAACATTAACCAATTTGTAAGGAACTCTATAATATTTATTTAATAACATTAACCAAATGCAACAGTTAACTTACAGCCAATAATCATATGAATCTAATATAAATGCAAAAAGGCAACAGTTTAGATTACAGTTTAATTGTTATACATTAGCCATATAAAAACATGTCAAAATACGCTGAATATTTGCGTTCATTACATTACTTTATCATATTTTCAGCATAGCAAGAATAACCATAGCACCCCACCCAGCTCAAACAACAAAAGCCAGCCACAGCCAGGCTCAGGAATTGCCCCTGCCCTGCCGGAGCAATTCCTGAGCCGTCCGGGAGCCCAACTCCCCTTGGCCATACATCACCCATCCGGAAAGACTAAAAAAATTTAAAGATGCTCCCCCTTCACCGCCAGCAGCTTCCGCACATACCAATAACACCCGCCCAAAAAACAAACCATTCCCACATACTCCACAAAAGGCACTTTCAGCGCCTGCCTGTTTATAAAGTCAAACGCCCCATAAACACAGCTCAAACATCCAAACAGAACCGTAGGCAGATACATCTTCCCGCAAAACTGAGGCGCGTCTTTCAGGCAGCGCTGCTCTTCTTTGGGAATAAGGATCTCAGAAGGGACTCCTGTTTTTTTCATACGCATAGCTGCGGCGCATGCGTACAATCCAAAGATCAGCAGAATAATATCGAACACCAGTACGATTTTATACGACGACATAGATCATTTTCCTTTCTCAAATCATAAAATACGTATTGTTTTTGGGGTTCTTTTTGCTATTATAAGGATTTTCAGATGTCTTCGCAACAATTTTAGCGGGTTTTTTATGATTTCTTCCATTTTTCCATTGCATAATTTGTATTTATCTTGTAAAATTTAAATATAAGGTTAGAAAAAGGAGTGTAGCATTATGTTATTATCGGAATCGAAAATTTTAATCGGGGATGATTCAATTCTGGCACGGAAACAATTAAAGGATATATTATCTGAGCTTGGCGCAAAACATTATATAGAAGCTGTTAATGGACAAGAGGCAATTGAAAAATATAATGCAGAACCAGCTGATATTGTATTCCTGGATATCGTTATGCCAGTCAAGGACGGCGTTATGGCAACACGCGAGATTATGCAGATGCATCCGTCTGCAGTCATTATTATCGCTTCTTCGATCGGAACCAAAGAGCAGCTGAAAAGCGCGATTGAAGCTGGTGCAAGGGATTTTATCCAAAAGCCTTTCTCGAAGCAAAATATCCAAAGGATCATTGAATCACGTTTTGATCATTAATGTAAGGGAGAAATTTACTATGTATACACAATTTTTTGGCAATTTTCTTTTGCAGCGCAACATTGTAACGCCAGAACAATTGATCGCAGCCATTAATATGGAAGGGACCAGCCATATTAAGCTGGGAACGCTGGCAATGTATCATAATCTGATGACAGCAAATGAAATCGATGCTGTTGTAGTCGCACAGACACACGAAGATAAACAGTTCGGTGAACTTGCGATTGAGAAAAATTATCTCACAGAAGACCAGGTAAACCGTCTGTTGTCCGAGCAGAGTCCGGAATACCTGCTGCTGGGGCAGGTCCTGATTGAGCAGGGCATTATTTCCAATGCAGATCTGGAGAACCTGATTATTGATTATGAGTCAGAACATGAAATCTATGACCTGGACGTGCAGGTCGATCAGAAAGAACAGGTTACAAAGCTGATCCGCCATTACTTTAAACTGGGCGATCTGGAACACAGCGAAGTATATGAGTCGTATCTGACGCTGCTGTTTAATAACCTGATCCGTTTTATTGGCGCTGATTTTACCCCGATGACGCCGATCCGCTGTGAGGAATTCGCGACGCAGTTTGGAATTTCACAGCAAATCAACGGACCATATACGATTATTACCGGCGTGGATATGAGCTGCGATATGGCGATTGAGTTTGCGTCCCGTTATGCCATGGATTCGTTTGATGAATTTGATGAATATGTGCAGGCGTCTTTGGAAGACTTTTTAAATCTGCACAACGGCCTGTTTACCGTTAATATGTCAAATAACTACTCCGTGGAAATGCAGCTGTCACCTCCGATTATACATGATGAAAACCTGGTGGATTTAAACCCGGATGCCGTTTCTTTCCTATTTCCGGTGCTGTATCCGTTTGGGACAATTAATTTTCTGTTTTCCATTTAAGAAAGCGGAAAATCCGGCTGGCATTGCTGTTATTTTCAGCAGCAAAGATTTAAAATTGAATAGTCTTTACATATATAAAAAATTCCTGACCGATCAGATTATCAGGAATTTTTTATTTTGCCAAAACAGCAATATTTGATTTCAGGCGGAGGATTTGTTATTGATCTGCAATCTGTATGAATGGAACATTGCCCAGAATTAAATTCCAAAAATAATTGTTTACATACATGCAAAAGTATGATAGTCTGATAAAAAGTATTGTTTTCGTAACAGTTCAGTGGGGTATCTGAACTGTTACCTGTTTTCAATCTTCCAAAACTTTTTATTGTCTTGTTATAAAAATACGATTGAAAAGGAGGCGATGATTATGAAAAAATGGACGATTCTAATTCTTCTGCTCTGCTCTCTCTTTTTATGTTCCTGCAGTGAAAAGAAATTATATCAAAATCTGGAATTTCCAGGAACTTCCTGGAAGATGAATATGAGAGAAGTTCTGAACGCCTTAAATATGAAAAAGGAGGACGTCAGCGCTGCTTCGATCATCGTAGATGGTAGGAGTTCCACGTTGCGGCTTGAAGGCTATGAATTGTTTGGCGCAAAGACGAAGTATGTCGGATTTTCTTTTTATGATTTTACGAAATTTGCTGAAGAATGGCCGGAACGGAATGAGGCGTATTACAATCTGCTTGATGAACAGGAAAATGACGGCAAGGAAGGTTTTTTAGATCTGCTTGCGCATCATAAATTTCTGGGAATCCTTGTCATGTATCCGAAACATACGGATATGGATCACGTTTTTACGGAAATGAAAAAAATATATGGAAAACCGCTTCCCGCTCTTACTTCGTATGAAGAGAACGGCAGTTTTCATTTTTCTCCAAAACCAAAAGAATATAAAGATTCGGAACAGATCAAAGTCTGGGGTTCTGATTGTATTGCAGCATTCATACCAAAAAATGAATCTGAAGCTTATCAGAATGCATGGAAAAAATATTATATTCATAAAGGAATGGTAGATGCTGAAAACGGTGTACCTTGGAATACTTTTACCCAAACCGCACGTATGCAGTCCATCCTTTGTCAGAATGAAAAGGACTGTAAACAGTTGCTATATAGTTCAATGAATGCGTGTGTTTACGAAATCTTATTTCAACAGATTTCCCAATAGGGAATTGGCCAGAAGTTAAATTTGATTACAGCCGGATTCGCGCCATTGCCACGTTATAATTTCTAACCGATGGGAACCGTTGAAATTTTATTTTGCACTGACGCGAATCCGGCTGCTCTAAACTTTAATTTCTGGTCAAAGATTCTGAAATTATTCTAAATGTCCGGATACGCCTAAAAACTTTTTCACGATATCTGACATTTCTGCCACTTCGCACTCTGTATGATGCAATATTTCTGCCGTACGGATTTCTTCGATTGCCTGCGGCATTTTTACGTTTGCAAGCTGTTCAAGCGCGTCCGCCAGTTCAAAATCGCCGCGGCCATCATAGGACGGATCAACTGCGTGCATCACGCTCCTTGTAAACTTAAACGGACTTGCAGTCGATGCGATCACTGTTTTGGTCTGGTCGTTCGCAGCGGCGCGGTATTTTTGAAAAACGCTTGCCGCAACTGCGGTATGGGTATCCAGGACATATCCTGTTTTTTCATACAGCTCTTTGATCGTCTGCGCAGTCTCTTCTTCGCTTGCGTAATTTCCATAAAAATCTTTTAATTCTTCCCGCATGGCGTCGGATATTTCATAAATGCCGTCTTCCGTCAGCTGTTTCATAAACGCCGCGTTCTGCTTGGAATCATTCCCTGCAATACGATAAATCAGGCGTTCCAGGTTGCTGGAGATCAGGATGTCCATAGACGGCGAGGAAGTCAGCATAAACGTACGGTTTTTATTATAGGCGCCTGTTTGAAAAAAGTCGTACAGCACCTTATTTTCATTGGAAGCACAGATCAGCTTTGCAATTGGCAGTCCCATTTGTTTTGCATAATAAGCTGCCAGAATATTCCCAAAATTGCCGGTTGGAACCACCACATTGATGTTTTCTCCATCCTGAATGTCTCCTTTTGCAAGTAATCTTGCATATGCATAGACATAATAGACGATCTGCGGCACTAAACGGCCAATATTAATCGAATTTGCAGAAGAAAACTGATAACCGCATGCCGCCAGCTCCTGTTCCAGCGCCTTATCCGCGAACATCTGCTTCACTCCGGTCTGCGCCTGGTCAAAATTTCCGTGAATGCCTACGACATGTGTATTCGCGCCTTTTTGTGTTACCATCTGCTTTTCCTGGATCGGGCTGACGCCGTTTTTCGGATAAAATACAATAATTTTCGTTCCTTTCACGTCTGCAAACCCGGCCAGCGCTGCTTTTCCGGTATCGCCGGATGTCGCAGTCAGAATCACGATCTCGTTGCGGACTTCATTTTTCCTTGCGGAAGTGATCATAAGATGCGGCAGAATGGATAACGCCATGTCTTTAAACGCAATCGTAGGGCCATGGAATAATTCCAGATAATAAGCGCCGTCTGCCTCTGCCAGCGGGGCAATTTCCGGCGTATCGAATTTGCTGTCATAAGCAGCCTGTATGCAGTCTTTTAGCTCCTGCTCTGTAAAGTCGGTGAAAAACAGCTTCATAACTGCATAGGCCGTTTCCTGATAGGTCATCTGTGACAGTTCTTTCAGACTGCTGTCCAGCGCCGGAATCTGCAGCGGAACAAACAGCACGCCGTCATCGGATAAGCCTTTTAAAATAGCCTGGGAGGCGGTTACTTTTACATTGGCATCTCTTGTACTCGCATACATTAAATTCATAATTTTATCCTCTTTCATTTTTAGTGATTGCTATGCGCGGCAAAATTATTGACAAACAATGATCATTTTATTTTGTCGGTTATAGAAATCTTATACCAAAATTCTGGTTTTGACAAGTATGGATATAAATATTATAATTAAGAAAAGCTTTTGGCTGTTGATCTGCAAAAGAAAATGTTTCAAAGGTTTACATAAGGAGATGTTATGTTAACAGGAGTTTTTAAATCCACCAAAAAAGACGGCGGGATCTATTACCGGTCCAATATTACCTATCGGAGCAAACATATCAGTCTCGGAAGCTTCCAGACCGAACAGGATGCGCACCAGGCTTATCTGGAAGCCGATCAGATGCTGCAAAATACGGTGGTTACCATTCATAACGTCCCGTTTACCGACTATCTTCTGAGTCATGAAAAAATCGTTACACTGTTAAATTTCCGGGATAACCGGATTTATATTAAAAATCCAATCTATATGTACCGTTCCTATTTTAATTATTACCTGACGCCGGAAGAAATTTATAAGTTTGACATTGATGACTTGTTCTATTTCTCCGGTCATAAACTGCTGAAACGGGGCGGCCATTTATATGTCAATGATTATGGCATGCAGGTAACCATTCTTTCGCGCTATGGTATCCGGAATTTTGCCGTAGCCGGAAAAGACTACGCCTTTGCTAACCAGGACCCTTATGATCTGCGTTATGAAAATGTTATTAATATCAATCCCTTTCACGGCGTCAGGCAGACAAATAAAAATGGTATTATTTCTTATGATACATACATTCATATCCGCGGAGATTACCGGATTGGTTCTTATGCTACGCTGCACGAAGCCGCGATTGCTTATAATAAAGCCGCTGATCTGGCGCGCCAGCATGGAATCTCCAAAAATTTTCCGACTAATTTTATTACTGAGCTGTCTGCAAGGGAATATGCGCAGTCTTATGTGGAGGTGCAGATTTCGGAAAAATATAGAAAATACTTAAAGCAGCTGTGATCACCCCACTTTACATCTGGCAGAAAGCATTTTTAAGACACACACTGGGAAATCAGCAGTACGGCCACATCATTTACATTCGTCCCTGTCGCTCCTGTTTTGATCAGTCCGTCAACAAGCTCTAACGCTGCCTGTGTGCCTGTAAAGGAATTTTCATCCGGCACCGGATGTCCCCCTTCGTAGCAGGTTACGCCGGGAATGTCTCCCTTTACATGGTGATATTTGGTAATCACTACACCCTGCTTCATGTGATCACCCAACAGCCCGCAGGCTGCATTGGCCATTTGCCATTTGCCAGGCCGCCTTGCCAGCCGCTACGACATAGATGTTTCCTTTGCAAAATTCTTTCTTTTGCAGTGCCTTTTGTAATGCCTGTTCCACCGCCTGATCCGGCAAAACGCTCTGTATCGCCTGTGCGATAATCTTTTCAGCATCTTCCCTTAATGATCCCATTCTCGTGTCCTCCTTTGCCCTCTGAAAAATATGCCTCCTCAATACTGATAAACAGCCGCCCGGCCGCTTGTAGTTTTATGTCTATTCGCATATAATAAAACAACATATTACTTATTATAGAAAGAAGGAACCTGCATGTATCTGTTTTT
>VSNY01000183.1 GCA_009774535.1 Lachnospiraceae bacterium
ACCTGTTCCCATTCCTTAAGTTCTTCTGGGGATATCTTTGTAAAATCCGGCTTGTACCATTGTACCGCACCCGTTTCGTATTATAAAAATCCTGCCTGGTCAGTTCGTCATAACGCGTATGATAATAGGGAAACGAAAAAAACGCCCCGACAGCGTCCAGCTGTTTTCCCTCGCGGTTTACCGCCCGGATGGCATTCCATTTCGTGACCGAAGGCTTCATGCTGATCAGGCTCGGCCAGCTCGACGCGCCGACGTCAGCCGCTTTCTGATACAGCGTGCAGACGTCAAATACGACCAGCTTTGGCGACTGCGTCTTTAACGCCTCTTCCAGAAAATAATAACTGATCCACACAGGCTGCCCCGGCGACGCCAGCAGATAACCCGCGATCCCGTAATCATCATACAGCATACACGTATTGACACTGTAATAGACATGGCTGCTGCCGATAAACAAAGCATCTACCGTATGATCTTCCAGATTGTAAAAATCATGCAGCTGAATACATCCCTGGCTGGTCCGGTTCAGCGTCATTTTATTTAATGCAAACATCACCACAAATAAAATCCCAAACAGAAACACGCAGCCTGAAAGTTTTTTCACTTTTTTTATTTTTTTCATCATACCGGACTCCTGATTTTCCCGATTAAAAACTGTCACGTACATCCTAAAACTGAAAATAAATAAACTGACCCGCATCATAACCAGGCCCGTAAATGCCGAACAAAAAAATCACAGCAAATAACCCTGCAACCGTCAGCCAGCGAAACCATGCACACTGTTTTTCCAAAAACATATCGATCGTTTCCTGTCTCTTGTATTTGACAATGCTGACAGCCAAAAGAAGCAGCGCCGACCAGAAAAAAATATGCATTTCCGTATGATCCAGTCCAAGCTTATTAATCGTCCCGTCTGAAAGCGCCCAGATATTAGGCTTGGTCAGCATTCTTTTGATATAACCGCACGCCTGCGTCAAAGACTCCGCACGAAAAAAAATCCAGGCAAACGCCGCCAGCACAAATGTCACCGCCGACTGTCCAAAGCGAAAGCTGAACGAATCCGTCTTTGTATGCGACTTTTCATACAGCCGCTTCCGCAGCGCCCGCGTTTGTGATCCGGCAATCTGATACACGCCATGCAGCCCGCCCCAGACAACAAAATGCCAGCTCGCTCCATGCCAAAGCCCGCTGACCAAAAACGTAATCATCAAATTAATCTGGCTGCGCAGTCTCCCGCACCGATTCCCACCCAGCGGAATATACAGATAATCTTTCAACCAGGTACTTAACGAAATATGCCACCGTCTCCAAAAATCACGGATACTGCATGCAAAATAAGGCGTATCAAAATTTTCCATCAGCGTAAATCCAAGCACTTTCGCAGCCCCGATCGCAATCGTGGAATAACTGGCAAAATCACAATAGATCTGGATGGAAAAAGCGGCTGCCGCCAGCGCCAGTTCCACACTCCCATAAAAATACCACGCATCAAATACCGTATTGACCAAAACCGCGATCCGGTCCGCAATCACCATCTTTTGAAAATAGCCCCACAACATCAGCTGCAGCCCGCCCGCAATCCTGCCATAATCAAACAGCTGCCTGAAACGGGCCTGATCCATCCGCTGAATCTGTGCCAGCAGATTTTTCGACCGTTCAATCGGCCCTGCCACCAGCTGCGGAAAAAAAGAAACAAACAGCGCGTATTTCAAAAGATTCGCTTCCGGTTTCAGATCATTCCGATAGACATCCACCGTATAACTAAGCGCCTGAAACGTATAAAAGGAAATCCCTACCGGCAGCACAATTGCAAACGGCTTTTCTAATGACTCCCATCCAAGCCTTCCCAAAACTGCATTTATATTTCCAAGTGCAAAGTCAAAATATTTAAAAAACCCCAGAATACCCAAATTTACAACAAAGCTGACCGCCACAATCAGCTTACGCACCGGTATGCCGCTATCTTCTGTGTCCTGGCGCTTCCCCAGTAAATAACCGCTGAACCAGGTCACAATTGTGGAACATGCCATCAGCAGGGCATACGCTGCATTCCAGCTCATATAAAAATAATAACTCGCGCCCAGCAGCCATAAATACCGGATCTTTCTTGGAATGATAAAATAAATCAGCGTTACAACCGGAAAGAACACTAAAAAATGAAAAGAGTTGAACAGCATCATTGCATCCCCGCTTTCCCATTCATATATTCCAGTTCTTCCCGATGCAGGCGTTTTTTATACATGGCAAGCGTACACCTTTCGCTGCACCCCAAATCCCCTATTTGCATTTCCTCCCATTTATGTTATAATCTTCAAACAGGCACATACCTGAATAAACTCTCAGGAGGTTAGATCCATGGCAGAACCAATTACTCTATATAAACTAATGATCTTATCCATGCTGGAACACTCCGAAGCGCCTCTGACCAACACACTGCTTTCCGACTTTTTTCTTGGAAAAGAATACACCACTTACTTTACGCTTCAGGAAGCCCTGCACGAACTGGACGAGGCACAATTTATCCAGCAGGAAGCATCTCACGATAATATCCAGTACACGATTACGCCAGCCGGGCAGGAATCCCTGTCGTTTTTTGAAAATAAAATCAACTCGGAAATCCAGGCCGATATCAAACAGTACATCGCAGAAAATCAGCTTCCCATCGCAGCCTCCACGGCTGCTGTCGCGGATTATTACATTACACCGGAAAAAAAATACGCCGTACACTGCCAGCTGCGTGAAAAAGGCATTCCCCAGCTGGATTTGACATTGAATGTACGGAACAAAGAACAGGCAGAAGTAATCTGCGCGAACTGGAAAAAACAGATTGACGATATCTATATGCTGCTGATTGACCATCTGCTGAAATAAACAAAAACCCCCGCGCCTGGCAGGGGTTTTTTATGATCTGGTCAGCCTTCTGTTTGATCAAACCTCATCCACATCTTCCAACGCCCACACGTCTCTCCTTATAAAATCCGATTCATGACACATGCTCGCACGCAAATTGAATAAAAGATTCCATCAGCTTTGAGATATATTTCTGTTTGGACACAATCATCGCGATTTCCCACGGAAATTCCGGCTCTGTCAAGCGGATATGCCTGATACTGTCCGAGTGAAAGCGCATGGCGATCGGCAGAGGAAGAATCGTAATTCCCTGATTTAACGCCACCATTTCAGCCAGAAAATCCCATTGGGAACTCTGACAGGTAATGCGTGGTTCAAATCCCGCATTCCGGCAGTTGGACAGAATTCTGTCATGAAGCATATACGTATGGTCCAAAATCATAAAATCTTCATAAATCAGTTCTTTAAAACGCACGGTTTTTTTGTCTGACAAACGGTGTGACTTATGGACGAGCAGCACATTTAAAGAAGATACCAGCGGAAACACATGGTAGTCCGGATAAGCGAACGGAAAAATAATTACGCCAAGGTCAACCGAACCGTGATCTACCCGTTCCTTAATCGTATTCGCACCAGCCTCAATCACACAAATGTTCTTTTCCGGATTTTGTTTTTGATATTCATAAATAACAGACGGAAAATAAGCTGTCAGAATCACCGGAGGTATGCCGATGCGGAGCTGCTCCTGCCTGCCTTTGATCTGGTGATTGATGCGTTCTTCCTGCTTTTGTATCATATCCAGCAAATATTTTCCTTCCTGATACAGCAGCTTTCCGTGTGTCGTCAGCTTAAATTCATTACAGGAACGGTCAATCAGGCTGGTGCCGATTTCTTTTTCCAGCGCCATCACAGATTTGCTCAGCGTAGACTGGCACAAAAACAACGCGTTGGAAGCCTTTGTAAAATTTTCATATTCCGCTACCCGGATAAAATAAGACAGATATTTCAGATTCATCGCCTAACCTTCCTTTCTGATACTGCTGGAAAATTCCTTTTCTTATCATATTTCTTATCTTATCATAACCAGGCATGGAAAAGTTATGGTTAATTTTCATATACCGATGAAAATTAACCATTATACAGATCTGACAGAATTGTGATATATTGCTAAAAAGGGACAAAAAAAATCACAAATTACTGTAAGGTTCTACTTCAATATGTTGTCCCATCAGCATGGCCATGCGCAGATCATACAGGAACCGCTCAGGTATTTACATGAATAGGAGGCACTATGGGGAAAAAATTAGAAGCAGGACAGGTATGCACCTTCCAAAAACAGGTATCCGATGAAGACGTACATAAATTCGCGGAAGTAACCGGGGATAAAAACCCGCTGCATTTAGACGACGCGTTTGCAAAAACCACCATGTTCAAAGAACGCATTGCCCACGGAATGATCGGCGCAGGCATTATATCCGGCGGGCTTGCCATGCATCTGCCAGGGCTTGGCACTACCTATCTGGAGCAGGAACTTAAATTTCAGCGCCCGGTGAAAATCGGCGATGTGCTTACGGTAGAGCTAAAAGTGCTGGAAATCCTGCCAAAGTCGAAGTTTGACATCGCAAAAATACAGACGACATGCACCAATGAACAGGGCGAAACCGTAATCAGCGGCGTTGCAACCGTGATTCCGCCGGCATCTTAACCCGCTGGCCGCGTAAGACAGAAAGGAGTACACGCATGGCAAAAATAATCAGCAGCAAAGAAGCTGCACAAAAAATCAAAGACAACGATGTTGTTGGCATCAACGGGTTCGCTTTCGGATTCGGATTCCCGGAAACACTGGCAAAAGCACTTGGTACACGTTATCAAACCGAACAGCATCCGCAGAACCTGACGCTTTTATTTGCGTCCGGCTGCGGCGACGGCGGTATCGGTGACTTCGGTCTGGATCATTTCGCACAGGAAGGAATGGTACATAAAATCATTGCCGGGCATGTCGGACTGGCAAAAAAACTAAGCGGCATGATCCGCGAAAATAAAATATGCGCTTATAATTTTCCGCAAGGCGTCATCGTTCATATGTTCCGCGAAATGGCTGGCGGAAAGAAAGGCATTTTAACCCATGTCGGGCTTGACACATTCGCAGATCCAAGGGTGGAGGGCGGCAAAATGAACGCTCTGGCAAGCGAAGACCTTGTGGAAGTCGTAAACGTCGGCGGCGAAGAACACCTGTATTACCAGGCTCCGTCCCTGCAGGCAGCCCTGATCCGCGGCACAACCGCAGACGAAGCAGGCAATCTTACCGTAGAAAAAGAAGGCGTCCTGCTCGAAACCATGCACCTGGCGGCAGCCGCGAAAAATGCCGGAGGCATCGTTATCGCGCAGGTGGAACACATTGCTCAAAAAGGCACTCTGGACCCGCGAAAAGTAACCGTCCCTGGCATTCTGGTCGATTATATCGTACAGGCGCCAAAAGAAGATCATCAAATGCATGTAAAAAATCCTTATAACCCTTCTTTTACCGGAGAAGTAAAAATTCCGGTCAGCCAGGTAGCCGCCATGCCGTTACATGCCAAAAAAGTCATTGCCAGACGGTGTGCAATGGAACTAAAAAAGGGTACGGCTGTCAATCTGGGCATCGGCGTACCGGAAGGCGTGGCCCTGGCCGCACTGGAAGAAGGCATCGCAGACTGGATGACCATGACCATTGAAGCAGGCGCTGTCGGCGGCATCCCGGCGTCCGGATACGGGCTTGGCGCATCCGCCAATGTAGAAGCTTTGATTGGTCAGCCGAACCTGTTTGATATCTACGACGGCGGCGGGCTTGACATTGCCTTTCTCGGACTGGCACAGGCAGACGCGCAGGGCAATATCAACGTCAGCAAATTTCAGGGACGCATGGTCGGCTGCGGCGGATTTGTAAATATTTCCCAGAATACAAAAAAAGTTATTTTCTGCGGCACTTTTACCGCCGGAGCCAGCAGCATTACCATCGGTCCCGACGGTATCCATATTATAGAAGACGGCTCGCATATCAAGTTTTTAAAACAGGTCGAGCAAATTACATTCAGCGGCAGCTATGCAGCAAAACACCAGCAGGAAGTGCTCTATGTAACCGAACGCGCCGTTTTCAGACTGGCGCCTGAAGGTCTGGAACTGATAGAAATCGCACCTTCGGCCGACCTTGAGAAAGATATCCTGGATAAAATGGCCTTCCGCCCGCTGATCTCCAAAGACCTCAGGCAGATGGACCTGCGTCTGTTTCAAGACCAGCCAATGGGCCTTGCGGCTTCCCTGCGCAGCGAGGAGGTGACGCTATGTTAAGTATTTTGCTCGGATTAGCGGTCTTAGTGTTTTTAGCCTACAAGGGCTATAACATTATCTGGGTTGCTCCCGCCGCAGCGATGATCGTCGCGGTTGCCGGCGGACTGGGGCTGTTTGAAGCCTACACGGAATTGTATATGGACGGTCTTGTCGGCTTTGCCAAATCCTGGTTCCCGGTCTTTTTATTTGGAGCCGTCTTTGGAAAACTAATGGAAGTGACCGGACTTGCCAGCTCCGTCGCCAAAATGCTGGCAGGGATCATAGGCAGCAAACGTGCCATTCTGGCTGTCGTGATCGCATGCGCGGTACTGACTTACGGCGGCGTCAGCTTATTCGTTGTCGTATTCGCCATTTACCCGCTGGCTCTGGAACTCTACAAAGAAGCAGATATTTCCAGAAAACTGATCCCGGGGGCCATCGCTCTTGGCTCGTTCACCTTTACGATGACCGCCCTGCCCGGCTCACCGCAGTTAAATAACCTGATCGCGGCCCGCTACCTTGGCACTACAGCTATGGCCGCTCCCGTGCTTGGCATTACTGCCGCTGTCATTATGCTGGCAGGCGGCATCGTCTACCTGACCTGGCGGGAAAAACAGTTAAGAGCTGCCGGGGAACACTACACCAGCACTGGAGATGAAAAAAAGTCAGACGGCGAAGCGCTTCCGCACTGGATCTTTGGCATCCTCCCGCTGGTCGCTGTCATTATCACTCTGAATGTCTTCCAATGGCCGGCCATCGGGGCTATCGGCACCGGCATTCTCCTGATTGTACTATGCAATATCCGCCAATGGAAAAAATTTATCCCTGCTGTGAACGACGGCGCACAGGGGTCTGTGATGGCGATTATGAATACTTCTGCCGCTGTCGGCTTCGGCAGCGTTGTAAAAGCGGTTCCTGGTTTTGCATCGCTGACTTCTGCCCTGCTTGGTATGGGCGGCAGTCCTCTTGTCTCTGAGGCCGTTGCCATTACGACGCTGGCTGGCGCGACCGGCTCTTCTTCCGGCGGTATGACGATCGCTTTGGAGGCGCTGGCTTCCAAATATTTGGAGACTGCCAGCGCATTAAACATCAGCCCGGAGGCATTCCACAGAGTCGCTACTGTAGCATCCGGCGGATTGGATTCTCTTCCGCACTGCGGAGCGGTAATTACGCTGCTTGCGGTTTGTAAGCTGAGTCATAAGGATTCTTATACGGATATCGGGGTTGTTACTTGTGTGATTCCGATTGTGGCGGTGATTTGTATTGTGATTTTGGGAAGTATTGGGATTGTGTGAAAATTTTTTTTTGGGGGAAGATTTCCGGATAGTTTTGTAAGGCTGGATAGGAAATGGGTTCCTGGATTGTTTTGGATGGCGGGATGGGGCGTGGATTCCCGGAACTGTTTTGGATGGCGGGACGGGGAGTGGATTCCCGGACGACTCTTGGGGCTCGTCAGGGTTAGAGGAATCACCCCCAACATTAGGAGTGGCGGAAGTTTATAGCCTTCGTAGACG
>VSNY01000184.1 GCA_009774535.1 Lachnospiraceae bacterium
GACTGCCCGCAGGCAAATCTGAATAAGAAATATAAGATGTCTCACATGCTATCATGTTTTATGTGGTTTGTAAAGTTATATTTAGAAAAAAATCCCAATTTGTTATAATATACAAAAATAAAACGATTTTTCTTGGATAAAATATAAATAATCAACAAAAAACTTAAAACGGATTTTTATGGATTATTTCTTGACAAACATACTATTGGTATGCTAATATAAAACATACCAATAGTATGTTAAGGAGGGATGGAACCAGTGTCAAGAAATGCGCACCCGGAAGAAACTGTTCAATTAATTAAAACAGTCGCATACCGTTTATTTATGGAAAAAGGATATGAACATACATCCATTCAGGATATTATCGATCATTTAGGCGGACTCAGCAAAGGTGCGATCTATCATCATTTTAAATCAAAGGAAGATCTTTTAGTCGCTGTAACAGACGCAATGACGTCGGAATCAAATCGAATGCTTACAGTAATCCGTGACCGGACGGATTTAACCGGAAAAGAAAAGCTGAAAACTATTTTTAAGGAATCGATCAACCGTTCTGTGCAGGACGAAATTTTTATGGTTGCGCCGGATTTTCATCGTAATCCCAAACTTCTTTTCAGCCTTATGCACGATACGATAGACAATGTAGCGCCGAATTATATTTTACCCATTATCAAGCAGGGAATTGCGGATGGTTCGTTGGAAACAGATTATCCGGAACAATTGGCGGAACTGATTTTGCTTGTGGCAAATGTCTGGATGAACCCGATGATCTTTAACAGTTCGCCGGAAGAATCTTATCAGAAATTTATGGTTTTTCGCAAGATGCTGCAAGGATTTGGCCTTGATCTTGTGGATGACGAAATATTAGAACGGTTAGTAGAATTGACAGCTATTTATCAAAAGAGAAGATGAAAAGAAAATAATGAAAGCAGAAATGAAAAACTGAAAAATTATCTGCCCTGAAATGTGGGCAGATAATTTTTCACACTGATACATACCGAGATGCGGTATGTAAAAAGAAGGAGGTAATATGGAACAAAAACGGTTTTCTAAGGATTTTACATTGGTGATTCTTGGTCAGATTATTTCTTTGTTTGGCAATGCGGCGATTCGGTTTGCGTTACCGTTATACTTATTAAATCTGACAGGTTCATCTGCGCTGTATGGGACAGTGACAGCGTGTGCGTTTATTCCTTCCATTCTGTTGTCACCGATTGGAGGGATGGTTGCAGACAGAGTGAATAAAAGAAATATTATGGTTATTTTGGATTTTTTTACAGCGGCAGTGATCCTTGCGTTTACCCTGCTGATGCAAAGAGGAAATCTGATTCTGCTTTTGACGGTTACATTAATGATTTTATTCGGGATTGCCGGAGCTTATCAGCCGGCCGTGCAGGCAAGCATCCCTGCTCTTGTGCAGCAGGATCAGTTTATGGTGGCGAATGCAGTGATTAATACGATCAGTTCGTTGGCGTCGTTGGCGGGACCTGTATTTGGAGGTCTTTTATACAGCGCTTATGGTTTAAAGCCTGTATTGTGGATATGTACGACATGTTTTGTGTTATCGGCGGTTATGGAACTTTTTATTCAGATACCATTTGAAAAACAGGCTTTGGACGGCGGCATTTGGGAGACGGCAAAAATGGATTTTGCCCAAAGCATTCGTTTTATCCGAAAGGAAAAGCCGATCATTGGAAAAGCGCTTGTTGTAGTCTGCGGCATGAACTTGTTCCTGGCTGCCATGATTACGGTTGCGGTGCCTTATCTGGTAACCGAAGTTTTAGCGTTGGAAGCAGCGCAGGCAAACAGGCTTTATGGTTTTGCGCAGGGGGCATTGGCGGCGGGAGGCTTGGCTGGCGGTATTGGTGCGGGTGTTTTTGCAGACAGGATGGCGATTCATAAGGCGGGCAACCTGGTTGTATGCTGCGCGTTAAGTGTGTTTCCGATGGGGATATCACTTATTGTATTTTCATCCGGGATGATCAATTATATGGTGATCACGGTATGCTGCTTTGCTATTATGCTGTTTTCAACGATTTTTACCGTGCAGATGATGTCTTTGATCCAGACGGAGACGCCGCAGCATTTTATTGGGAAGGTAATTTCAGTGATTTTTACTGTTTCCATGTGTGTGCAGCCGCTCGGCAATGCGGTATATGGAATTTTGTTTGAAATCTGCAAAGGGGTTGAGTATGCTGTTGTTTTATTTTCGGGGGTTATGTCGGCCGTTATTGCGATTGGATCAAGGAAAATTTTCAGCAGGCTGGAGGGGCATAGTGCCGGTCTGTAGCATACGAGCGAAACTGCAGTCACAGCGCCAGCCCTGCATCATATAATAACAGCAAGAGCAAAAGGACATTGTGTGCTTATGAAAAGTATATATCATACGCAGGCAGACATGCCAGACACCGGCAGGCTGCAGGTAAGTGTAGAATCCAGGGTTAACAAAGACCCTATCCCTGACGCAAGGATCGCTATTTCATATACCGGAGAACCGGACAGTGTATTTGAAGAATTAAGTACAAATGCATCTGGTCAGACAGAACAGGTCGATCTGGAGGCCCCTGCGCTGGAATACAGTATGGAGCCGTCCGAAACCCAGCCATATGCTCAGTATACGGTGCAGATTACAGCAGAAGGATATCAGCCGGTAACCGTGAACGGCGTGCAGGTGTTGTCAGACCAGACCGCCGTGCAGGATATCCGTCTGCAGCCGATTGGTGCAGCTGCGACATGGCCGGATGATATTGTGATCCCGGCTAACGCACTGTTTGGGAATTTTCCTCCGAAAATAGAAGAAGCAGAGATCAAACCAGTCCGCCAGACAGGTGAAATCGTACTCAGCAGGGTTGTGGTGCCGGAATATGTCGTTGTCCATGATGGTGTGCCGACCGATAATACGGCCACGGATTATTATATTCGGTACAAAGATTATATTAAAAACGTAGCTTCCAGCGAAATCTATGCGACATGGCCGGATGCAACGATACGTGCGAATATACTGGCAATTTTGTCTTTTACTATGAACCGTGTATATACGGAATGGTATCGCAATAAAGGTTATAATTTTACGATTACATCTTCCACGGCATTTGATCAGAAGTGGTCGTACGGGCGGAATATTTTTTCTAATATTTCCCTGATTGTGGATGAGATGTTTCAGAATTTCCTTTCCAGACCGAATGTACGGCAGCCGATTCTAACGCAGTACTGTGACGGGCAGCGCGTTTCCTGTCCAAACTGGATGACGCAATGGGGGTCCAAATACCTCGGTGATGACTCTGTAATAATAGGACTAAAAAGCTATCAAAAAGTGTACTTTTTGATAGCTTTATTTACTACCACAATTTACCATAAGGCAAGTATAAAAGCAACCATTTTCTTTGGTTTTCATCGTTTTTTACATAAATTTTGACAAAATGCATGAAAAAACAGGACAAATAAGAAAACCAATTGTAACTGAGCGTGATTGCCAAAAAGTACACTTTTTGATAGGAACTGGAAAAAAGGAGACGTTTGCCCCATGTCGGTTGTATCATTTTACTATTTTGTATTTCTGGCAATTGTATATTTGTGCTACTGGTTTTGTGTGCCAAGATTGCGGTGGATCGTTTTGCTTTTGGCCAGCGCATATTTTATGCTGTATGGCGCACAGGGAAATATCGCTTTGTGCGGGATCTTCGCGGCGGAAACGCTTCTGACATGGCTGGCGGCGCTGGCGCTGCAAAAACTGGAGCAGGAACGGGTGAAGACATGGGTGACCGGGAGTGTGATCGTGTTTCTCGTTGCAGTGCTTGTACTTTATAAAGATCTGGCGTTTTTTGTAAATAATGCAAATGTGATTAGCCGTCTGACCGGGGCTGGGTTTTCTTTTAGGATGCCGCAGTGGGCGGCGCCGTTTGGGATCAGTTATTATACGCTGATTTTGATTGGGTATTTGCTGGATGTGCGTTGGGGGATTATAGCGCAGCCGCAGAGAAATCCATGGAAACTGCTTGTGTTCGCGGGATATTTTCCACATCTGACATCCGGGCCGTTTACCCGTTATGGGGAAGTAGAACCGACGCTTTTTGGCACGGCGGCATGGAGCCTGCGACAGACACAGCTTGGTCTGCAGCGTTTGTTGTGGGGATTGTTTAAAAAACTCGTAGTCGCGGAGCGTCTGGCTGTTATGGTAAGCACGATTTATGACTACAAACCGCAGCCGTTGGAAGATGATCCATATGTAGGGCTTGTCGTAGTTCTGGGCGCGTTTTTGTATGTGGGACAGGTATATATGGATTTTAGCGGGTGTATGGATCTTGTGATTGGCACGTCGCAGATGTTCGGCATACCGCTGGCGGAAAATTTCTGCCGTCCGTTTACGTCTACAAGTGTATCTGAAATTTGGCGCAGATGGCATATGACGCTTGGATTCTGGCTGAAAGATGATCTTTTGTATCCGGCGTTAAAGTCGGAATTATTTGCCCGTATCCGGAAATTCTGCAAAAAACACTGGGGCAAACAGGCGGCAAAATCAGTACCGACCTATCTGGGTTTATTTTTGACTTGGTTTTGCGTTGGTTTTTGGCATGGTGGGACGTGGAAATATATTTTTGGCGCGGGGCTTTATTTTTTTGGCGTGATTGTGGGCGGAATGCTTTTGGAGCCGTTGTTTCAAAGGCTGATCAAGCTGCTGAACGTGAATACAAAGGCATGGTCGTGGACGTTTTTTCAGCGGGTTCGATCGTTCTGCCTGTTTGCCGTGGGTGTTTCCATTGGACGCAGGAAGAGTCTGATGGATGGTCTGCGGGCATGGAAAACGGTTTTTACGGAATGGAATCCATGGGTGCTGTTTGACGATACTATTTTCCAGCTGGGGCTGGACCGCAAAGACTTTGATTTGTGTATGGCGGGCATTGGAATTGTGGCGCTTGTGTCGATTCTGCAGGATCGATACGGCAGCGTGCGGGAACTGGTGGAAAAGCAGAATCTGGCGTTTCGCTGGATCGTTTATTTTGGCCTGTTTCTTTCGGTGCTGATTTTTGGATGCTATGGCCCGGGATATGATGCGGCTGACTTTATTTACGGAGGTTTTTAGGCATGGGCAAAAAGTGTGTGGATTTGGTAAAAATAGCGCTGTTTTTGCTGCTTTTGATCTGTTTTGTATCTTTGCTGGACCGGATTTTGGCGAATGGGACAGACAATCATAAATATTTGTTCCGGGACTTTTATGACGCGCCTGCGGACGAAGTAGATGTGGTCTATATGGGGCCAAGCTCTGCGGGCTGGAGCTGGAATCCTGCAGTGGCGTATCATGAAAACGGGGTCGGCTCACAGCTGTTGACGTCGGAGCGGCTTCCAGCGGATGCGTTTCCTTATTTATTGAAAGAGGCAGCTTTGAAACGTCCAAAACTATATATTATAGACGCGGAGCAGCTGCTGGGGAGTCTGTCCGGGGATTTTGCTGCCGTACAGAGTGTTTTGATTAATTTAAGGCGTTCTGCAAACCGCCAGGATGCGGCTTCAGATATGCTGGAAAATTATTCTAAAGAGGAACAACAGGTGCGTTACCTTCCCCTTTTGTATTTTCACAATCGCTGGAAAGAGGTCAGCCGCAGGGATTTTGAACCGGTTGATTATGATTTTATGGGATTTTCCCTGCGTTCTGTGCAAGGATCTGAGATGCCTCAGGGCAGGGAACAGCTGGAAGCGCCGCCGCAGGAGCTGTCCAAAGAGCATGTGGAAAATTTGGAAGAGGTGCTGCGTGTCTGCGGGCAGCTGGACGGAAAGGTGCTGTTTATGATTGCGCCGAATGACGGCGGCTCTGCGGGAGCTTACAGTTCTATCCGCGGCCGGGTGGAGGCGGCGGGCTTTGACTATCTGAACGCTTCTGCCTATTTGGAAGAAATCGGAATGGAACCGGGAGATTTTGAAGGCGGCAGGCATTTAACAGTATATGGAGCTGAAAAATATACGACCTGGCTCAGTGGCTGGATCACGCAGACTTACGGACTGAAAGACCGCCGCGCAGAAGCGGGATATCAGGAAGCGCAGCGCTATGAGGAGACATACCAGGCCTATCAGAAAGAAAAAATCGGCCGCGGCGTAATGTTTGGAAAATATTTGGAGACGATTTTGAATCCGCGTTATTCGGTGTTGCTGGCGGTACGCGACGAGGCTTCTCAGGGGCTTGGGGAAGAGATCCTGCAAAAACTGCGCCAGTTTGGCCTGGAACAGACGCCGGCTGGCAGGTACCGGGCTTCCTATTATGCGGTCGTTGATCAGGGAAATCTGCTGCTGGAACAGGCCACAGAAGCAGAAAGCAATGAAATGCTGCATGCATCTGGTACTTTGGCGGATGGGACACCATTTATCCTGCAAAGCGCCGGATGGAATGCAGGAAATTATGCTTCGATTATAGTAAATGGGATAGAGTATGCGGTAAACGCGCGCGGGATCAATATCGTTGTGTATGACAATCTGACGAAAGAAGTGATTGACAGCGTGGCATTTGATACATGCGTGCCGGAACTGACAGCTGTGCGCGGGATTCCCAAACAGGAAGAATTGGAAGTGGAACTGTCTGCGCTGTCTGAGCCAAAGGAGGAAGGAACTGCGTGGAATGCGCCTGGCAATCTGATGATACCGGAAGGGCATCTTGTGAATATTCATGTTCCTGATTCGCGGTCTGCGAAAGCGCTGCAGGTTTTCTTGGACGCAGATGACAGATATCAGATCCAGTTTTGTATACAGGAAAAGATCCATACAGTTTATACGGTTAGCCAGGATACAGAGAAAAAGGGGCTGCGGGAGGTATCGCTGGATTTGTCTGCGGATGGTGTTATGGAGTTTGACAGTATACGGATTGTCCCTGTGCAGAGAAACGGGGGATGCAGCGTTGGATGCTTGTCGATGCAAATATAGGTGACGCTGGACAGGCTGAAGTTTGGGAAACGTGTTACATGAAGAAATGAAGAAAGAAGGAGGATATAAGATGCAGCAATATTTTACACCGCCATTTTCTAAGGAATTGCTTTTGAAAAGAAAAAAATTGCGGCGGATGCTTTTGGAGGGCGGTACGGATTTTATAGAGAAACGGATTGCCATCCTGGGAGGTTCTACTACACATGATATTAAAAATATGCTGGAGCTGTTTTTGCTGCATTACGGCATACGCTGCAGATTTTATGAGAGCGAATACGGACAATACTGGCAGGATGTGATGTTTGAGAATCCGCAGCTGGAGGAGTTTCAGCCTGATTTGATTTATATTCATACGTCGATCCGCAACATTTCGTGCTGGCCGGATCTTTCTGACAGCGATGAAATGGTAGAAGCGATGCTGGCAGAAGAATATGAAAAATTTGCGGTCATGTGGGATCAGATTCACCGTGTATATGGCTGTCCGGTCATACAGAATAATTTTGAATATCCTTACTGGCGTTTGTTTGGCAACCGGGACGCCAGCGATATTCACGGGCGGGTTCATTATGTGACGAAACTGAATTTGAAGTTTGCCGCGTATGCACAGTCGGCAGAAAGTTTTTATATCCATGATCTGAATTATCTTTCTGCAAGTTTTGGGCTGGATGCCTGGAGCGACCCGTTTTACTGGTATATGTATAAATATGCGCTTTCCATGCAGGCCGTTCCTTATCTGGCATAC
>VSNY01000185.1 GCA_009774535.1 Lachnospiraceae bacterium
GATTTAAGAACATGTGAAGCAATATAAAAAATAGCACTATATACTGGCTGATAATGTCATTCCCTTTATCGCCGTAAAGCACTTTAACCTTTACTTCAATGGCACATTCTTTCCCGCCGAAAAATTCTTTGGAAAGTGAGATTGATGCTCGACCAGAAACATGACTTTATCCCCAACCCTGAAAGCCAAATCGTTATAAATTCCATTCGTGAGGACGTTCCTTATGGTAATATCCATAAGCGCATCTTCCGTCGTCTCCATATCCTCCGGATGGAGCGCACGGTATAACTGTATCAGATATTTCTTATCCTGAAAGAGCGTTGAAAAAACACTGTCTTTCGCCGTATATTTTGCAAACACAACTTTTTTCTCCGCTGTTTTCTCTTTTGGTTCTTCCTGTAATATTTCACCCTGCATCATATCACCCCGGTTCCAGGTCTTGCCAATCAATCCGGCAAATCGGCTATGCCCTACCTTATGGTTTTATTATACAGAGAAACTCCCGATTGTTCAAGACATAAAAAGGGAGAAGCATCCGACAGCATTCGCCAGACACTTCTCCCTTTCTTACTTCCGTCTGCGCTCCCTATCCTCTGCCATTGCCATCTGCTGTGCAGGTTTTCCACTCCGCTTTGCAATCTCTGCCTGTTTGCGACGCAGCTTTGCCAGGACGGATACCCTGCCATTTTTCCCTTTTGGGGACATATTATTCCGCCTACCGTCAATCATGTTGTAATTCTGTTCTTCATCTATCTCGGAACTTCAAAGATACTCCCCATTCTCCATATATTTCTGCCAGTTTTCAAGAGGCGGCTTATCCATAGCATTGCCGGATTGCGTCTGGATATTCCCATCGGGTATTTCCTGTTTTTGCAGCTCTGCGGTAAGCTGCGGCAGATTGAGGTAATCCTTAATCTGCTGTAAGGCCGTCTGGTCAAAACCCTGATATGTATGATCTACAATTATCTTCCCTTCTTCATCCAACACAACCCATGCCACTTCTTTTCCATAGGTTTCATGCTCCATCAGGAAGAACTGCCTGCCGTCTATGATAATGCTGTCAAAAGCATGCCAGTTCCCTTCTTTCCCTCCGATTTGAAAATCTGACGTATCAATCGACACAAGTGTACCGGATGAACCCTTACGGATAAACCCGGCTATGACGGTAAACCCATCTTTTTCAACATAGTAAGAAGTCACAACACTGTCCTTATTCAAAACAAGCACGTCGCTGACGCTGATCGAATGCCCGTGGAATGTCCTTGGCAACTTCCCATTAAAACGCCTGCGGATTTGTCCCGGTCCATCCTCCGGCTGCATCCGTGCCAGATTCACCTGCTCATAATCCTCATACTGTATCTGGATTCCCTTCTCCTGCAGCGCACTGTAAGGCCGGAACCGTATCTGCCTGTTTTCCGGGATATTTTTAAGCTGGTAGAGCGCAAATTGATTCACATCCATCATTCGTCCTCCACTGGTTCCTCTTTGTATAGTTCCAAATCCATGTTTAAAAATGCTTCATCCGCAAGGAACCACAGCTTTTCCAGTGTACTGTTGATAAGGGCAAGCATCTCATCGTCTCTACAGACGTAGGTGATCACGTTATATATTTGCTCTATGGTTGCCCGCCTGCTTTCCTTTTGGAACATTGCCAACAGGAAATATTCATTTTCCTCAAATCTCGCCATCATAATTCCGGTTCTCCTTTCTTCTTTGCCTGTGCTTTCTGC
This sequence comes from Lachnospiraceae bacterium, assembly GCA_009774535.1. Lineage (GTDB taxonomy): Bacteria > Bacillota > Clostridia > Lachnospirales > Lachnospiraceae > Eubacterium_J. The sequence goes on from VSNY01000185.1 coordinate 1,731, forward strand.
CTGAAATGCTAATGTATCCATTTGAAGCCAAAATATAGGAGAAAAAGAAGTTTGCACTCTCTATCGAGTCTAAATTGCTCTGAATTATGAGACGTGCGGATATCCATTTTCTGTAGCGGTTCCTTAACTTCCTCTTTTGATGGAATGTAAAGAACAGGACGGTAAGCCTTGCAGAAAAAATTAGGAATGTATGCTTCCTGACCAAGGGAAAGGATATATTCACTCAGCACCTTCACTATCGACATACGGCGATTATGATAGGCATCTCCTTCGCCTGGTCTGGCTTCAGACCATTTGGCTGCCATTTCATAGGTGACTGTTGTCAGTTTCGGATAATTCTGTACGCAAAAGGTATCAAAGCGTTTTAACAGCTTTTCTTCGGAATTATAGGCATATCCATCAGCTCGTTTTTGCTGTATAAGTCCTTCGATATGATGTGCCAGACCGCTCTCAAAAATGTATGTCATGATAAAACACCTCCAAATTCCAAAGGGCAGAGCCTCATTTTATCTTCGTCACGTTCAAGATATACCTCGGCAGTTTCCTGACGTGCATGCCCGAGAGCATTGGAAATATCATCAAGTTTGTTGTCTGCCCGAAGCATTCTTGTGGCAAATGTTTTTCGTGTCATATGAAAGCCCTGACCAGCAGATAATTCAAATCCATATTCAGCAAGTATTCTTTTTAAAGCTCCACGGCACGCCGTTGTAACTTTAAGCGGAATATATGGCGCCTGATGGCGGATAAATATATATCCGCTGCCTGTGGCAGCTGCTTCCGGACGTCCATTCATGATGTATTTATATACAGAATTACCTGCATCAGTTGGGACTGGAAGCGTGATTGCTTTCCCTGTTTTCTGCTGGATGAAGGAAACAGTTTTGTTTTTCCAGTCAAAATCATTTACCTGAAGCTTTAGAATGTCTGCTCCCCTGATACCCATCCTGAGGCCGAGCATAACCATAGCTGTGTCCCTGAGTTCTATGGGAGTGGAAGCTTTCTCACGGTATTCATATATTTTTTCGGCCATATCGTCGCTCAGAACATCAGCTATGCTGCGATGGGGAGCGCAGCTTGCGGATACTGCAAAAACAAGTGTTGGCGGAACCAGATCCTGGTCAGCCATGTACCGCAGAAGCTGACGGAGCTTTGCCCCATATGCATTTTTACTTTCCGGGGTCGAGTGGACATCATGGTTATGAAACGCTTTCACTACATGAGGTGTTATGGACAATGGGTTGTCTATTCCATTATCTTCAAGATATTTGAAGAAACCGCATCCGGCAGCCCTGCACATGGTAAGTGTATTATTAGTCATTCCATCCCGCCTTCGGTTCTCTATAAAACCATCAAGGATGCTTTTGCTCCATGGCGGAAGATGATCGGACGCACGCTTTGGATCAGCAGTCATATTAGATTCCATTGTGTCCTGGAGATACTTTTCAAACATTTTGATCGTGTGTGAACGGTGGGCCGATACAGAATTGCTGGCTTTGGACTGATTCGGACAATCCGGAAGTATATCTATCCATAGGGCTACAGTTTCTGCCGAATGTTCCAGGCGGTTAAGTTCCAAAAACATGAAATACCATGTGAAATCATTGCGGTAAACAGCTTTTGATGATTCCGTGTATTTCCAATCGTCCAAGGCGTCAAGATACTCTTCAGCTTTATGTTCAAGAGGTACACTGGGATGGAATGCGGCGCCTGTTTTGGGGAGTTTCATACCGGGCAGTATTTCAGCGTTACCGCCAAAAAGAACCAGCTGATAACACTCCGGCACATCACCCCGGAGGTGAAGGTATTTCATAAGCGCCGTCATGGCGCATACGGCGTTCTGGCATCTGTCGGGAGAGCCACTGGATTTGCAGTAAGTATTCCAGTATTCGATAAGAGTATCTATGGTGACTGCTTCCGGCTCTGTAATTCCAAGGGAAGTCGCAAGCTTGAAAAACTCTTTTGTGGCAACGGAATACGTATGGTAATAGCTGGGATTCTGGTTGGCCGCATAGTATTTCTCCAACTCATATGTCAGGCGGAAAAAGGATTCCGACATCCCGCTACGGCAGAAAAAACTGTCTTCTGAGCGGCAGAAAGGACTTTCGATATCTCCAAAGAGCAGGTAATGCTCAAGGCGGAACAGGGCGTTTCTATATTGGGAACATGTCTCATAGGAAATTTCCTGTTTCTTAATCTCAAGCCAGTCCAGCGCGGCATCCACTGAAAAAGGTTTGAAGAGCGTGGTGTAACAGGTTCTGTGCATGTCTATATTCTTACATGCACTGTCTGGCTGCTTCATCATATTGAGAACTGATGAAACAGCATCTAAATAGTTTATTTGCATATCAAATGCGCTCCTTTCCGGATTCCCATCTGAGGGGAAAACCTAAGAATAGCGTATCTGATAATGCTCATCTTTTGTACAAGAAAGTGAGGATTTATGGGAAATAGTTTAAAAGATCAACATTATAAAAACATGGGTATAAGGCTTCCACCTCCCTCGTCATCTGGCCTTTCTTCTCCCCAAGCTCCTCCATCACGTCCCGGTCATGGCACATGGCGTGGGTGACTTCATGGACGGCTGTTTTCATGGTCTGCTTTTCGCTCATGCCCTCCTTGATTACGATTTCCTTATTTGTATTGCTGTAATACCCCTTTGATTCCCCTTCAATCTCTGCATAGCGCATGGGAGCCGGGGATACCATGCGGATCGCGCCTCCATGAAAATCTCAAAGTTCTCCACACTCCCCATCAATTCCGGTGTATCCAGCTCCGGAAGTGGATCGCCGTAAGTCTGCGAAATGTCAAATACCGTTGCCACACGAAACCGTGGGATGATATGCTCCACTTCCTCTGTCTCCGGCTGTCCGTCCGGGCGCAGCACCGGCTCATTTGTTTCCCGGTCAAATTTCTCCACTTCTTCTTTTTCCCTGATCGGCACAGGGGCAATGATCTTAATTCCCTTCTCCCCACTTTTAACCTGCCGATTGAATTTCTTGTATGGAACTGCGACATCGTTTTCAGGTATACCGTGTATTTTTCCGATGTAAATAAATCCTTTTACGCCCTGATCCAGCCGTTCCGTGATCTCTTTTAACTGTTCTTCCCGTTTTCCGGCCATAAATTTCCTCCATTCCCTGCCAGGAACGGTCTCGGAAACTCTTTAAGCCCGAATTTCCGCTCTTTTTTCATGTTCTTCTTTTTTGCTTTCCTCCATATCCAGGAAAACATTTTTGTTAAATTTTCAAAAAAGTATTGACATATAAGTCAAAATGTGCGGCGCGTTTGGTGCCCATATACGCCAGTCACCAAACGCGCCCCTTGCAGTTAAGAAGCGTCTGTGCCACACACAGCTCTAAACTACCAGGAGGTGCACTTTATGATCTAGTACTGGCAGTCCATGCAAGATTACAAGTACTTTCTCACCGAATCCAAAGTCCATTTCGATTCCTCTGAAAGAAACCGGCTCCATACGGAGCTTTGGAAACCATGGCAGAAGCTCCGGCTTTTCGATTCCGTTAAGGCCATGGAGTTCCTTTTGCACTTTTACTCCAACACTGGCAGGCCCGCTAAGAACCAGCCGCAAATCTTAAGGTCTTTTATCCTTTTCTTTCTTCTGTTTTCAGAAGGTTTGGCCAGGCTATCCCTTACCCTTTGGGTGGACAGGCTGGGACACGGCCGCCTCCTTGCCGCCCTCATCGGCTGCACTGCGGATTCCCTGCCGCCGTGCATACCCATGCCTGCCCACGCGGGCGCCACAGGGTTGGTACACCGTAAGGCCTGCGGCATTTCCCCGCCCCGATGCTTCCCGGGGCTGGTACAGCGGCCTGGAAAAATATTACTTCGGCTACACGTTGTTCCAATTATCCTGCTATAACAGTGAACTCAGGACAGATATCCCCCTGCTTCTGCGTTTTACCAGCGCAAGGCGGCATGATTCGGTCAATTTCCTTGCCGCTTTCCATGAACTGGAAAAACATATGCCGGCTGTTTCCACCTCGAATATGTGCCTGGATTCTGCAATGGACAATTACCCCACCTACCGGATCCTTAAAAACAGGGGAATACGGGCCTTCATCGACCTGAACGACAAATGCGGCCGGCCAAAAACAATTCCTGATACCATCACCATTGACAAAGATGGGACTCCTCTATGTCAGGAAAAACTGCGCATGAAACCTAACGGTTATGACAGATCCAGCGGTTACCTCATGTGGCGCTGCCCCTATGGGAAAGAACACTGTTCCAAATGTAAAAACTCCTGCACAGATTCCAAAAATGGGAGAGTCGTCAAGACCCGGCCCGAATGGGATATCCGGCTTTACACCGATGTCCCCCGCGGCACAGATGCTTATTTGCTATTGAGTTTCCGAGACCGCTCAAATACTTGGGAGCTGCACTCCCAAACCCTTGTGGATTCGTGCTGCCAGTTACCCAAAATGCGGCTAACTGGCAACCCGAATTTGCTTTCCATGCCGACATTTATGTGCTATACTTTTCGTAACGTTACTTGTCTTAATTTCAGATGTAGAAAACCTGATGAAATGAAAATGGACTAAGCAGAAACCCCTGTTTTTCAAGGTTTTTCTAACTTAGTCCAATTATAACAGCATCATACAAATACGGATCATTCCCATCCACAATCCCCCACTGCATCAGCAGCGCCGCACTCCCCGCCACAAACGGCGTCGCCATCGAAGTTCCGCTCTTCACCCCATAACCCCCGCCTGGCGCCGCTGACACAATGCCGACACCCGGCGCGGCAAGATCTGGCTTGATCTGCCTGGTCACCCGTGTATAGCCCCTGCCGGAAAAATCTGCCGGCTGGTTGGTCCTGGAATTATAAGCTGCTACCGAAATCACTTTTTCTGCTGTAGAAGGGATGGTAAGCGTCGTCATCTCTGACGGATACAAAAATCCTGTGCCGCGGTTTAAAATTCCGCCGCCCGGCATCCACATGTCAAAATTTCCCTGTACGATTCTGCGTGGTATCAGACGGATCTCCCATACCCCGCTGTCAATAAAGCTGTCTGCTGGCAGAAATTCCAGAAATATTTCCTGATGTGTACTATATGGACTTGGTTCGCCATAATAAAGCAGAATTTCCGTCTGCTGCATCCGGAAACGCTGGGTGCCTAAGAGCTGCTGGATCGGCCCGGCTGTAAGTCCTCCCGGATGCACAATCTGGATATCAATCTCATCGGAATAGGATTTCCAGATCTGGATGCTTAAATTGGACTCATAGGTACTAACGGCAAACTGCACCGCGGCTGCGTCCCCGCGTTCACCCGGCTGAAATTGTCCCGCTGTATGCACGTTTGCCGTCCCTTCATTTCCGGTGCCAACTGTTATAACATTTTTCCAGTAACCGCTCAGACTGTTTAAATATGTCTCGATCAGGGAAGCGCCGCTGTGCGAACCATAATTATTGCCAAAGCTTAGATTCAAAGCCAGCGGCAGCTGCATTTCCCTTGCTTTGCGCATCATATAGTCTACCGCCAGCATCAGTTCCACCGTACTTGGAAACCCGCCTTCCCGCGGCACACCCAGCCTGACTACAATCAGTTCACTTTCATATGCCACACCGCGGTAGCGGCCTGCGGACGCCCTGCCATTGCCTGCCATAATCCCAGCCACATGCGTTCCATGCCCGCTGCTGTCTCCGGTCAGCCTGACAGACTGCTGCGGACTGCCCTGCGGCGCTTCTTCTATCACAACCACAGGCGACGGCTCCTTTAGTGCCGCGTTGATCTGCTCTCTTGTAAATTCCACGCCGCGGACATAACCTGGCGGCGGATACATGCCGCGGGCGGCATCCGGAATCAGTGTCTGATCCCAGATCGCTGCAATCCGTGTCGTACCGTCCGGGTTGCAGAAATCCGGATGTCTCCAGTCAATGCCGCTGTCTGCCAGGCC
>VSNY01000186.1 GCA_009774535.1 Lachnospiraceae bacterium
ACCGGTAAGGAGTTAAATTGTTTTTAGAGAAAAAATATCCCGTATTTATGCGGGGTTCAGAGTTTCGCAATTACCTATTTAAGTATAGTATAAAAGGAGCGGGGATAATAATCAAGAAGGAAATGCGGTTAGAACCGGCATTGAAATTTCTTCCAGTTCCTGTTACTATAGAAGCATACGGCCATCTGCAATTTTTTAACTATGGAGGAATATGAGAAATGGAAGCATATACAAGGTTCGCGGAAGTATATGACCTTTTTATGGAAGATATCCCATATGAAGCATGGAAGGATTTCCTTGTGAAAACCTTGCGCGAAGAAGGAATTACCCAAGGGCTGGTCTGTGAACTTGGCTGTGGGACAGGCAGGATGACGAGGCTGCTTGCGCAGAGCGGTTATGATCTGATTGGCATGGATGCTTCGCAGGAAATGCTTAGTATCGCGCGGACGCAGGATAGTACGGGGATCTTGTATCTGGAACAGGACATGCGGGAGCTGGAGCTGTATGGAACGGTACGGGCTGTGATCAGCGTCTGTGATACGATCAATTATTTGCTGGAAGATGAGGATCTGCTGCGTGTATTTCGTCTGGTTAACAATTATCTGGACCCGGGCGGGATCTTTCTGTTTGATCTGAATACGGAATATAAGTTCCGGGAGCTGATGGGGACGCAGACATTTTGCGAACACCGGGAAGAGGGCAGCCTGATTTGGGAGAATTATTATGATCGGAAGGAGCGCGTGAATGAGTATGCGCTTACGATGTTTTTGCGCCGGGAGCAGGGACTGTACCAAAAATATGAAGAGGTTCATTATGAGCGCTGCTATACGCTGTCTGAGGTAACCGGGCTGCTTCAGCGGGCAGGCATGCAGTTTGTCAGCGCCTGTGACGGGACAGATCATGGGCTGGTGCGGGAGGATAGTGAAAGGATCTATGTGCTGGCCAGAGAATGCCAAAAGAATCAAATAGAAGGAGAATACGATGAACGATGAAATAATCAGAGTAACAGCGGCGCAGGGAACAGTCCGTGCATTTGCGATTACTTCCAAACAACTTACCGAGCAGGCGAGAGTATGCCACCGCACAAGCCCGGTGATATCCGCGGCGCTTGGCAGGCTGCTGGCTGCGGGGGCTATGATGGGCATTATGATGAAAGAAAAAGACGGGCTTTTGACCTTGCAGGTGCTGGGGGACGGGCCGGCGAAAGGGCTGGTCGTTACGGCGGACGGCGCCGGACATGTCAAAGGATATCCGCAGGTGCCGGATGTGGAGCTTTCGGTGAACGCTATGGGCAAGCTGGACGTCGGCGGCGCGATCGGCGGCGGAATTTTGCGCGTGGTGAAGGATCTGGGACTTAGAGAGCCGTATGTCGGGACGACACAGCTGCAGACCGGAGAGATTGCGGAAGATCTGACGTATTATTTTGCATCCTCAGAACAGGTGCCGTCTTCGGTCGGGCTTGGTGTTTTGGTGGATACGGACTGTTCCATTCGTCAGGCAGGCGGGTTTATCCTTCAGCTGATGCCGGATGCATCGGATGAGGTGATTGCGCAGCTGGAGCGGAATATTTCCAGTCTGCGGTCCGTGACCGAAATGCTGGAACAGGGGCTGACGCCGGAGCATATGCTGAAAGAGCTTTTAGCCGGGCTGGAAATGGAAGTGCTGGAACAAATCCCTGTATCGTTTGCGTGTAATTGTTCTAAAGAGCGCGTGCGAAAAGCGTTGATCAGTATTCCGCAAAGTGATATAAAAAGCATGATCGACGACGGAGAACCAATCGAAGTAAAGTGCCAGTTCTGCAACCAGGCATACCGTTTTGATACGGATGAACTGCAGGAAATGCTTGCGCGGTTTTTGGATCAAGAAACAGGAAAGGAGTCGTAACATGAATGACGGATATATCAAAGTGGCTGCGTTATCCCCGAAAATCCGGGTGGCAGATCCCAAATATAATATGCAGGCGATTCTGCGGCAGGTAAAGGAGGCGGCGCAGGAAGGCGCGCGGGTTATGGTATTTCCGGAACTGTGCATGACCGGGTACAGCTGCGGGGATTTGTTTTTGCAGGAACTGCTGTTGGAGGAAGCGAAAAACCAGCTGTTTTTGCTGGCGGAGCAGACGGCGCAGGTTGACGCGGTTATTTTTGTCGGTCTGCCGTTTGCTTACCAGGACAAACTATATAATACGGCTGCGGCGCTTTGTCATGGAAAGATCCTTGGAATCGTGCCAAAGACGTTTTTGCCGAACTATGCGGAGTTTTATGAGGCAAGGCATTTTTCAAAGGGAATGCAAAAAACAGTGCCGGTAACGCTGCGGGAAGGTATGACGGTACCGATGGGGACAGACCAGTTGTTTGTATGCGATACGGTGCCGGGGCTTAAGCTTGCGGCGGAGTTGTGCGAAGACGTGTGGGCGCCGCAGCCGCCGAGCATCCGTCATGCGCTGGCAGGTGCGGTTCTGATTGTAAATCTGTCAGCGTCGGATGAAGTGACCGGAAAAGACGTTTACCGCAGAGATTTGATTGCCGGGCAGTCGGCAAGGCTTGTCTGCGGGTATCTTTATGCCAATGCGTCTGACGGGGAATCTACGCAGGATGTAGTGTATGCCGGGCAGAGTTTGATTGCGGAAAACGGCATTTTACTAAACGAATCTGCACGTTTTACAAACGAGGCTGTTTACTCTGAGATCGACGTGCAGAAGCTCAGATCGGAGCGGCGCAGAATGTCTACGTTTGAGCCGTCGGATGCGGATGGCTATACCGTGACGCACTTTTCTATAAAAAGTTCACGGACAACGCTGACCCGTTTTATAGACCCGATGCCATTCGTACCAGGCAGCAGAGCGGACAGAGACAAGCGCTGCGAAGAAATCCTGTCTATACAGGCGATGGGGTTAAAAAAGCGGCTGGAACATACCGGATGCAGATGTGCGGTTGCAGGTATCTCGGGCGGGCTGGATTCTACACTGGCACTGCTTGTAACCGTGCGGGCGTTTGATCTGCTTTGCATACCAAGGGGAGAGATTTTGGCTGTAACGATGCCGGGCTTTGGCACGACAGACCGGACGTATGCAAACGCGGTGGAATTTATCCGGTGTCTGGGCGCGGATTTAAGGGAGATCAGTATTCGCGATGCCGTACACATACATTTCCAGGATATCGGCCAGGACCCGTATGCGCATGACGTGACGTATGAAAACAGCCAGGCAAGGGAACGTACGCAGATCCTGATGGATCTTGCAAATAAATATAACGGTATGGTAATCGGAACCGGGGATCTGTCAGAACTGGCGCTTGGCTGGGCGACTTATAACGGCGACCATATGTCGATGTACGGGGTGAATGCTTCCGTGCCAAAAACATTGGTCAGGCATTTGGTGCGGTATTATGCGGATACATGCAAAGACCGCACACTTCGGACGGTGCTGCTTGATATCCTGGATACTCCGGTTAGTCCGGAACTGCTTCCGCCGAAGGAAGGCAGGATTTCGCAGAGAACCGAAGATTTGGTAGGGCCTTATGAACTGCATGATTTTTTCCTGTATTATATTCTGCGGTTCGGGTATCGGCCAAGGAAGGTGCTGCGGCTTGCGCTGACCGCTTTTGACGGCGTGTATGAAAGCGAAACGGTTCTGAAATGGATGAAAACGTTTTATCGCAGATTTTTCTCGCAGCAGTTCAAACGTTCGTGCCTGCCGGACGGGCCGAAAGTGGGTACCGTCGCTTTGTCGCCGCGCGGAGATCTGCGTATGCCGAGCGATGCAAGCGTGAGGATCTGGATGGATGAAGTCGAAGAGCTGGAGCACATGCAGGATGCGTTTGGAATAGAATAAAGACAGCGGCAGTTATGCTGCCGCTTGTTTTAGGAAGAAGTGCCAGCTTTGTTAAGGTCTTCGCGTAAAAGGCGGTAAGCGGTTGCTGCAATCGGCACACCGAACAGCATCCCGATAATGCCCATGACCCCGCCGCCGATTGTAACTGCCGCAAGAACCCAGATCCCTGGAAGGCCCATGGAAGAGCCGACGACACGGGGATAAATAACATTTTCCTCAAACTGCTGCAGCACTACGAGAAATACGAGGAAAATAAATCCCTTGACCGGTGAGACCGTGCAGACCATCAGGAAACCGACAGCGCCGCCGACATACGCGCCCGCTACCGGAATCAGAGCGGTAAAGCCGATCAAAGCGCCGATCATAGCGGCATAAGGCAGCTGAAGCAGGAACATGCCAGCGGCACACAAAAGTCCCAGAATAACGGCCTCGGTACACTGTCCAACGATAAACTTGTGAAAGCAGTTATCAGCCACAGAAAGCGTGTGCAGGATCGTTTTACAGTGTGTTTCTGCAAGGTATCTGCGCATCAGCCGTACGGACTGCCCTGCCAGTTTGTCTTTTCCCATCAGCAGATAAATCGCAAAGACAAAACTTAAAAATACGGTGATTAACCCGCCGAACAGAGAAGATACCGTACCAATCACAGCGCTGAACGTATTGCCGACGCCGGAAATAAGCGCACGGATCATTTTCGTCAGCCGGGACTGCCAATCAATTGTCTGCAAATGTCTGAGGGCGTCCTCAGGAACGATATCCAGGGTCTGCAGCCAGACGATAAATCTGTCCACAGCGGCGGATAACTCAGCAAGCAGGATTTGAATGCAGGAACTCAGCTGCGGCACAATCAGTATGATAATCAGTACGATAACGGCAAGCAGACTGATCAGGGCGGCAAGCAGACAGACAGGACGGCGGATCTGATGCAGAACCCCATCTTTGGCGTGCGGAAAATGCCGTTCGTAAAAACTCATCAAAATATTTACGGCATATGCAAGAGCTGCTCCAATAAAAAGGGGCATTGCCGCTCCCACGGACGTTCCCAAAAGCCCGGCGATCCATGGCCAATAGCGGATGCCAAGATACAGCAAAAAAATGGTGACAGCCACATGGATACAGCTTCTTTTATCAATTTTCATTTACGAGATTCCTCCTATGCGATTTTCATATTGATGATAACATGTTCTTCTTTTCGTTTCAAGAGCTTTGAAAATATGCCAGCGTTTGGCATTTTTAAGACCGAAAAGTTTTGATGACTTTCAGCATATCGCCGCTGCTGTTGTCAATGCTTGCGACTGTATCATATCATGGAATTTTAAGCATATTGTAAATATCAAGACGATTAGGGGCGTGAGAGCGATTACGAATCTGAAAGGTTACAAGGGAACAGATCTTATCAATTCATCTGTATTATTTAGAAAGAGAGGGATGATTACCCTAAAGATAATGTAAATGAATCAATGCATAGTCCGTCGTGTAAAAATAATGTCCGTTGCGGTCCAGTGGGCAGTCGTTAGATTGGTAGCGTGTCAGCCGCAGTGTCTTAGAAAAATGATTGGCGATATCCGTAACTTTTGTTATAATCAGATCAGAAACATGATGGAAAAGCAGGGATGGAAAAAATCAGGCTGCGGCAGACGAACGTCTGGTTTTTTGCGGAAAGGAGAAATGGAATGAGCTGCTACTATAAAGAGACAAAGATGCTGTATGGCGGGGACTATAATCCGGAGCAGTGGGGAAGAGAAGTATGGGAAGAGGACATGCGGCTGATGGCGCAGGCGCATATCAATATCGTGACGCTGAATGTATTTAGCTGGGCGTCTTTGCAGCCGGATGAGGATACTTATGATTTTGCAAGGCTGGACGAGATCATGCAGCTTGTGCGGGCAAACGGGATGAAAGTATGTCTGGCGACTTCTACGGGCGCGCATCCGGCATGGATGGCAAAACGGCATCCGGATATTCTGCGGACAGAAAAAGACGGAAGGAAGCGTAAGTTTGGCGGACGGCACAATTCCTGCCCGAACAGCCCGACTTACCGCAAATACGCGCCAAGACTTGCGCAAAAGCTTGCGGAACATTACCGGGATTATGACAATATTGTGGCATGGCATGTATCAAACGAGTATGGCGGGGCGTGTTATTGTGATGAATGCCAGAAGGCGTTCCGGGTATGGCTGAAAAAGAAATATGGGACGATCGAAGAGGTAAACAGAAGCTATAATACGGCTTTTTGGGGACATACGTTTTATGACTGGGACGAGATCGTGCTGCCGGATCTGCAGAGCGAACATTTTATGGATGAAGTAACGGGGATGGAGCGGACGATGTTCCAGGGCATTTCTCTGGATTATATGCGTTTTAATTCCGACAGTATTCTGGATTGTTTTCGTCTGGAATATGATGCCATTAAAAAATTTACGCCGGATCTTCCGGTTACGACGAATCTGATGACCGCTTATAAGGGACTGGATTATCAAAAATGGGCAAAGTCTATGGATTTTGTATCCTGGGACAATTATCCGTCCGCTGCGGACAGTCCGGACCAGATCGCGTTTTACCATGATCTGATGCGCGGACTGGACGGGCAGAAGCCGTTTGTGCTGATGGAGCAGGCGCCAAGCGTGACTAACTGGCAGCAATTCGCCAAGCTGAAACGGCCGGGTGAGATGCGGCTGATGAGTTATCAGGCTGTGGCGCATGGGGCGGACGCGATCCAGTTTTTCCAAATCCGCAGGAGTATCGGGGCATGCGAAAAGTATCACAGCGCGGTAATTGACCATGTAGGAACCGCTGATACAAGGGTGTTTCGGGAAGTCACGAAGCTTGGGGAAGAGCTTGAGAAAATCGGCGGTCTGTTTTTGGACGGAAAGACCCCGGCGAAGACAGCGATTTTATTTGATTGGGATAACTGGTGGGCCGTAGAATATTCATCCGGGCCAAGTGTGCGGCTCAAGTATCTGGATGCTGTATTGGATTATTATAAGGCGGCGTACGCATTAAACGTTCCGGTAGATATCATTAGTACCGACCATTCGCTCGAACCGTATCAGGTAGTTATTGCGCCGCTGTTGTATATGGTAAAGCGCGGCTATGAGGAAAAGCTGAAAGATTATGTCAGACAGGGAGGAAACTTTGTGACGTCGTATTTCAGCGGGATCGTAGACGAGCACGACCTGGTGGACTGCGGCGGTTATCCGGGCAGGCTGCGGGAACTGCTCGGCGTCTGGGTGGAAGAAAGCGACGCCCTGCCGTTCGGAGAGCAGAATGCAATTACTTACAGCGGCACACGCTATCCGGCAGATCTTATGTGCGACCTGATGCATCTGGAAGGCGCGCAGGCGCTTGCAAATTATGAAGAAGATTTTTATGCCGGCACGCCTGCGGTTACCGTCAACAAGTACGGCTTGGGCAAGGCATATTATGTCGGGACGCATTCTGATGAAATGTTTTACCAGACATGGATGCGCGAGCTGTTTGCACAGACAGGGATCAGCCCGATACAGCATACACCGGCTGGCGTCGAAGCGGCTGTCCGGGAAAATGCCGGCGGCAGATATTTGTTTTTACTCAACCATACGGCAGAAGAAAAAACGGTCGTGCTGGAAGAATCGTATAAAGACCTGCTGAATGGCCGCACGTATGCAAAACAGGAAGAAATTGTACTGGAAGCAAGGGGAGTGTACCTGCTCGGAGGATGCAAAGTGCAGGGAATAAAATAGGAAATTAATGAAAAACTGGAGCAAATCTGTTGCGGTGATACAGATTTGCTCCAGTTTTTTACAGGTATTTATAT
>VSNY01000187.1 GCA_009774535.1 Lachnospiraceae bacterium
ATTAAGATAACTGAATAACTGCCAGTATTGAATTTTCAAGGTGCATAGGCTAAATCTATGTGCGAAGTTTGAGTAAAATAAAAAAAGAACAAAAAGGATACATAACTGAGAAAAAGAAAGGAAACATGCCATGAATTATTTTGACTGCCATGCAGACACATTGACAGAAATTCCGCTGTCAGAAAACCTTATGCACAACACGTGCTGCCTGGACCTGGAGAGGGTTCGCCGTTTTACAAGCCATTATACACAAATATTTGCGGTATGGATGGATCAGGAGAAGATCTTACAATCCCGCGTCAGCGCCGAAGATGCTTTTCAGGAAGCATATCAGCGCAGCATGCGGCTGATGCTGGAACAGTCCGCCTATTTGAAATGGTGCCAGAACGCGGACGATATGAAGGAAGCGCATGCACAGGGAAAAGCAGCCGTGTTTCTGGCCGTGGAAGATGTGTCCGTAATGGGAAGTCTGGCCGGGCAGATCCGCGAGCTTGGGTTCCGGTTTGCGATGCTGACCTGGAACTATGAGAATGCCTTTGGCTGCGGTGCGGTGACGGATCAGTCCAAAGGACTGACCACAGAAGGCCGGGAAATGGCAAAGCAGCTGCTGGATCAGCAGATGATCCTGGATATCTCGCATTTGTCAGACCAGGGCGTAGAAGATCTTTTTCAGCTGACAGACCGGCCCGTAATCGCTTCACATTCCAATGTACGGGAAGTGTGCAATCATCCGCGCAATTTAAAAAAAGAGCAGATCCAGGAACTGATCCGCAGAAAAGGGCTGATCGGCATGAATTTTTACCAGGAATTTGTGGCCAGGCGGCCAAAGCTGACGGATCTGCTCCGGCATATGGATACCGTGCTGAAAATGGGCGGGGAAGATGTTCTTGCGCTGGGCGGTGATCTGGACGGATGCAAAAACCAGCTTGTCCAAGGGATCAAAGGGGTGCAGTCTATACCGGATTTAAAGGATGCAATGGAACGGGAAGGGTTTGGCAGCAGTGTGATTGAAAAAGTATTCTGGAAAAATGCCGAACGTTTTATGATGCTGCATGCAGGCTAAAATATGGAAAAAGGGGCTGTCAGTTGATAGAAAGGCAGGAACAGGGAGGGGGAATCGGCATTCGCCAATTCCCCCTCCCTGTTCCTGCCAGGAAATCCCAATGACGTTACGGTATTACAGCCGCAGGTCATGCAGCACATGTCCTTTTTCCCGCTTGCTGGTGCGCAGCAGGGCAGGCACCTTTTTATACGCGTAACGGTAAATTACATAATACATCACAAATGCCAGTCCGAAAGCGGTCAGTACGTCAAAAATGGAATGCTGTTTTAAAAACATCGTTGATAAAACAATGGAGACGCACAACACAAAGGAAACAGCCCGGATGGCCTTTTTTCCCTGAAAACAGGTACTATGCATCAGTGCAATGTGTACACCCAGCGAATTATATACATGGATACTCGGAAACAGGTTCGTAGGAGTATCGGTCCGGTACAGCCAGGACACAAGCTCTGTAAAAATATTATCACGATCAAACGCCAAAGGGCGCAGGTAATGCCCGTTTGGATAAACGGTCGATACAATTAAAAATACGGTCATTCCCGTAAACAGGAAAGCGCATAGCTTGTAATAATCTTCTTTGCTGCGGAAGAAAAAATACAGGACCCCGAATGCCACATAAGCAAACCACAGCAAATAAGGAATAATAAAATATTCGCAAAATGGGATCTTAAGGTCTGCAGGCATCGTAATAAGATGGAATTTTTTGGTTACCGTCTGCTCCAGCCAGGCAAACCATGGGATATACAGGATGCAGTAAGCAAGCACCCATACATGGCGGTACTGGTAGCAGAGTTCTTTTAGCGTCAGTTTTTGTTTTTTTGTTTCACGGATCTGCATGTTTCACCCTCTTTGTTTCAAAATCACTATAGGTACAGTCATACATCTTTTTTCAGAATGGTACCAAATTCCCCAATCTGTATCTGATACATCCACACACTGCGGATTATAGCACATGCGTTTTTCGCATACAAGTGGGTAAATTTAAATTAAGAGAGTTTTAATAAAGTTTATGGAAAAAATAAAAAAACATGCAGGGAAAGGATTGGCTTTTGTGCAGATTGTAATTTGCGGGTCTGAACAAAACTGCCAGGATCTTACAGATCCACTCTGCCATTTTGTTGCATTTTTTCGGAATATTGTTGTAAAAACCGGATTGGAAATTGAAAAATCTATGGAAATTGCTTATAATATGTATAGCATCACGAAACACAGAACGCCAATCACACAGTTTTATGGTTATGGCAGTAAAAGTGATATAATTACAAAGTGAATTAAAAAATAAGGAAAGAAAGAGGGTAAACAAATGCAGGCAAAGATCGTAGAGAAATTTAAAGAGATATTCGGTGCGCAGGGAGATATCCGGGTATATTTTGCACCAGGGCGTGTGAACCTGATCGGGGAACATACGGATTATAATGGCGGGCATGTATTTCCGTGCGCGCTGACGATCGGGACTTACGGCGTTGCAAGAAAAAGGGATGATAAGAAACTGCGTTTTTATTCCATGAACTTTGAGCATCTTGGTATCATCGAATCTTCAGTAGAAGGACTAAAAGTAGAAAAGAAAGCAGACTGGACGAATTATCCAAAGGGTGTTATGTGGGCGTTTGGCGAGCGGGGAATGAAGGTAGAGCAGGGGATGGATCTGCTGCTGTTTGGCAATATCCCGAATGGCTCCGGCCTTTCGTCCTCAGCGTCTGTAGAAGTGCTGACCGGGTATATTTTAAAGGATCTGTTCGGATTTTCGGTATCCAACCAGGATCTGGCGCTGATCGGACAGTTTTCTGAGAACAATTTTAACGGCGTAAACTGCGGCATTATGGACCAGTTCGCAATCGCGATGGGCAAGGCGGATCACGCGATATTCCTGGACACGGCGACTTTGAAATATGAGTATGCGCCAATCAAACTGGAAGGCGCAAAGATTGTGATTTCCTGCACAAATAAAAAGCGCGGGCTTGGAGATTCCAAATATAATGAACGCCGCAGTGAATGCGAGACAGCGCTGGCAGAGATCCAGGAAGTGATCGGCATTCAGACATTGGGCGACCTGACTGAAGAGCAGTTTGCGCAGTATCAAAGCGCGATTAAAGATGAAGTCCGTGTGAAACGCGCAAAACACGCGGTTTGTGAAAACCAGAGAACTTTAAAAGCAGTCGAAGCGCTGAAACAGAACGATGTGAAACGGTTCGGCGAGCTGATGAACGCTTCCCATGTGTCTTTGCGGGATGATTACGAGGTGACTGGCGTGGAACTGGATACGATGGTGGAAGAAGCATGGAAAATTGACGGCGTTATCGGTTCCCGTATGACTGGCGCAGGCTTTGGCGGATGTACGGTCAGCATTGTCCGGGATGAAGCGGTCGATGCTTTTATTGCGAAAGTCGGGAAAGCTTACGAGGAGAAGATTGGTTACGCAGGTGACTTTTATGTGGTAGAGATCGGTGACGGACCAGCCAGGTTGTCTTAAGAAAGGTGGGAAAGTATGATTCAGGAATACATATTAAAATTGACAGATTACGGCCTGGCGACAGGTCTGATCGAACCGGAAGACAAACAGTATACGATCAACCGCCTGCTGGAACTGTTCCGGCTGGATGAACTGGAAGACGCGGCAGTGGAAGCGTATGAAAAACAGCCTGCACTGACGCAGGAAAGCGCAGAGGAAGCATTGGAGTCCGTATTGCAGGGGATGCTGGACTATGCGCACGCGCAAGGCATTCTGGAAGAAGATGGTATTGTGTACCGGGATCTGTTCGATACGAAAATTATGAGCATGCTTGTTCCAAGGCCAAGTGAAGTAATCCGCCGCTTTCGGGAGCTTTATCAGGAAGATCCGCGCAAGGCAACCGATTATTTTTATAAACTGAGCCGTGATACAGATTATATCCGCAGATACCGGATTAAAAAAGACTTAAAATGGATTACAAAGACTGAGTTCGGCGATCTGGATATTACAATTAATTTATCCAAGCCGGAAAAAGACCCGAAAGCGATCGCCGCTGCCAAACTGGCAAAGCAGGGCGGTTATCCGAAATGCCTGCTGTGTAAGGAAAACGAAGGATATGCAGGCCGCGTCAACCATCCGGCCAGACAAAATCACCGGGTGATCCCGGTTACGATTAACCACAGTGACTGGTATTTTCAGTATTCGCCGTATGTCTATTACAACGAACACTGTATTGTATTTAATTCCCTGCATACACCAATGAAAATAGAACGTGCGGCGTTCGGCAAGCTGCTGGATTTTGTAGAGCAGTTTCCGCATTATTTTGTCGGGTCCAACGCGGATCTTCCGATTGTAGGCGGGTCGATCTTAAGCCACGACCATTTCCAGGGCGGACACTATACTTTTGCGATGGCAAAAGCGCCGGTGGAAAAGGAAATTCATTTTGCAGGCTATGACGATGTGTCAGCCGGAATTGTCAAATGGCCGATGTCCGTGATTCGTATCAGCGCGGACAGCAAAGAGAGACTGACGGAACTGGCTGATAAGATTTTGTTAAAATGGCGCGGTTATACGGATGAAGCAGCGTTTATCTTTGCAGAAACTGACGGGGAACCGCACAATACGATTACGCCGATTGCCAGAAAGCGCGGCGAAAACTATGAACTGGATCTGGTGCTGCGCAACAATATTACGACAGAGGAGCATCCGCTCGGCGTCTACCACCCGCATGCCAATCTGCATCATATCAAAAAGGAAAATATCGGCCTGATCGAAGTTATGGGGCTGGCTGTGCTTCCGGCAAGGCTCAAAGACGAGATGGCGCAGTTAAAACAGGCGCTGCTTTCCGGCGTAGATCTGCGTGCGGATGAAGTGTTAGAAAAACATGCAGACTGGGCAGAAGCGTTTCAGGCGAAATATCCGGATCTGGATGCAGCTCATATCGATGAAATCATTCATACAGAAATCGGCCTGGTATTCCAGCAGGTACTGGAAGATGCCGGCGTGTATAAATGCACGCCACAGGGCAGAGACGCGTTTCTGAAATTTGTAGATGCTGTAAATGCATAGAAGACGAAATTACTTTTGAAAAACGAATCAATAAGTCCAGGAAGGTCTGCACAACTATGGTGCAGACCTTTTTGTATCAGAAATTATTCTTAAGGAAGTTTACATTCTTGCAAAAATGTAGTAATCTATCTTAGGTTACTTTATTATAGGAAAGAAAAGAGGATAAAATCAGATATGAAGCCATGGGAAACAAATATACGAAAAGTGGTTCCCTACGTACCAGGGGAACAGCCGGACCAGCAGCATGTGATTAAGCTGAATACAAATGAAAACCCTTATCCTCCCGCGCCTGGCGTTATGGAGAGCCTGTATGCTTTTGATGCGGACAGGCTGCGTCTGTACCCGGATCCGGAAGCAAAAGTACTGGTGAATGCGCTGGCAAAACGCTATCGCGTCAAACCAGAGCAGGTCTTTGTCGGCGTCGGTTCAGACGATGTTCTGGCAATGGCTTTTCTGACATTTTTTCATGCAGACAAGCCAATTTTATTTCCGGATATCACTTATTCCTTTTATGAGGTATGGGCGGACCTTCTGCGGATTCCGTACAGGAAGGCGCCGCTGAATGATCATTTCAGGATCTGCAGGGAGGATTATGACACGGCAAACGGAGGCGTGGTGTTTCCGAATCCGAACGCGCCGACCGGGGAGCTGGAAAGCCTGGAAGTTGTAGAGGATATCCTGCAGCATAACCAGGATGTGATTGTGATTGTGGATGAGGCGTATATTGATTTTGGAGGAAAATCGGCGCTGCCGCTTATAGAACAGTATGACAACCTGCTTGTGGTACAGACGTTTTCCAAGTCCAGATCGTTAGCAGGCATGCGCATTGGGTATGCGTTTGGTTCACCGGAGCTGATTGGATATTTAAATGATGTAAAGTTTTCATTTAATTCCTATACGATGAATCAGCTGACGCTGACGGCGGGAGCAGCGGCATTGGAGGATGAAGCATATTTTAGAAAAACGATACATAAAATAAAAGCGACCAGGGAGCGGATGAAAGAAGCATTCCGTGAGCTTGGCTTTGTCTTTGGGGATAGTCAGAGCAATTTTTTGTTTGTCACGCATCCGCGGGCAGCAGCAAAAGAACTGTTTGAGGCGCTTAAGCAGGAGCATATTTATGTGCGTTATTTTGCAAAGCCTCGGATTGACAATTATCTGCGGATTACGATTGGGACAGATGAGCAGATGGATATCCTGGTCGATTTTCTGCGTACTTATTTAAAGAAATAGAAAGAGGTTTGTCATGTATATCATTCAATTTATCAGAGGGTTTTGTATGGCGCTTGCAGACAGTGTGCCGGGCGTTTCCGGAGGGACGATTGCGTTTCTGCTTGGATTTTACGATCAGTTTATCAGCTCGATCGATGATCTGCTGCGTGGGAATATGGAAAAGAAAAAGCAGGCGCTGATCTTTCTTTTGAAATTGGGGATTGGCTGGGCATGCGGCATGGTCATGGCGGTTCTGGTGCTGACCAGTGTGTTTGAATCAAATATTTATGCGATTAGTTCTATGTTTATCGGATTTATTATACTGGCGATTCCGATTGTAGTCAAAGAAGAAAAAGAGTCGCTGCAGGAAAAGCCGGGAGCTGCCTTGTTTGCCCTGGTTGGAGCTGCCGTTGTCTGCGCCATTACGTATTTTAATCCAGTCTCCGGCGGAAGCAGCATGAATCTGGAACATCTGGACGTGCGGCTTGGGATCTATGTATTCCTGGCCGGGGCAATCGCGATCTCAGCTATGGTGCTGCCTGGAATCTCCGGTTCTACGCTGCTTTTGATTATGGGACTGTACCTGCCGGTAATTACGGCAATTAAAGATATACTGCATTTTGACTTTGGAGCGTTTCCGACCGTATTTTTATTTGGCTGCGGGATACTGGTCGGGGTATTCAGCGTTGTCAAGCTGATCCGCAAGGCGCTGGAACGGTTCCGGCCGCAGACCATTTACCTGATTATCGGGCTGATGCTTGGCTCTGTCTACGCAGTGATCAAAGGGCCGGAAACACTGGATACGCCGCAGGAAGCGCTGTCGTTTGGGACATTTAACATTTTGTTTTTTGTGATTGGCGGGGCAGTGATCTTGGGACTGCAGAAATTAAAGGATGTGCGGGAAGTATAGAATAGAGAATCAGAATAGCTGCTGCGGGTAATTCTGCGGCAGCTGACAAGTGGTTATATGGAGGCAAATAGAAAATGCAGATTTGGTTAGGAGTAGAAAACTTTGCAAAGATTGAGCATGCAAAAGTATGTATGAATCGTTATACATTATTGGTTGGACAGAATAATAGTGGTAAGACATTTTTGATGCAGTTGATGCAAGGAGTAACGTCAAAGTTAGCAAGCCTGATGGATGTAGATGTAATGGATGTTTTTTTCAGGAACATGCTGTGGAATATGATTCTTATATGCTTTCAAGTAAAAATATTGAACTGTTTGTCAGCTATTTAAATGATAAATTGTCCAAAGAAAAGAACAATATTGTCAGAGAAATATTTGGGAAAGATATTTCTATTGATAAATTGTATATTGA
>VSNY01000188.1 GCA_009774535.1 Lachnospiraceae bacterium
TAATAAATATGACTGGAACCATGTCAGCTACAAGGTAGTAAGCGGTAAGCTTCCGGAAGGGATGAGCCTGACGCCGAGCGGCGAGCTGTACGGCGTGCCGAAAGAAGCCGGGGATTTTGAATTTACCGTACGTCTGGATAACAGCGCGCCGCTGCAGGACGATACGAAAACATTCCAGTTTACCGTCCTGGAAAATACGGATACGAACGTAGATAACGCCGAAGACATGGGCTATAAGCTGACCAAAAGAATTTCCGGCATCAGCGATGTAACAGCAAACGGCGATTATCTGATTATTTCCGAAGGCGTTTTTGACGAATATACGGACCTATATATTGATGGCGAACTATTAAAAAAGGACGAGGATTACGCTGCGGAATCGGGCAGCACCCGCATTACCATCGCCGCACAGTCTCTGCCAAAATCCGAAGGCACACATACCATCGGTGTGGAATTCCGACAGGAAAAAAGCAGGGGCAAGGTAAGAGTAGCTGCACAAAACTATCAGGTAAAGCCAAAGAATAATTCTAATAGTTCTTCAGGCGGAAGCAGCAGCGGCAGTTGGGGCGGCGGATCTCCTTCGGGCGGCAGCAGTACATCCGGTAATACAAACCAGGGCAATCCGCAAAAACCAGGAACTACAAACCCTCCGGCGCCTGTGACGCCGCCGACCGTTACTCCTGCGCCAGTCCAGCCAAAACCGGATACAGGTGCAGACGTTTCAGACGGTGCGGATACTTCCGTCAGCAAGACGCTTGTTTACGCCAGGACATACACCGTAAAAGACGGGGATACGCTAAAAAGCCTGGCGAAGAAATATTACGGCAAATCCAGCAAATGGAAGAAGATTTACAACGCAAATAAAAAGAAAATCCCAGCTTCGCAAAAGCTGAAAAAAGGAATGAAACTGACGATTCCTGCAATCAGTTATACAGTAAAGAAGGGAGATACGATCAAAACCATTGCAAAAAAATACTTTGGGGCAAACAGTAAGTGGAAACTGATCTATCAGGTCAACCAGGATGTCATTCCGTCTTCCTTAAAGCTAAAGACCGGAAGCAAACTGGTGCTTCCGGTACCAGTCGTTTGCAGGATCTATACAGTGAAAAGCAACGATACGCTGGAAAAGATTGCAAAGAAGTTCTATGGCAAAACGAGCAAATGGAAAAAGATCTATAACGCGAATAAAAATAAGGTAACTGCATCGAAAAAGGTAAAGAAAGGCACAAGCCTGTTTATTCCGGCCATGACTTATACCGTGAAAAAGGGCGATGATATCAAGAGTATCGCCAAGAACTATTACGGAGCAAAAAGTGAATGGCGCCAGATCTACGATGCGAACAAAGACGTGATCCCGTCTTCTAAGAAACTAAAAGCAGGAACCACGCTGGTGCTTCCGGTACCAGTTGACCTTTCATAGTAACAGTGTCATAAATGAAAAAAAAGGAACGGTCGGCAGATGGTGCAGATCAGTTGCCGACCGTTTTTAAAAATAATAATTGCCAGAGCCTGTCTGAACATCATTCCCGCTCAAGGTGAATGACGTCTGACAGAAAGCATTTTCATGGCAGGCTCTGGGAAGAAAAAAATAAAAGGAGAAAGATCAATGAGGCTGGGAAATAAGAAAAACAGGATCGCGGTTATAATCATGATTTGTCTGTGTATAAACAGCGTACACGTATTTGCCGCCACAGGTCTGTCAGTCACAGAATCCAGTACCGGCGATACGCAAGTAGTCTTATATTTAAAGGGCGTGTCCGGTGATCTGTCAAAGATCCGGGTGGAGGCAGGCACAGCCGTCTGCAGCGATGTGACAGCGTGCAGGCTTACGGACAGCAGTCAGCCGGTAAAAACCCTGGTGATGCTGGACAATTCGCTATCTATTCCAAAAGCCGGACGTACAAGGATCAGGAAAATGATACAGCATATGATCGACAGCCGCATGGAACAGGAAGAAATCGCAATCGCTGTTTTTCAGGAAGGCGTTACATGGCTGTCCGACTATACGTCAGCCGACGCGGCGCTTCACCAGGCAGTTACAAAGATCTCTTACCAAAATTCCAATACGTATTTGACGGATGTGCTGTACGAACTTTTGTCGGCACAGAAAGCGGAGCAGTTCCAGGATGTGTACCGGCGGATCGTCGTAATCTCAGACGGCATGGACAATAAGTCCATCGGATATACGAAGGACGAGCTGACAGCCTTGTTAAAAGAATATCCGGTTCCGGTCTATACCGTCGGCCTTTTGACAAAAAAGAAGGATAATCAAAAACAGCTGAAAGACCTGTTCGCCATATCCAGAATAACAGAGGCAGAAAACCACCTGCTCACAAATGATCAGGAGATTGCCAAGATCAGCCAGGCGCTGCAAGCAGATCGTGAAATTGTCAGGCTTACGGTCTGCCCGCCGGATGAACTGCTGGACGGCAGCAGAAAAATGTTTAAAATCACACTGGATTCCGGGGAGCGTGTATCTGTCGAAGCAGTTATGCCGCAGCAGGCAAAAATACCGGAACCGACTGCAGCAGACAAAGACAAGCAGACGGACGTGGATACATCTGATGGAAACGAAGACGCACAGACACCGGATACCACCGATGCTGCGGATACCAGGAAGTCTGCAGGGGGCAGCACGTGGACAATCGTTGGACTGGCAGCGTTATTTCTGGCAGCGGCAGTCACAGCTGTGATTGTGCGTAACAAGAAAGCATCTTTACAAAAGGCATCAAACAGTTCAGCTGGAAAGTCTGCGGATTCATTGCTTCATCGAAAGTCAGAGAGAAATTTTGTGAAAAAATCTGATGAAACATATCATCAAAAATGGAATCAAACATTTGATGGAGATGGCGCAGAGACGTGTGATACAGATGGGGATGATACCAAGACAGAACTGATGGAGATAACCGAAACTATGGAAGACGAACATACCGTTTCGATGTGGAATCCGGATGAAGATCCCGTCTGCAGTCTTGTTCTGACAGATCTAAGAATACCAGAACGATCGTTTCAGATCCCGTTGCAGACTTCCGTAGTGATCGGCAGAAAGCAGGGCGTATGCGGCGTTGTGATCCATGATGATATGTCTGTATCCGGCAGGCACTGCGAGATTAAGCACAGGGACGGCAACTTTTATATCCAGGATCTGCAGTCTTCCAATGGAACCTGCGTAAATGGAACACGAATATGGTCTGAAACACAGATTACTTCCGGCAGCGTGATTCAAATGGGTAAGTCCGAATTCAGATTAGAAATCTTGTAAAGACGGGTGCTTAGCAGGATCATGATAGGATCTATCGATGCCAGACAGGGGGATATTATGGAATATGCAGCGCTTTGTGACATTGGGAAAGTGCGCAGTATCAATCAGGATGCTGTATTTGCGGCTGCAAGGGAAGATACGGGACTGTTTCTGGTTGCAGACGGGATGGGCGGCCATAGTAACGGGGAAAAAGCAAGCCGTCAGATCGTAACTTGTATCAGCCAGTGGTGGGAAGGATTCCGGCCGCAGGATTATGATTATCATTTTATGGAGATGATGCACGGGCTTAGACAGGCGGCGAAAAGGGCCAACGAGGAAATCTATGATGCATATAACCAAGGAACGATTTGCGGTTCCACAATGTCGCTGTTATTGATCTGCGGACAGGCTTATGGGATTCTTTCTGCAGGAGACAGCAGGATTTACTTGTATTATGAAAAAAAGATCCGGCAGTTAACCACCGACGAGATTTGGGAGAACCAGCCGGATCTTACGCCATGGGAAAGAGAACTGCATTGGGAACAGTATCATGGCAGGCTCTGCAATGCGGTAGGAATCCGCAGAGAGCTGCGCTGCAGTATGATTACGGACACATGCCGGCCGGGCCAGGTATTTTTGCTCTGCAGCGACGGGCTGTACAGATACTGTCCAAAACGATATCTAAAAACATGTATGAAAAAAACAAATAGAAATTCTCATCCGGAACGTACAGCTTCGATGCTTTTGGAAAAAACTTATCATACCAACGCACGGGACAACATCTCTGCGGTACTTGTAAAAGTATAAATGCCTGTCCGGTTTTTCTGGCTCCGGAGCATATCTGGTATGTTTGCTCTATCGCATGCCTGTCTGTAAAGCTGGCGGATCTGCCTGACTTAACAGCCTTTCGGATATTCCTGCCGGTGTTCTTTCAGCGCTTTTTTTGCGGCTGTCATAATTTCTTTTAAAATCTGCTTTTCACTCGTCGTGCATCCCAGCAGCAGATTCGAGATATCCTGTTCGATATAGAATCCGGCAACCGGAAGACTGCTGTCACAAACAAGCTGGTCCAAAGTCGTATCCAAAGCGTTTGCGATTTTGACAAGCGAAGGGAGACTGACCTGGGTGGTAGCCCGTTCGATATGGCTGATATTGCTGGTTGCAATATTTACGATCTCAGCCAGTTTTTCCTGCGTCAGATGCTTTTTCAGCCGCTGTTCTTTAATGCGCTTTCCAAGTTTGCTGTAGTCAAGTTCAATATCCACAGACATGCTCCTTTCCAAATTTTTATATGTAAATGCTGACAACAGATCCTAAGATCCGATATTGTTATTGTATGGCAGATTATGATATAATTGGAATGGCGCATTTGTCATATTGTGCTATATATTATAAAATAGAACTGTCAGTCTGTAAGTACCTGTTCTGACAGGATTACGTAAGGAGGAAGCGTGAAAGAGACAGCAAAACGAATGATTGAGAAAGGAATGGCGCAGTATATGGAACATACCGTCCAGGAACTGGCCGATGCAGACCCTGTTTATCAGTATGATCAAAAAGATAAACGGGAACTGGAACAGCGTTACGAAAGGCTTATGTTGTCGAAAGAAAACCGGATGTTTATCAATGATTATTTGGCCTGTATCCGGTCGGCGGACTGCCGTTATGCGGAGATTTCCTATATGGCGGGTATCCTGGATGCGCTGGAAATGATGGCTTTGCCCTGCAGCTGCCTGAAAAAACGTTTTTCAAAAAGCTGCAGGATTTTTACCGGTCGTGAGTAATTGTATTTTTCAGGCGTTTTAGAAGATGATCGGTTTACAAAAAAGAACTGCCGGAACTGTAACTGCCCGGCGGTTCATTGAAATATGGAAATAACATACATTTGGCCCGTATTGTCCGGGACCAGGTGGCATGTGATCATCAGAAAAGATCAAGATTTTTAAAATCTATTTGCAAATCCTCATAAATATTCACTTTCACCGTATCCTGAAACGTATACATCTCCACCTCAAATTTTTCTTGTTCCCAGTAATAGACAAAAATCCGTTCCCGCTGCGGGTCAACAATCCAATATTCGCGAACGCCCGCGTTTTTATAGAGCCTTAATTTGTCAATATAATCATGTTCCGGATTACCAGGAGAAACAATCTCAATAATCCAGTCAGGTGCGCCGCTGCAGCCTTTTTCCGTCAGTTTTTTTGGATCACAAATAATGCAAAGATCCGGTTCGACAATCGTCTGGCTGTCATCTGACAGTTTTACAGCAAACGGCGCGGGATAGATCCGGCAGCGGGCGTTTTTTGTATGAAGATAGTGGTAAATCATGTAATTGAGTGCATTCAGCAGTTCCTGATGAAGCCGGCTTGGCGCGGCCATATCATACAATTGTCCATCCACCAATTCTGCCCGGATGTCTGCGGGCAGATTTTCATAGTCTTTTTCTGTGTAACCAGTGTGCTGGTGTACTGCCTGCGACATAGCAAAACCTCCTTTTGGGGAATCAAAGCAGCTGGATTCCATGTGCCGCGCATGCCGCGGCCATATCGTCTTTCCAGATCGAACACTGCACTTCCCCAATATGCGCTTTGCGCAGGAAGAACATACAGATGCGGGACTGGCCGATACCGCCGCCGATGGTATACGGCAGTTCTTTTTCCAGAACCGCTTTTTGGAACGGCAGGTCTGCGCGCTGCGGGCAGCCTGCTTTTGCAAGCTGTGCGGCCAGTGCGTTTTCATCTACACGAATGCCCATCGAGGACAGCTCAAGAGCGATATCCAATACCGGATAATAGACCAAAATATCTGCGTTCAGCGTCCAGTCATCATAATCCGGCGCCCGTCCGTCGTGCCGTTCCCCGGAAGCAAGCAGGTCGCCGATCTGCATCAGACAGACAGCGCCTTTTTCTTTTGTAATCAAATATTCCCGTTCTTTCGGGGTTTTTCCAGGATATTTGTCTTCCAGTTCCTGCGTGGTCAGAAAGTAAATATCATGCGGCAGGATCTCATGGATATAGTCATATTGGACCGCCATATATTTTTCTGTTTTGCGCAGCGCTTTGTAGACCAGCTTTACCGTACTCTGCAGATAGTCCATCGTCCGCTGTTCTTTTGTAATTATTTTTTCCCAATCCCACTGGTCTACGAAAATCGAGTGGATATTGTCCGTTTCTTCGTCGCGGCGGATCGCATTCATATCCGTATACAATCCTTCACCAGCTGAAAAACCGTATTTATGCAGTGCAAATCGTTTCCATTTGGCCAGGGAATGTACGACTTCGGCATTTTGGCCGTTCATTTCCTTAATATCAAAGGCAACCGGGCGTTCTACACCGTTTAGATTGTCGTTCAGTCCGGATTCCGGTGTAACGAACAGCGGCGCGGATACACGCGATAAGTGCAGCGTCAGCGACAGAAGGTTCTGGAAAAAATCTTTTACGGTCTTAATGGCGATCTGCGTATCATGCAGATTCAGTTCAGACTGGTAACCAGTTGGCAGGATCAGATGTTCCATTGGTAAAATCCTCATTCTTTCTTCAATATTTTTCAGGATATAAAATCCCGGATATATGGATATAATTTATCACTGTGTATAATATAGCTCCCATGGTCTTCGCCCGGGATAATTTTAAGCTGCGCGTCCGGCAGATGCTTCGCGATCAGCTTCGTATGGGACGGCTTAATAATATCGTGTTCCCCGGCAAGCACAAGTACCGGGATATGGATTTGTGCAAGGCGGGCTGGATCGATATCCGGCTCTTCCAGCATCATCCGGTCCAGCAGACTTCCGCTTTTTTTATAGTGCTGGCGGATCTTATGCAGGAAGGTACGCTTCATGCCGTGCGGATACAGGTTCGCGCCGCTGATCACCATCCGGCTGACAAGCCCGGGAGCCTGCAGGGCAAGCAGCAGCCCGATAATACCGCCGTCACTAAAACCATACAAGATCGGGGATTCGATTTCCAGCGAAGTGATCAGCTGTGCAATATCGTCCGCCATATCCGGATAGTTGTATTCATCGGTCGGATTGCTTGCCCCGTGTCCGCGGCTGTCAATGGCATAGACCGTATGTGTCCTGGCAAGAAGCGGAATCAGGACGTCAAAAATCGTATGGTCTTCACCGTTTCCGTGCAGCAGGAGCAGGGGACGGCCTTCCCCTGTTTTTTCAT
>VSNY01000189.1 GCA_009774535.1 Lachnospiraceae bacterium
CAAGGTGAGGCGATGGAAGAAAGGAGAAGTTTTACGGCAGAGGAACTTGCGCTTGCAAAGAGCGTTGACTTAACGGCGGTGGCGGCAAGCCTCGGCTACACCGTGAAAAAGATAGGCAGATACCACACCCTGAAAGAAATGGATTCGATACGGATTTACAACCGCACGAACTGGTTTAGGTGGTCAAGGGAACATGAAAGGGGAAACAACGGCGGCTCGCAGATAGATTTCCTGCGTGTCTTTGCGGGAATGGAAGTCAAGGACGCTGTTTTCTGGCTGCTTGATTTTTCAGGATACCGGAGGGACGGGGACTGGGAAAAAAAGAGCGCCAGTGTGTATGTGGAAAAAAAGGAAGGAAAGCATTCCACGGAAGAAAAGAAAAAGCCGTTTGTACTCCCTGCCCGTGCAAAGAACAATGACTGTCTGTATTCGTATCTGACAGGGGACAGGGCGCTTGACAGGCATACAGTGGATTATTTTGTAAGCTGCGGATTGATTTATGAAGAGCGCAGCCACCACAACATTGTCTTTAAAGGGAACGATGTGCAGGGCAGAACACGCTTTGCGAGCATGAGGGGAGTGTCTGACCGGGAAGGGAAACCGTTCAAGTGTGATGTGGCGGGCAACGACAAAAATTACGGGTTCAATATCTGGTATGGGAAAAGCGATGAAGTTATGGTATTTGAAGCACCGATAGACCTGATGAGCTATGTGGAGATTCGTGGGGATTATGAGACAAACAAGGTGGCTCTTGGGATGCTTTCCGATGCGCCGCTTGCCACATTCCTAGAGGAACACCCGAAAGTCAGGAAGATTTCTTTCTGTCTGGACAATGACGGACCGGGCAGGAAAGCGGCAGATGCACTTATGGAAAAATACTACGGGCTGGATTATGAGGTGGAGGACTGCCCGCCGCCAAAGCCTTTCAAGGACTATAACCAGTGGCTTCAGGAAGCGAAAAAATGCCTGTGTGCAGCCACGCCAAAACGGGAAATGGCACGGTAGTGGTGGGTGATTGCAAAAAGTGAGTTCATTTTCCGAAAAAGAACTGAAAAAGCACAATCATTCTGCAAAAATGATTGCAAAAAGTACAATCACCGAAAAAGGGCGGAAGGACCGGCGTGGAAGTTCCCGGAAAAAAGAACTTAAAAAGTGCTATCAGAACAGGATAATGATAGCAAAAAGTGCAATCAAAATAGAAATATACTATCATATTTTAAGTTCACTATATGTATCAGCGGGGTTTTAGGGGCAGCCCCCTAACCAGAGGCACTTGTATTACAAAGTGCGTATCTGGCAAATTCCCCTCGGAATTTGAACAGGGTGGAAGGCGGGGGTTCTATCATACGGATAAAAGAAAAAATCGGATGTGTTTCCCGGAAACAGGCTGCTGCGTTGCGTGGACATGCGGGCGGGGAACCAGCGGAAGGAGGTGGAAAATGGAACAGGCACAGGAAAAGCACATCATATGGAGCAGCCTGAACCTTGAACTGGAGGAATGGCGTGGGTTTCTGGAAGAAGAATACCCGGACAGGACAGAGGAGGAATATTACAGCCTCATGCATGAACTCAATGACGGCTATCTGGACGATGAGAGGGCGAACCTCAATGTACAGCTCTCCACGCCTATCCTTGTGTGTGCGGACCTGGGACTCTGGAATGGCAGGAAAAGCGGATACAGGATGATCGACAGCGGCAATATCCGGGACTGTCTTTCAAGCGGGTTCGATGATGTGGAGTGGTTTGTGGACAAGAAAGGCGATCTGCGCTCCACTGCCGTACACCATGACGGGAGAAACCATTACCTTTACCGGGCAGTAAAGGAACATGTACCGGACTGGCAGGTGGAAAGGCTCCAGAATAAACTGTATGAGGGGACAGCAAGTGAAGCGGACATTGACAGGGTTACACGCAGGCTTGGGGAGGAAATAGCATCGGTTTATGGGTTCCCGATTCTGGAAACGGGCATAGGGAAAGGAGGAACGGGGGAAATGGAAACTGTTGACGCACAAAAAGAGATGTATGAGGAAGTGGAACTGCTTGGCAGGGAAGGTCTGTTCACGGAACTGCGGGTAGACAAAGAAACTGTGCCGGAAGGTGTGTACTGCTATGAGCTGCGGCATGGGGATGATAATGGCTTTCCGGTTTCAGTTGAGGAAAATGTCAGGGTAAATTATTTTGGAGCCGTCCTTTTTACGGAGCCGCTTGATCTGGGGGAAGAAAAAGCCCTACAGTTTGGATATGACGATTTCCTTTTTACAGGCGATCAGATGTATCTTGGGCAGATGCTGAAAGACAGGAAAGAAGCCACGGACACAGAAAAGGCGCAGGAAGAAAGGCATACAGAAACCAGTCTTGAAAAAGAACTGGTGACAGGTCTAAGCACAAAGGGAAAAACTGGTTTTGTAAGCGGATATGAGATACTGACAACGGGCGGGGCGCTTGCAGCGTTCATGGATTCCCATAACAGGAATTTCCATTTGACGGAGAAAGAGGCGGGAATGCTGTGCGGGTATATGGACGGGCATGGTTATGTAATCGGGCAGAAAGACGGACAGCTATACAGTGGGGATTTGTGTAAGGAAACGGAAAAAATCGTCTGGGAAGAAACAACGATAGACGATCTTGTGGATTCTGCCTGCGAATGGAATTATGAACTTTTGCAGCAGGCAAGGGCAGAGATGGAAAACCCGGACAATTTTTCAGATTTTGTGGAGAAACACAGCCGTTATGAGGATTTAAGTGCAGACGAGAAAGTGCTGGACGGCATGTTTGAGCGCACAAAGTATGAGACGGAAATCAACGAAATTGCCCAGATACTTGCAGACCAGCTTATCAGGGACTTAAATTCAAAGGGCGGGATTGATGCAGCCGTCAAGAAGATGACAGACCAGATAAAAGCGGGTGAGGACCTTCTCCCCGATGTTTCCCCGGCATTAAAAAAGAATGGGGGAAAGTCAAGGTAGATGGCAGGAGAGAAAAAAGACATTATCAAGCCTTTCCGACTTACACGGCAGGAGGCGGACAGGCTGAAAAAGCAGGCACAGGAAAGAGGGATGAAGGAATCAGAGTATATCCGTCTGCTTCTTTCACAGAAACCAAATGACTATCCTGAAATCCGTATCCTTTTAAAAGACCTGATTAATGAAGTCAATGCAATCGGGAACAACATCAACCAGATCACAAGGAACTATAATTCAAAGCTGTACCGCACGGAGGACAGGGAGCTTTTAAGCGCTTATATGAAAAAACTCAACATGACCGTAAGGGAGGCGGCGGATAAGATAGGGAAGCTATAAGGAGGGAAGCTGTTTGACAGAAGTACAGGAGGCAAGGCTGCGTGAAAATGGATATTTTCTCTATCAGGGATGCCATTTCAAGCCGGTGCGTCAGTTCACAAAGGCAGAGGGGGACTTTTATGATATAACAAGGCGGCTCAGGCGTGATGTTGAACTGGGCATGATGGAGACAGATTATTACGGGAAACAGAAACACCCATACTCACATGAGGAATTTTATGCGGCATCTACAGATAAGGAAGCGGATATTTTCTTCTGTCTTGAAACAATGAAACAGTATGTCCCATGTACGCATGAAATGCAGGAGTATGTCATGCAGCCGGAAAAGAAACAGGACAGAGGGAAAATAAGGTAAAGGCGGCGGGAAAGATTGGCAATCAGCAAGATACTTTATATCGGGGACTGCGGTGCCGGGTATGCGGGGAAACACTTAAAACAGGCGCTTGACTATATTACGGTGCCTGAAAAAACAGGCGGCGGGCGTTTTGTGGGTTCCTTAAACTGCCAGCAGGAACAGGTGTATGAGCAGATGCGGCAGACAAAGGAACAGTTTGGAAAGACGGACCAGAGGCAGGGCTACCACCTTATCATATCCTTTGTGGAGGGGGAAGTGGATGCGGACACTGCCTTTGAAGTGATTGGAAAGTTTGCAAAGGAATACCTCGGAAAAGATTATGAGGCACTGTATGCGGTGCATGACAACACGGACCATATCCACGGTCATATCATCTTTAACAGCGTCAGTTTCCGTGATGGTAAAAAGTACCGCTATCAGAAAGGGGACTGGGCAAAGGAGATACAGCCTGTCACGAACCGCCTGTGCGAAGAATATGGGCTTTCCACGATTGAAATATCGGAGGACAGGGCGAAGAAGTCCGAGAATTACAAAGAATGGAACGATTTCAGGGACGGGAAATTTGTGTGGGCGGACATGATAAAGCGTGACATTGATGCAGCAATCATGCAGTCGGCAACCTATGAGTCCTTTTTATCCATGCTTTCCGATATGGGGTACGGGATCAAGAACGCATACCGGACAGAAGGAAAGTACCTTGCAATCAAGCCTATGGGCATGAGCAGGTTCCGGCGCTGCAGGTCGCTTGGGGAAAATTACACGGAGGAACGCATACGGGAACGGATTGAACAGGAAAGCCTTTCTTCCTATAAAAAGATACAGGCGGTGCAGGAGACAAGGATTGTGCGGTGCCGGGTAAAGCGCTATAAAAAGGCGAAAATGTCCGGCATACAGAAACGCTATTTTGCAAGGCTCTACAAAACAGGACTTTTAAAGAAACGCCCGTACAGCAAGGCTTGGCAGTACCGTGACGACATCAGGAAGATGCGGAAACTTCAGGAAGATTACCTTTTCCTTACAAGGCACGATGCCTCCACGGTGGGGGATATAAAGCAGGCGGCATTACAGATGGCGGACAGGAAGAAAGAGACTTCAAGGGAAAAAAGCCGGATATTCAGGGAACGTGCAAGGATGAAGCCGCTCTTTGACATTGCGGATGAGCTGGAAGGACTGCAGGAATGTGAAAACTGTTTCCAGCGGGGGGAGAACCTGTTTGAAAAAGACCATATGCGTTATATGGAGCTGTCGGCACGGCTTGAAAAGGAAGGGTACACGGCAGGGCAGCTTGCGGAATTTAAGGAACATTACCGGAGTGAGATTGCACGGATAAGGGAAAAAGAAAAGTCTGTGGCGAAAGAGGAACGGATCGCCGCCCGTATCCTTGCGGAGATTACGGCAGGGGAGAGGGCAGGAAAACCGGAACCGGATAAGGAACAGGAAAAGCAGCGGGGACAAAAGGAAAAAAGCAGGTAGGACATGGCAGCCGGGAACGGCTGTTTTGTTTTGCCCAAAGCGGGCAGGACAGGAGTTTCATGTGCGCCTGCGCATAAATCCGCATGGATAGCGGGAAAGGGGGTTTTTAATGCAGGAACGGACGGTGCTTAGCGGCATGGACCTGAAAGCATATCTTGGCAGGTTAAAACAGAACCCGAAGTATACGGAGGAAATCTTAAAACTGATAGAAGATGACCTCCGTTTCGGTCTGACAAAGGAGGAAACGGAGGAATACAGCAGCGGCAGGTACGATTACAGGCAGATGCGTGTGTATTCAAAGTGTCTGCGGAACAATTACAGCAGAGAAGAAAAAGCTGCAATCCTGAAAGACGGGTTAAGCGGCGAGCAGATGGCGGTTGCGCTGGAATTTTATGAAAAAGGAGTCCCGATGGAAACCATAACCGGGGTGCTTTCCAGTGCGGAAAATACGGCGTACACCATGAAACGCCTCTTTTCACAGGTACTAAATAAGGCAAAAGAGGCAGAGCCGGCAGGCGGACAGGATATGGCATATGCAAAGGAGCTTATGGAGCAGATCCGTGAGGTGGTGGAAAAAATTTCATGGCAGGAAAAACGCTATGATGCCTTAAATGAGAAACTCAAAGAGATTGGCACGGCGGGGCAGGATGCACAGGTGCAGGGAAACCTTATCGCACAGCTTTCCGAAAAGGACAGAATGCTGGAAAAGCAGCAGAACGAACTGAACGAGGCAAGGGTGGCGTCTGTAAAACTGCGCGGGGAGATGGAAGAAATGAGAAAGGAGATGAAAGCGTTGGAGGAACAGCTAAAAAAGGCAGAAAAGGCAGAAGCGGCAGCGCCAAAAGAAACGGAAAAGGCAGAAAAGCCGGAAACACAGTCAGAAAGCAGCCTTTCCGGTATGCCGGAATCCGCACTCTATCCCGGAATCGAATACCATGCTGCGGTTGTGGACAAGGACGGCAATGTTATCCGCTTTGTTCCGGTGGAGCGCATGGAGCGGAAAGACCGGGGAAGTGTGATGAGTGCCATGTTCTCACGGCTGTTCTTTAAGAGGAAAACGGACATCGTAAAGCTGCTTGCGGAAAAAGACCTTTCGCCGGAACAGCTTGTGCAGATAAGGTGTGCCATTGAAAAGGGGCTGTCAGAGAAGCAGTTGCTTGTGCTGATCAACAGCAAAATCCCGGCGGTGCAGATGGAGGAGATCATAAACATCGCTGTCTATGAAAATAAGATGAAGGAGGGGCAGTAATGGGGCTGATTGCAGTAACAGAAACGGCGGAACTGTTCCGGCAGAAAAATATATCCATGACAGAGAGGGACAAGGAGTTTGTGGTACAGTTTGCTTTTCGGACGAATGACAGGGAACTGACAAACAAGCTGATTGATGAGCTTACGGAGACAGGTGCGGACAGGGATGCCGTATGCAGGAAATACCAGACACTCACAGGCTTTACGCCGGACTGGGTACAGCGGATTGAAAACCTGCTCATATCGCTCGAAATGTACCGTGTGCAGGAAGAACAGGCAGTAAAGACCTTATCGGAACTTCTGTCTGCCTGCGGTATTTCCATGAGTGAGGATGAGATCAGGCGGACGGATACCGCACGGATGCAGGCGAGAGTTAAGAGAGAGGCAAGTTTATAGATTGGAGGGATGAACATGGCAGAAGAAATACAGGAGGCAGTCCAGATTATCCGTGTCGGCTATGACGGGATAGAGATTGCGATGAAAGTCTGCGGCGGCACCATAGCGGGGATGAAAAAGGCGCTGGATTTTCTGATTGCGGTCATGGACCATGAGAAAACATTGGGAAAGACAGACATGCGCAGGCTTCTTATGAAAGGCGGGGACTTGCAGGTATTCCAGTTCCCCACGGAGGACAGGGCAAAAGTGGAGAAGATGGCGAAAAAATATGGACTTCTTTATTCCGTCCTGCCCGACATCAACAAGGCAGACGGCATGAGCGAAATCATCTTCCACACGGAGGCAGTCCCACGGGTGAACATGATGATACAGAAACTAAAATCCGGCAGGATTGCCACGTTTGACGATTACCTGAAAAACGGCGATGAAAAGGAAATGGATAAAGTGCTGTCCTTTTTAAAGGAGCAGAAAAAGGGAAACGATAACCTCCACACTGAGGAAGCGGCAAGGGCGGGCGAGGCGCTCGAAGGGCTGATTGAGAAAGTCGGCAGCTACGCTATGGAGAAAAAGAGCATCAGTGTGGAGGAGGTAAAGGAGAATTTCAGCCTTGAAAACGAACAGGCGGAAA
>VSNY01000019.1 GCA_009774535.1 Lachnospiraceae bacterium
GTAATATTTTGACAACGGGGGTCCGGTAGGCGGGTCGCGGACGCCAGTGTGGGCGGCGGTCGGGGAGGTGGCCGGGAGACACACCCTGGAAGGACTGGGGCACCTCCCATCCCGCAGCCCACAGTGCCTGGTTGTGGCAGGCGCTACAAGATCAGAATGGCAGTGCCTGCTGCGTCTGTGTGGGGATGACGGCCGATGCTTAAATTCTGGCACACGTAAAGCCAGCCCACATCTTGAATTTTAATCTCCCTGATCAGCACATTTTTTCAGCCGTACCCCAATATACTGCCGCCCCGGCAGCTCCAATTCATATTTGCCCTTATGTCTTCCCGCAGGAATCACCTCCATATTCCAGGTGTCAATAATTTCGGCATCGTACCAGGTCGTATCATCAATGTAGATCTGGCGGAAGGCTGGTCTCCAGAGGCTGAAATAGTAGAAGTACCAGGTTCCGGCGTACTGGTCGTCTTCGGGTACCGCGATTTTGTCGTCCCACTGGAAATGGATGTTGTCGCGCTGCGGGCCTTCCTTTAAGCCGCCGCCGGGTACATCTTTAAGAAAGTCCAGCAGGAAGCCGAAGCGTTCGGCGCTCTGGCCTTTGAGGGCGCTGCCGTGGCACCACCAGATCAGATTGTCGTCGCTTAGGTATGTTTCGCTGTGGCCGCAGTAGCCGCCGCGGATAACGGCTTCCCAGCTGCGGCGGGTGAGTTCTTCGGCGGTCAGGTTGCCCCAGCAGTGCGGGAGATTGCCTTCGTACCCGACTTCGTCCCAGATCACAGGTTTGCCGTAAGTTTCGCGCAGCTGCGTGGTGGTTTCGGTTGTCTTGTAGTGGTCACAGCGCTGGCAGCTGCAGTGGGTGATCCATGGTTTGGTGTGGTCGTAAAAAGTCTCGCAGTTGTGGATGGAACGCAGGTGGTGGTAAGGGTCGTTTTTCACGAGTGTGTCAGCCATTTGTTCCCAGTCATCGACGGACAGGTGCGTCAGCAGATCGTATTCATTGGCCATAGACCACCACACGTTGCGGTAAGCGCTGTAGCGCGCGGTTATGTATTTGAGGTAACGCAGGTTGTCTTCCATGGACATTTTGGAAAATCCCCAGCGGTCGTAGGCGTGGAACAGAATCAGGTCGGCTTCGATGCCAAGCTGCATCAGACGTTCGACCGTGCGGTCATGGATGCGGAAAAATTCCGGGTGGAAGCGGGTGAAGTCCCAGTGGTTGCCCTCGGTTTTTCCGGTGTATTCCATAAAATTTTCCCTGGTCAGCCTGCTTGCGTCCATCGGGGTGCCTTCGTATGGAAATGCGCATGGGTCGTGCAGACAGAAATCGTAGTGCTTTGGCATCATACAGAACCGCAGTTTGTTAAAATAGCCTTTTTCAAGTTCGGCAAATGTCCGTTCGACAATGGAAGCGTCCTGAAGGTCGAAGGTGTAGCAGGTGGTGCCGATCGAATGGTGCGGGGTATGGTCTGCGTAGGACAGCTGGAAGGTATGGGATACCTGCACCGGGCCGTGGTTATTTCCGGTTGGCGCTACGGCAAGGAAGCTGCCGGTCGTCACGCTGGCGGAAAAGGTGCCGGCGATTTCGTATGGGACGGAATATGTATGCGCCAGGCTGGCAAGAGAGCTTGGGGTTCCGGTGCTGCTGTGGGGGCTGCGTGATGAACGTCCTGATGCGGATGGGATTCGCCTGCGGGACAGCCAGTGCGGTTTGTTTGCGACGGGTAAGGTGTTACGGCGGTTTGGGGTGCCTTTTACCTATCTGAATAACTGCAGGCTGGAAGACGCGGAATTTGCGCGCGGACTATGGGATTTCCTGGCGGTATGTAATGTTGTGGATACGTTTCGTCATACGAGGATTTTACAGATTGCGCCGCGGCCGTTTGATTTCTGGTCTACGATGTGCAATGAAGGCGAGCTGTTGGAACGTTTTCAGATCCAGCTTTCCCCGATTCCGATGCCGGAGCTGACGGAGGCCGTAAAAGAGGCGAAAGCAGACCAGGCTGGCGTCAAAGAAGTGACGGATCACTGCCGCGGATGTATGAATATTGCGATTCAGCCGGAAGAACTGGAAAATGTCGCGGCTTTAAAGATGGCTATGAAGACGCTGGCGTAAAAATATGGCTGCAACGCTATCGCGATTCAGTGCTGGAACGCTTTGCAGGGAGAGCTTGGAATTATGCCGTGCGCGGCGAATTCCCTGCTGAATGAAGAAGGGATTCCGGTTGTGTGCGAGACGGATATTCATGGCGCGATTAGCGCGCTTTTGGTAGAAGCGGCGGCATTGGACGGTACGAGAAGCTTTTTTGCAGACTGGACGGTGCGTCATCCGGATAACGAAAACGGAGAGCTGCTGCAGCACTGCGGGCCGTGGCCGTTATCCGTGGCGGCGCAGAAGCCGACGATCGGCTATCCGCTGGCATTTGACCATCCGGGGGCTGTGGAAGCGCAGGCGAAGCTGGGGAATCTGACGCTGGCCAGGTTTGACGGCGACAACGGCGCATATTCGCTGCTGCTCGGACGTGCCAAAGGCATTGAAGGGCCTTATACCAAAGGGACTTATGTATGGGTAGAAGTGGAAAATCTGAAACGTCTGGAAGCAAAACTGGTGGAAGGGCCGTATATCCATCATTGTGTCGGAATCCATAAGGACGTCGTTCCGGTATTGTATGAAGCGTGCAAATATCTAAAGATCACACCGGATCTTTATGATCCGATCGAAGAAGAGGTAAAGGCGTATTTAAGGGGTGAGACGGTATGAATACAAAAGCAAAAGAGCTGACTCTGCTGGCGTATGACCTGCGCAGGCATGTGATAGACATAGTAATGTCCGGCAAGGGCGGGCATATTGGCGGTGATATGAGTGTGCTGAATATCCTGGTAGCGCTGTATTTTGACCAGATGCATATTTCTCCGGAAACGCAGGACGATCCGGGGCGGGACCGATTTGTGCTGAGCAAGGGGCATTCTGTGGAAGCCTATTACGCGGTGCTGGCGCAGAAAGGATTTTTTCCGATGGAGGAGGTAACCGCGCAGTTTTCCAAGTTCGGTTCTCCTTATATCGGCCATCCGAATAATAAACTGCCGGGCATTGAGATGAATTCGGGTTCGCTCGGGCATGGGCTGGGCGTCTGTGTCGGGATGGCGCTGGCTGGAAAAATGGACGGCGCTGCTTACCGTGTCTATACCGTTATGGGCGACGGCGAACTGGCGGAAGGCTCTGTCTGGGAAGCGGCGATGGCGGGCGGACATTATAAGCTGGACAACCTCTGTGCCGTCATCGACCGAAACCGGCTGCAGATTTCCGGAAGTACGGAAGACGTTATGACGCAGGACAGCCAGGAAGAACGCTGGGCTTCGTTCGGGTGGCATGTAATCAGCGTGAACGGGGATCAGATGCAGGAACTGCTGGATGCGTTTGCGCAGGCGAAACAGGAAACAGGCAGGCCGACCGTAATTATCGCAAATACGACAAAAGGCTTTGGCTCTGCGGTGATGGAAAATAAGGCGGCATGGCATCACAAAGTTCCAAATGAACAGGAGTATGCGCAGATCATCAAAGATCTGGAAGCAAGGAAGGAGGCGCTGCAGCATGAATAAGATTCCAAACAGGCAGGCTATCTGCGAGGTGCTGATGGAACGGGCAAAAACAGACCGCGACATTGTGGTGCTTTGCAGCGATTCCAGAGGCAGCGCGTCGCTGGCGCCGTTTGCAGAAGCATTTCCCAGACAGTTTGTGGAAACAGGCATTGCGGAGCAGAACCTGGTTTCCATTGCCGCCGGGCTTGCAAAATGCGGAAAGAAAGTATTTGCGGCGTCTCCGGCAAGCTTTGTATCAACGAGAAGCTATGAGCAGGCAAAAGTGGACTGTGCTTATTCCAATACAAACGTAACACTGATCGGCATCAGCGGCGGCGTCAGCTATGGCGCGCTGGGCATGAGCCATCATTCCGCGCAGGATATCGCTGCTATGTCCGCCATTCCGAATATGCGCGTCTATCTGCCGAGCGACCGTTTCCAGACGGCAAAGCTGATAGAACAGCTGCTGCTCGACGAAAAACCAGCTTATATTCGTGTGGGCAGAAATCCGGTTGAAGATCTTTACAGTGAGACAGATCTTCCGTTCGCCATGGATCAGGCCACCGTAGTACGGGAAGGCGCCGACGTGCTGCTTACAGCCTGCGGGGAAATGGTGCGTCCGGCAAAAGAAGCCGCGGATCTGTTGGCAGAAAAAGGGATTCAGGCATGTGTACTGGATATGTACTGTGTCAAGCCGCTGGACAAAAAGACGCTGCTGGAAAAGGCGCAGGGCGTCCGCCTGGTTGTTACGGTGGAAGAGCATGCGCCGTTCGGCGGACTGGGTTCTATGGTCAGCCAGGTGATCGGCGCGCAGTGTCCGAAGCGTGTGATAAATTTGGCGCTGCCGGATGCGCCGGTAATTACAGGCACTTCCAAGGAAGTGTTCGACTATTATGGGTTAAATGCACAGGGCATTGCGGCAAAGGTAATGGAGTATCACAATGGATGCGTATAAGACAGACAAGGGACAGGCATATATTTTAAGTATTGACCAGAGTACGCAGGGGACAAAGGCGCTGCTGTTTGATCAGCGGGGAACGCTGCTGCTGCGCAAGGACCTGGCGCATCGCCAGATCGTCAATGAAAAAGGCTGGGTATCCCATAACCTGAATGAAATTTATGCAAATACAATTAAGACGGCGGTTCAGGTTATAGAAGCGTCCGGCATGGATCAAAGGCAGCTGGCGGCAATCGGCATCAGCAATCAGCGGGAGACAACCGCGATGTGGGACCGCGTCACGGGAGAACCGCTGGCGGATGCAGTCGTATGGCAGTGCGGCCGGGCAGAAGCGCTCAGCAGGGAAATCGCGCAGGCAGGAGCTGGCGGGCTGGTGCAGGCAAAGACAGGAATCCCGCTTTCCGGCTACTTTCCGGCAAGCAAAATGGCGTGGCTGTTAAGAAATACCGAAGGAGCCGCCCGAAAAGCCGAAGAAGGCAGACTGGCTCTTGGGACGATGGACAGCTGGCTGGTATACCGTCTGACAAAAGGGAACGCGTGCAGGACAGACGTCTCCAATGCGTCCCGTACACAGCTGCTGAACCTGGAAACACTGCGCTGGGACGAAGAGCTGTGCGGCTTATTTGGCATTCCGGTACAAGCACTGGCGGAAGTGGCGGATTCGGACGCCTGCTTTGGGGATACAGATCTGGACGGGTATCTGGAGCATCCGGTGCCGATTTTGGGCGTGCTTGGGGATTCGCATGGGGCGTTGTTCGGACAGGGCTGCATCCGCCCGGGCATGATTAAGGCGACCTACGGAACAGGATCTTCCCTGATGATGAATATCGGCAGAAAACCAATACGAAGCAGCCACGGGGTAGTGACTTCTGTCGCCTGGGGCATGGGCGGCGAAGTAACCTATTGCCTGGAAGGCAACTTAAACTATACAGGAGCCGTGATCAGCTGGCTGAAAAATGACCTGCATCTGATTCAAAACGCGGCGCAGACACAGCAGGACGCATATGCGGCAAATCCGCAGGACGCAGCCTATCTGGTTCCAGCATTTACAGGGCTGGGCGCCCCATACTGGGATGCAGATGCACGCGCGGTTCTGTCCGGCATTTCCAGAACGACAGGACGTGCCGAAATCGTCAAGGCCGCGTTGGAATGCATTGCCTATCAGATCAACGATCTGGTCCAGGCGATGGAACAGGATACTGCAACCCCGATCAGTCAGCTGCGCGTGGACGGCGGGCCGAGCCGGAATACGTATCTGATGCAGTTCCAAAGCGATATTTCTGCGAAGGAAGTGCTTGTACCGCAGGCGGAAGAGTTGTCCGGGATCGGCGCGGCATATGCGGCAGGAATCGCGGCGGGCGTGTTTGATAAGGAAAAACTGTTTGTGCAGACGGATGTGACCATATACCAGCCAAAGATGGAGGATTCCGCGCGGCAGCATAAGCTGCAGGGCTGGAAGCAGGCAGTGCGGCAGGCGCTGACAAAGGAGAGCAGGGAAACAGGCTGACAGGATCATAAGGAATGGATGACCGGATGGATCATATCAGAAAGAAAATTGAAAATTTTATGTTTTATTATGGACTGGCGGTTCTTGCGGTATGCCTGGCTGCGGCTGCAGCGGTCTTTCTGGTCAGGGATATCCGCAGACAGCGGGCGACAGACGTCTTTTATATTATGGCGCCCGGCCTGGAACTGGATGAGGACGCAAAAGAAGCGCTGCAAAAAGGGCTGGCGCGGGCGCTTATGCCGGATCAAAGTACGCAGCAGTGTAAAATTAAGATCGAAACGTCTTATTCCGGCCATACAAATATGCAGATCGAAGCGACCATTGCGGCTTATATGCAGTCCGGGCGGGTGGATCTGCTGCTGGCGCCGGAAGAAGTATTTAACCGTTATGCATCCACGGGATATTTGTCAGAACTCGGAAGCGGCGCATTTGACGGGCTGCTGAATGGGCGCGGCGTACAGGAACTGTTTTTTGCTTCACAGGCGGATTACAGTCAGGGAGGGGCGGCAACCGAGCTTCCGTTTCATCCGCATGAAGAGACAGATGGTTCCGGGGTCTACGGCATTTACTGCCAAGAAGGCTTGTTAGACGGCTTCGTCGCAGGAATTATGGTAAACTGCCCAAATAAAACGTATGTGAAGAAAGGGCTGCAGTATGTTTTGTCAGCGGCGTAGAGGCTGGCGGAACAGAACAGCGAATCAGAATATCAGGCATGCAAGGGGCCTTGATAGAATAAATATTTTATTTTCATGAAGGGAGAGGAAAATATGAAAAGAACACTGGTAAAAAAACTGATCGCTACAATGGTAGCAGGCACGATGGCAGTATCCATGCTGGCGGGCTGCGGCAGTTCAGGAGACGAGAAAAAAGATGCGGCAACGACGCAGGACGGCGCATCCGGCGGCGGCGCGTCTGGTAAGGATACATCCGGCGGCGAGGCATCCGGCGGCGACGGCGCGGCAGATACATCCGGTGTGGATACGACTGAAGCGCAGGCTGTCGCAGACGTTGGTTATGACGGCGAGCCGGTAGAACTGTCTTTTTGGTATTTAACAACAAGACAGGAAGGCACGGAAGTATTGACAAAGATTTTTAACGATGCAAATCCGAATATTAATGTAACAGTTTCTTACTATGATACGGACGGCATCAAAGACGCCTGCAAGACAGCGGCACAGTCCGGGTCCATGCCAAGCATGTGGTTTAACTGGGGCGGCGCATTGGGGCAGTATTATGTAGATAATGGCGTTGCTTATGATTTTACAGATTATGCAAAAGAACATGACTGGGAAAACACATATACGCCAGGCGCCATGAACCTGGTAACTCTGGGCGGGCAGATTTCCGGCATCCCGACGTCTTATAATGTGCTTGGCATGTATTACCGCACCGATATTTTTGACCAGTATCAAATCGAAGTGCCTACAACGATCGACGAATTCGACGCAGCCTGCGCAAAATTAAAAGAGAACGGAATCACGCCAGTCTCTACCGCAGGGCTGAACGGCTGGCACGTGATGCGTCTGATCGAGCAGTTTATCGAACAGGAAGCGGGAGTAGACCTGCATGACCAGCTGCAGTCGCTTTCCACAAGCTGGGACTGCGACGCTGTAGTAAAAGCGCTGACCAGATACCAGAAATATTGCCAGGAAGGCTATTTCCCGGATGGTTTCGTAACAGCCAGCCCGGATGATACTTATATGGCATTTGCCATGGGCAGCTGTGCGATGGATATTCAGGGACAGTGGTATGACTCTGTACTGCAGAATAACGAAGTATCCCTGGACAATATAAGCTGGTTCCCGTTCCCAAGCGAGTCAGGCAGAATGTCCGCATTTGCAGAGATGAACCAGTTTAATAAAGACCTGTCCGAAGATGAACTGGAAGCAGCCGTTGCTTATACGAACTTCCTGTTCAGCAATGAAGCGGCAAAAGCATACCCGACTTACTATAACCTGCCGCTGCCAAGAACAGACGCAGATCCGGTCGATGCAAAGGTAAATCCGAACGTGCAGAATATGATCGATACGTCTTCGGAAAAAGGCACTTTCACTATTACCGACCAGGCATTCCCGTCAGAAGTAGCGGACGTTCTGTTTAACTACCAGGATGCGATTGCAAACAGTGAAAAAACTCCGGAAGAAGCTGCAAAAGCCATTCAGCAGGCAATCGAGGATTACCAGAACAAATAATCGGAAAAAGCAGCACGGCAGGGCGCAGCTCCGCTCAGGGATGTAAAAATGAACAACAGACCCGCAGGCGGAGACTGCCGTTGCGGCAGCAGTTTGGACGGGCTTGTATATGCCGCCGTCACGGCATAGCAAAGGGTATCGGAACAGACTGCCGCCGGAAAGCCCTGGGGGAAAGGCTGCCTGATCCGGAATGACGAGGGGGTTATGTTTATGAATAGAGAGAAAGGAAAAGCGGCGCCTTACCTGTTTATGCTTCCGGCGCTGGTCATATATTTATCCGTAATTATATTTCCGGTATTTTATTCGCTGTATATCAGCCTGCAAAGTGGGACTGGCATCAGCAATATGAAATTTGCCGGGTTGAAAAACTACAGTCAGCTGATACACGATGAGGTATTCTGGCTGTCTTTCAGGCATACAGTTGTATGGATCGTGCTGA
This sequence comes from Lachnospiraceae bacterium, assembly GCA_009774535.1. Lineage (GTDB taxonomy): Bacteria > Bacillota > Clostridia > Lachnospirales > Lachnospiraceae > Eubacterium_J. Next base: position 8,673 of record VSNY01000019.1, read on the forward strand.
CCGTATTTGTAACGACGACGGTATCTTTGCTTCTGGCGGTGCTGATGAACCAGAAGTTCAAAGGCAGGACTTTCTTCCGTGCGTTTTTTTATTTCCCAAGTGTTATTTCTGCCATTGCGGTAGCAATTATATGGAGATGGATTTATAATCCGCAGATTGGCTTTATCAATCAGTTTACCAAAGCGCTTGGCATCGATTTTACACAGACTTGGATCTCCACGCCAAAGACCGCTTTGATTGCGTTGTTTATTGCTTCTCTCTGGCAGGCGATCGGACAGCCGATGATCCTGTTTTTGGCGGGGCTTGGAGGGATCTCCCCGGATGTATTGGAAGCCTCTTCCATCGACGGAGCCAACGCGTTCCAGCAGTTTTTCCGGATTACCGTTCCGCTGATGAAAGACACATTTATTATGGTGATCTCCACATTGCTGATCGCGGCTATGAAAGTATATGATGTTGTCAAAGGCTTGACAGACGGCGGCCCGAACAATGCCACGCAGGTGCTGGCGTCTTATATGTATAACCAGGTATTCCAGTACAATAACGTAGGATATGGTACCGCGATTGCGATTGTGATGGTGTTAATGATGTTAGTCGTAATCATTCCATACATGTCCTTTACAGCAAAGAAAGAGTAAGGAGGGATCATTTATGGAGGGAAAAGGAAAGAAAATAGCAAAATCAGCGCTTCGGTATGCGATTCTGATTTTCCTGGCAGTGCTTTGGATTGTCCTGATCCTCACGCTGATCCTGACGGCGATTAAGTCAAAATCCGACTTTATCAGCGGCCTAAGCTTGTTTGAAATACCAGAAACCATCGCATGGTCCAACTTTTCAAACGCCATGGTACAAGGCAGGCTGTTCAAATATATGAAAAACGACCTGATTATTTGTCTGTTAAAAGTACCGCTTGGAATATTTATCTCTTCGATGGCGGCGTTTGCGCTTACAAGACTAAAATTAAAACACGCAACAGGCTGGTTTGTCTTTCTGCTGCTTGGTATGATGCTGCCGATGCAGATCGCATTGGTGCCGATCAGCATTATTTATAACAAGCTGAACCTGATCAATACTTACTTTGGCTTGTTTTATGTATATATCGGATTCGGTGTGTCTTTTATGATACTGATTATGCATGGATTTATGAAAGGCATTGATTTTGCGATAGATGAAGCCGCTTATATCGACGGCGCAAGCAAGTGGCAGACATTCAGCAGAATTATACTGCCGATCTGCAAACCGGCGATCGCAACATTGTTTATTACAGACTTTTTATCTACATGGAATGAGTATTTGCTGGCGTCGGTTATTATTAATGATAATGAGCTAAAAACCGTTCCGGTCGGGCTGATGACGCTTGTGGGAGAACATGGGACGGATTATGGATATCTGTGCGCCGGGGTGTTGATTTCAGTAATTCCGGTTATGCTGGTGTATTTAATCTTCCAGAGATATTTTGTAGAAGGAATGGCCGGGGCTGTGAAGTAAGAAACGGGCTGCTGATTTTATGAGTATTACAGCCAATAAGAAACAGAGGTATGCCAGACAGAAAGGGGAAAGACGGATATGAAGTTTGCATTTAATATTGAATCTAAATTGTGGAAATTTTTTGATTATGCCGGGGACCTGGTCATACTGAACCTGCTGTTTGTGCTGACCTCGCTGCCAGTCGTTACCATTGGCGCATCCATAACGGCTATGGACGCGGTTCTTTTTAAAATGAAAGAAAAAAGGACGGATGATGTGCGGAGGGAATATTTCAGAGAATGGAAAGCCAATTTTAAAAATAGTACCATCATCTGGCTGTTTCTTTTAAGTTTTGTGATTTTTTGCGCGATGAATTTCCAGATGGCCGCGCAAGCGGAGCCGGAACACAGAACAAAAATCTTTCTTACAATCGGAGCGGCGCTGCCAGTTATCGTAATGACAGCACTTTACAGCTTTGCGATGCTGGCGCGGTTTGAAAACGACCTGATTGCTACAGTCAGCAAGGCGTTTTTTATCGGAGTCATGAGTCTCCCGTACACGATAGTAGTCCTTCTGATCCTGACAGCGTCAGCGCTTGCCAGCATTCAGACATATGCGGCGATGCTGGCGGCGGCTTCGGTCTGGCTGCTCATCGGGTTTTCAGGAATCGGATGTTTGTGCTGTGAGATGTATTATCGGGCGTTTCGCAGATTTACGCTGGAGAAAGATCTGTCGCAGGATACGCTGGATGCGGAAATGTACGCGCTGCGGGAGCGCTGTCAGCGGCAGAAAAAAGCAGGAAAAGGATGATCCCGGATCATGCAGGCATAGCAGCCCGGACATGTCCGTGCCAGGGGGACGGCACGGACACTGGTCTGTTTTTGTAAGATCTGTTATGCCTTGCAGGGATATCCGGCCATTGTTCTGATAGTCATTTTATTCTTCCATATCTGGATCTTATCTTTCCATGAAGTATTGTATATCCCTGATGACCATAATATTTTTGGCATATAAAAATGTCAAGTAAAAGTTTCTGCGATTCGACTTGCAGGCCCTATATAGATTGTCGAAGATTATTTGTGAAAAAATAATGAAACTTCTTGCAGACGCCGTATATTTGCACTATAATAATCCGGTGCATATTCACACGCAAAAATGTTAAAATAACAGCCGGATACATCCTATAGCAAGGCTGTTGCAGATTCATTTTGAAAATAAAATAGTTCAGGAGGCAGTTTTTTTATGAAGCGGAAAAAATTAACAGCGACTTTGCTGACAGCGGCTATGCTGACCGCCTTAGCGGTTACAGGCTGCGGCAGTAAAGTAGATCCAAGCGCGTCGGCGGCTACTTTGGACGGCAAGGAAATATCCATGGGAGTCGCTAACTTTATGGCGCAGTACCAGGCAGCGCAGACGGATTTTTATTTTCTGTCTTATTATGGGGAAGATATGTGGAACACCGATTCCGGAGATGGTACGACGATGACGGACTCTGTCAAAGAAAGTGTAATGGGCAACCTTCAGGAATATTATCTGATGGACGCACATGCAGGAGATTATAACATAGAGCTGACAGAGGAAGAAAAAAAAGCGATTACGGACGCAGCAGCGAAGTTCCTGGCAGATAACAGCGCAGAAGCAAAAGAACACATGGGCGCCACCCAGGAAAACGTAGAAGAGATGCTGCGCCTGTATAAAATCCAGTCTAAAATGCGCGCAGCAATCCAGGAAGAAATTGACACCAATGTCTCAGATGAAGAATGCGCGCAGAAAACATTCAGCTACGTCCGCTTTGACAAGACAACGCAGGCAGACACAAATTCAGACAGCGATACAGCGGCGGACGACGCACAGACCAATACAGACGATACAGAGACAGACCAGACCGAAACAGACAATAAAGAAACAGCAGAACAATTTTTAAAATCTGCAAAAGACGACCTGGAAGCCGCAGCCGAGGCAGATGAATATACCGTATTGAAATGCTCCTACGGAGCAGGTGACCTGGATGAAGAAGAAAATACAACAAGCATGGATGTATCCGTATTAAAAGCGGCGGACAAGCTGAAAAATGGCGAATTTGCGGCAGAAGTAATCGCGACAGACAATAACTATTACGTGATCCGTATGGACTCCACCGATGACAAGGAAGCGGCAAAAACAAAGAAAGAATCCATTCTGACACAGCGCCGGAACGATAAATACTCAGAAACAGTCGAGAAATACAAAGAGGCCAGTGAGTGGAAAGTGAACGAAAGCGAATGGAAAAAAGTTCGTTTTGACGAACTGTATACACAAAAGGCAGAAGAAACCGATACAGCGACCGACGACACAGGCACACAGACCGACGACGCAGGCACACAGACGGATGATGCAGGCACACAGACGGATGATGCAGGTACACAGAATGATGTACAGACAGATGATACAGACACAAAAGCAGACACGGAAGACAACGAAGACGGTTCTGCAGATCCGCAAACAAACGGAGATTCCTAATCTGAACCTGCCAATAAAGAAGTATATTAAATAAAAATATTGCATTTATCTGTTTATCTGCATAAAAACATTTTAACCCAAAATACTGCATTTTTAATGGGTTCCAGAAAAAATATACAGCTCTATCACAGCGACTCCCTGTTTCAATTCTGACTGCCGCAGGCATTCTGCGGTCCAGGCACTGCCAGACTTGATACAACAAAAAGCCAAAACCTGGAATCGACAGCAGACGATATAAAGTCTTCCATAACCAGGCTCTGCAGGCGGCGGGCAGATCTTTCAGCCAAGACTCGCCCGTCGCCTGCAGAGCCGTCCGGGTCTCAAAAAAGATCTCTGCAGTTCCATAGAATAAAAAAGCAGTCAAGGCAGATACTGTAACCAACAGTACTGTCTTTCTTTGCGAATAAGAGGATATCAGTTATGAAAAAAATATTATATTTCTTAAAGGATTATAAAAAAGAAAGTATTCTGGCGCCACTCTTTAAAATGTTAGAAGCAATCTTCGAGCTGATCGTTCCGCTCGTTATGGCAGCAATTATCGACATAGGCATTGCAGGCAGCGATAAGCCATATGTAGTACGTATGTGCCTGGTAATGATCGGGCTTGGAGCAATCGGCCTTACCTGCTCGATTACAGCACAGTATTTTGCGGCAAAAGCGGCCGTAGGCATGGCCGCCAGACTGCGCCGTGCAGTACTTGCACACATCCAAAATCTGTCTTTTTCCCAAATAGACCAGATCGGAACTTCCACGCTGATTACACGTATGACCAGTGACATCAATCAGGTGCAGGCCGGAATCAATTTGTTTTTGCGTCTGTTTCTGCGTTCACCGTTTATTGTATTCGGCGCGATGGTTATGGCGTTTACCGTAGATGTAAAAGCAGCATTTATTTTTGTGGTGACGATTCCGCTATTATCCATCGTGGTATTTGGCGTAATGGCTGCCAGCATCCCGCTCTACAAAAAGGTTCAAAACGGGCTGGACGGGGTTATGGTATGCGTGCGGGAGAACCTGACCGGAGTACGTGTGATCCGGGCCTTTCACAAAGAAGACGAAGAAATCCGAAATTTTAAAAATAAAAATCAAATGCTGAATAAAGATCAGCAGTATGTAGGCAGAATTTCAGCGTTGACCAATCCGGTTACGTACATTATCATCAATGCCGCAACACTTGTACTGATCTGGACAGGCGCGGTGCGCGTGGATACCGGGTATCTGACACAGGGCGAGGTAGTGGCGCTTGTAAACTATATGTCCCAGATTCTGGTCGAACTGATCAAGCTGGCAAACCTGATCGTAAGCGTTACAAAGGCGATTGCGTGCGGCAAACGGGTTGCGGATGTGCTGGATGTGGAAGCTGGTATGGCCGCCGCAGACCATAAAACCGCAGACGGACAAACCGCGTCCGCAGCGTCCGGCTGTCCAAGAGTATCATTTTCAGACGTGAGCATGTCTTATCATGGCTCTGGCGAATCTGCGGTTGCAAATATCGCATTTACCGCATATCCGGGGGAGACCATTGGCATTATCGGCGGCACTGGCTCCGGGAAGAGTACGGTTGTAAATCTGATTCCACGGTTTTATGACGTATCAAAAGGGTCCGTGGAAGTAGACGGGAAAGACGTGCGTCTATATGATCTGGCTCAGCTGCGCAGCAAAATCGGGGTGGTAATGCAAAAAGCGGTGCTGTTTAAAGGAACGATCCGTGACAACCTGAAATGGGGCAATCCGGACGCGACCGACGAACAGCTCCAGGCAGCGATTGAAGCGGCGCAGGCGGCGGACGTGATCCGGGCCAAGGAACTGGGGCTGGATGAAATGATCGAACAGGGCGGCAAAAACCTGTCCGGCGGACAGCGGCAGCGGCTGACCATTGCCAGGGCTTTGGTGCGCAGGCCGCAGATCCTGATTTTGGACGACAGTGCGAGCGCGCTGGATTTTGCGACAGATGCAAAGCTTAGGACTTCCTTAAGGCAGCTGGATTATCAGCCGACGGTATTTATCGTATCTCAGAGAACGTCTTCGGTGCAGTCTGCGGACTGTATTCTTGTGCTGGACGACGGGGAGCTGGCAGGAAAAGGCACCCATGAACAGCTGCTGGAAAGCTGCAGCGTCTATCAGGAGATTTATGCGTCGCAGTTCCGTTCGGACGGACATGCCGCAGAAAACACGACGGGGCTGCAAAAAGGGCAGATGAAAGGAGGGATCGCGTAATGGCAGGCAATAGCAAAAAGACACAATCGCAGACAGTAAAAAAAGTGCTTACTTATATCAAGCAGTATCGGATGCTCGTGCTTTTATCTCTTCTTTTTGCAGCGGTTACCGTATTTGCCACGCTCTATTTTCCGATTCTGACCGGGGATGCGGTAGATTTGATTGCAGCGAAAGGATTTGTTGACTTTGCGGGAATTGCGGGGATTATTCAAAAAGCCGGGATTCTGATTGCGGTTACAGCGGCGGCGCAGTGGCTGATGAATGTGATCAACAACCGCATTACGTATCAGGTGATCCGGGATATCCGGGAAGAAGCGTTTGAAAAAATAGAAAAACTGCCGTTAAAATATCTGGATGCCCACGGAACAGGGGAAATCGTCAGCCGCGTGATTGCGGACGTCGATCAGTTCGCGGACGGCCTGTTGATGGGATTTACCCAGTTATTTACAGGGGTATTGACAATTGTTGGCACGCTTTGCTTTATGGTGTCAGTCAATGTCACAATCACGGTTGTAGTAGTCGTTGTGACGCCGGTGTCTCTGCTGGTGGCGGCTTTTATTGCAAAAAGCACGTATCAGATGTTCCAGCGTCAGTCCGCCAGCCGCGGCGAACAGACGGCTCTGATCGATGAAATGATCGGAAATCAGAAAGTTGTGCAGGCATTTGGCAGGGAGCAGGAAGTACTGGACCGGTTTGATCGGATCAATGCGGATTTGGAAAAATATTCTCTGCGGGCGATCTTTTTTTCCTCGATTACAAATCCGGCAACACGGTTTGTTAACAGCCTGGTATATACCGGAGTAGCGTTGTCCGGGGCGCTGGCAGTTATTAACGGCAGCCTGAGCGTCGGGCAGCTTTCGTGTTTTTTAAGCTATGCGAACCAATATACAAAACCATTTAACGAAATCTCTGGCGTTATTACGGAACTGCAGAACGCGCTGGCGTGTGCGGCGCGTATTTTTGAGCTGATCGAAGAAGAAGCACAGGCGCCGGACAGTCCGGATGCCAGAGTGCTTACGCACGCTGATGGCAGTGTAGAGCTGGAGCATATTAGTTTTTCTTATAATCCGAAGCAGAAGTTAATTGAAGATTTTAATTTAAAGGTGCTGCCGAGCCAGCGCATTGCGATCGTAGGGCCGACCGGATGCGGAAAGACGACGATGATCAATCTGCTGATGCGTTTCTATGATCCTGACGCGGGCGTGATCAAAGTCAGTGGTACAGATATGAAGCAGATTACAAGAGAAAGCCTGCGCGGTTCTTATGGGATGGTGCTGCAGGAGACTTGGCTGCGCAGCGGCACGATTCGGGAAAATATTTGTATGGGACGGCCGCAGGCATCAGACGAAGAGATGATTCAGGCGGCAAAAGCGGCGCATGCGCACAGTTTTATCAAACGATTGCCAGACGGTTATGAGACCGTAATTACCGAAGACGGCGGAAATCTTTCTCAAGGGCAGAAACAGCTGCTGTGTATAGCCCGCGTGATGCTCTGCCTGCCTCCGATGCTGATTTTGGACGAGGCGACGTCTTCGATCGATACGCGTACAGAGATGCGCATTCAGAAAGCATTTGCGGCTATGATGCAGGGGCGTACCAGCTTTATTGTGGCACACCGCTTATCTACGATAGAAAATGCAGACATGATCCTGGTCATGAAAGAAGGAAAAATTATCGAACAAGGTTCCCATACCGAACTCTTGCAAAAAAATGGATTTTATGCGACACTATATAATAGCCAGTTTGCTCGATAGGCGGCATTTCAGGAACCATGCGCTGTTTCCGGCATAAAATAACACATAGAAGGCAGCTTCCTTTCTTACACATATTGAACAGTTCCATTTAAAATACGATATGGAAAGTATAAAATTTGCCATAATTTTTCAAGAAGTATTGACAAAAAAGAGAATTAGCTACTATAATTACGTGTTATTGAGGGTATGATAAAAGATATGATAGAAGATAGAAAAGCAGAATCATAAATTCCGACGGAAACAGAAAGAAACAACCAGAACGGCAGGCCGGAACAGGCAAAGATCTGACCGGCGACAGACAATCGTAGAATTGTAGTCTTTAAAGAGTTTTTGAGAATCTTTGGGAGTCTTTAAGAATCTTTCAATAGATATCTTGAAACAGATAGATTGAGGTGTGAGATGGAACAGTATTATGTGATTAAAGGTGGTATTCCGCTTGTCGGAGAAGTAGAGATCGGAGGAGCAAAAAATGCCGCGCTGGCCATTCTGGCAGCGGCGATTATGACTGACGAAACAGTCACGATCGATAATCTTCCGAATGTGCGTGATATCAATGTGCTGCTGGAGGCAATGGCTGAGATTGGGGCAAAAATCCACCGCGTGGATGAGCATACAGTAAAAATCAACGGTTCCCAGATACGGGAACTGTGTGTGGAATACGAATTTATCAAAAAAATACGTGCATCTTATTATCTGTTAGGCGCACTGCTGGGCAAATACAATCATGCCGAGGTGGCACTTCCGGGCGGATGTGACATCGGCAGCAGGCCGATTGACCTACATCTGAAAGGATTTCGCGCCCTGGGTGCGGACGTCTCCATCCAGCATGGCCTGATTATTGCTGAAGCAGCCCATTTAAAAGGGACACATGTCTATCTGGATAAAGTATCGGTCGGAGCCACGATCAATATTATGATGGCCGCTTCCATGGCAAATGGCAAGACTATTATAGAAAATGCGGCAAAAGAACCGCATGTCGTTGATGTGGCCAACTTTTTAAACAGCATGGGCGCGAATATCCGCGGCGCCGGGACGGACGTGATCCGTATTGTAGGCGTGGAAAGGCTGCATGCGACGGAGTACTCGATTATACCAGACCAGATCGAAGCAGGAACGTTTATGTTTGCCGCTGCCGCGACCAAAGGGGACGTGACGGTTAAAAATGTAATTCCAAAACATCTGGAAGCAACTTCTGCGAAACTGCTGGAAGTAGGCTGTGAAGTAGAGGAATTTGACGATGCCGTACGCGTCGTATGCTCTAAGCCGATGCGTCATACGCAGGTAACTACGCTTGCCTATCCGGGCTTTCCGACGGATATGCAGCCGCAGATGTCAGTATTGCTTGGGATCGCGCAGGGTACGAGTACGGTGACAGAAAGTATTTTTGAAAATCGCTTCAGATATGTGGATGAGCTTACCAGAATGGGCGCAAATATTAAGGTGGAGAGTAATATTGCGATTATTAATGGCGTGCAGAATTATATGGGCGCAAGAGTCAGCGCTCCGGATCTGCGTGCGGGAGCCGCGCTTGTGATTGCGGGGCTGGCAGCGGAAGGAATTACGGTTGTTGACAATATCCATTATGTGGAACGCGGGTATGAGCAGTTTGAATACAAGCTTAGTGAGCTGGGAGCCAGGATTGAGAAAGTTTGTTCGGAAAAAGATATTCAGAAATTTACGCTGAAGGTAAGCTGAGACGGCAGCCGCTGGGACAGGGATCGTCGGGATGTCTGGACTGGCGGTGTTTTTTAGGCTGACAGGTGCCGGAGCGTCAGATTAAAATAGAATATTTGCTTTGCGGTATTTCCATAGGTTGAGAAAAAATAAAAAAATTAAAATTTGGCATTGACATCTGCACAAGCCTGTGTTAATATACTAATTGTTCGCGAGGGGTTCTGGTAATTAGAAAGTTTTGCGAATCAGGAAATAATATATGTGTGTGTAGCTCAGCTGGATAGAGCACTTGGCTACGGACCAAGGTGTCGGGGGTTCGAATCCTCTCACGCACGTCAGGAAAAGTCTTGAGAAGAAATGTTCTCAAGACTTTTTTCTTGTCTAAATCAAGATAATTCTTACAGAAAACAGGCGAATGAAATTATTTTTGCAGAACTTATTTATAATTGATTTTGAAAGCGGCATCGGCGCATAGCTAATGCCGCTGTTTATCTGAGAAAGTGGAAAAATTCATCCATGTATGTTAAAATGGCAAGTGCATATACAGGCATGGGATAGGATATACTGATTGGAGGAATATAAAATGGCAAGCAGAGAGGTTGGCTTTGTTGTGGATGATGAATATAAAGCATGGATAGAAAATATAAAAGACAGAATAAAACATAGCCAGATAAAGGCTTCTGTTAAGGTGAATTATGAATTGCTCGATTTGTATTGGGATATAGGCAGGGATATTGTTGCCAAGCAGAAAAATGCAAAATGGGGAGAGGCATTTCTTGCAACAATGAGCAAGGATTTACGAAAAACATTTCCTAATATGTCGGGTTTTTCAGTGCAAAATTTAAAAAGCATACGATACTGGTACAAATTTTATAATTCCAATGAAAATGGCTTACAGTCTGTAAGCCAAATGGAACTGGTTAAAAAATTAGTCAAAAGTATTCCGTGGGGGCATAATCAAAGGATTATGTACAAGTGTAAAAATATCGCAGAAGCGCTATTTTATGTGCAGAAAACGATGGATAACGGTTGGAGCAGAACTGTCTTAGAGCATCAGATAGATGGCGGTCTGTATGACAGACAGGGCAAGGCTATTACCAATTTTCAATTGAAATTGCCAGATCCGCAGTCTGATTTAGCTGAACAAACGTTGAAAAATCCATACAATTTTGACTTTCTGACTTTAAGAGAAAAATATGACGAGAAAGAATTAGAGGATGCCCTTATCAATCAAATTACTCAGTTTCTACTGGAATTAGGCACAGGTTTTTCTTATCTGGGAAGGCAGGTTCATTTGCACGTCGGTGAAAGTGATTTCTATATGGACTTACTTTTTTACCATGTCCGTCTTCATTGCTATGTTGTCGTGGAACTGAAAACGGAAAAATTCAAGCCAGAATTTGCAGGCAAATTAAATTTTTATGTTACGGCTGTCAATAAACAGATGAAAACAGAACAGGATAATCCGACAATAGGGATACTTATTTGCAAGGATAAAGATGATGTTGTCGCTGAGTATGCACTTGATGATATTTCACAACCAATTGGGATTGCAGAATATGAATTGACAAAGGTACTTCGTGAGGAATTTAAGAGTAGTCTGCCAACAGTGGATGAAATAGAGAGTGAGCTGTCCAAATAAATTGGCTTACGGATTTTAAGCTAATTTACTGTCAGAATAACAACATAATCTATAAATATCAAAATGGCAGGTTATTGTTGCTGAAAACAAGCAGAAAAAGATAGAGTAATATTAAAAATACCAGAGTAAGAGGAGAACAAAATTAATGAAGTGTATTTATTGTAATTCAGATACAGAACTTACATGGCTATAAAAGAAACGATATCTATTAATTTATATGAATGATTTGTCCCTTTTGCAAGGCTACAGGAACAACAAAATATATCGAAAACAGAGAAAATTTGATTACAAAATATTATTTTTTCCATACTAATTTTGAGTGGTCTAGCAGGCAACTGGTAAATGGAGAACAGATTTTGCCAGGGTTAACTGGAACCGCACTGGAGCTTGAGAGTCTTTCAGATGTCAGGTTTGATCTGGAGGTTACCTCAGAATATACAAAAGACAGATACGTAGGCAGTGCTATACTGTCACTGAAAGAGGGAGAGCAGATCGTTATTGTTGATCTGCAGTAATAGGCTGATCAGCAATAGGAAAGCTGGTATAAATTTTATATCATAGCTTGATTCCAATTATAAGGACGACCATCACAAAAGTGGGAACCCGTTTGGGTTTTCACTTTTTGCTGTCCGGCGCAAGAGGTGTTTTCCGAGGAAGTCTAATTACAACAGGGAACAGAAAAACTTCTGACAGCAGGATAGGAGCTGCACGGTTAGCATTGGCAGGGCATCTGGTAGAATCGGACGCTGCGCTTGTTTTTTTGGCAGAATCATTATATACTAAACATAGAAGCCAGCAGGTTTTTGCATTAGCCGGAATATTGGCATTTACTGATAAGATGATTGACAGGGAAACGGCAAATAAAATAAGGAGGGCGATCGAAATGACACAGGCGGTCATCATATTTGAAGAGGAAAAACACGAATGGATCAGGTAACGGGACTTTTTAGAACGGAAACAGCAAAATGGTTTTTCCAGGCACTGGGAGAGCCGACGCCTGTGCAAAAGGAGGCATGGCCCTGTATTGCCGCTGGGGAACATGTCCTGGTGTCGGCGCCTACAGGAACGGGAAAGACATTGTCGGCGTTTCTTGTATTTTTAGACCAGATGATGCGCCAGGCAGATGAGGGGCTGCTAAAGCAGGAACTGCAGGTGATCTATGTATCGCCGTTAAAATCCCTGGCGGCGGATATCCGGGAAAATTTAAAACGGCCGCTGGCTGGCATCCATGCGGAAAATATTATTACAACTGGTATCCGCACAGGGGACACGCCGCAGAAGGACAGACAGAAAATGGTGCGCAAGCCCCCGCATATCCTGATTATTACGCCAGAGTCTTTGTACCTGATGCTGACAAGCAAAACGGGCCGTAATGTGCTGGCGACGGCGAAGGCGGCGATTGTAGATGAACTGCATGCCTTGATTGATACAAAGCGGGGCGCGCATCTGATGCTGTCCCTGGCGCGTCTGGACAGACTGTGCGGAAGGCCGCTGCAGCGCATCGGCCTGTCGGCTACGATTGAACCGCTGGATCTGGCGGCGGAATATCTGGCGCCGGAAAGGGTAAGGATTGCTGCTCCGGCGATGGAAAAGAAGGTGCGTCTGGAGATTATCAGCCCTTTTGCGGATGCGGCGAAAGGAAAACGGAAAGATCCGGTCTGGGAAGAGCTGGGGGCGCTTGTCTATCAGCACTGCCAGGGAAGCCGCAGCGTAATTGCTTTTGTGGAAGGCAGGAGGTATGCGGAAAAGCTGGCGTATTATGTGAATTTGTGCGGCGGGGACGGATTTGCGCGCGTGCATCACGGCAGCCTGTCGAAAGAGCAGCGTCTGGAAACGGAGCTGGCGCTGCGGACAGGCAGTTTGCGTCTTTTATGCGCTACGTCATCGATGGAGCTAGGGATTGACGTAGGGGAAATCGACCGGGTGCTGCAGGTCGGTTGTCCGCGTACGGTTTCGGGAACGATGCAGCGGCTGGGGCGGGCAGGGCATAATCCGGGCCGGGTCAGTGTGATGCAGCTGTTTCCGAGAACAGCGGCGGAATGCATTGCGTGCGGAATGACGGCGCAGCTGGCCAGGCAGGGCGGTGTGGAGCATCTGCATCCGCCGGTGGAATGTCTGGACGTGCTGGCGCAGCATCTGGTTTCGATGGCGGCGTACGGCAGCTATGATCTGGATGAGGTCATGCAAATCCTGCCGCGTGCCTGGCCATTTCGGCATATTTCCAGACAGGATGTAAAAGCGGTGCTGGGGATGCTGGCGGGAGACTATGAACATGAGCAGGATCTTCCGGTGCGGCCGCGGATCTTGTATGACCGGATTCATGAAACCGTGGAAGGCGACGGCTATAGCAGGATGCTGGCAGTCTCGGCAGGCGGTACCATTCCGGATAAAGGGCTGTATGCGGTGAAGACAGAAGACGGCGTAAAGCTGGGTGAAGTAGATGAAGAGTTTGTGTACGAGACGCAAAAAGGCGACCGCTTTATACTGGGTTCCTTTGCCTGGCGGGTGGTAAATATCAGCAGGGATACGGTAACGGTCGTCAGAGCCGCGGTAGAAGGGGCCAGGCTTCCGTTTTGGAAAGGAGAAATCAAAGGGCGTGACAAACGTACCGGAGAAGCGTTCGGGCGGATGTTTCATGCCCTGCAGGAAGCACACGCGGACGGAACCTTGTCACAAGCGCTTGAACAGATGGGCCTGGATACATCCGCAGTGAATCAGGCTGGCGGCTATTTGGAACGGCAGATCAAAGCGGTCGGAAGTTTGGCAGATGACCGGACGATTTTAATCGAACATTTTAAAGACGCATCCGGGAACAGCCAGCTGATGGTTCATTCTGTCTTCGGCAGGCGGATCAACGCGCCGCTTGCGCTGCTGGTGTCGCATACGATTCGGGAAACGTTTGGAATCGAAACCGGAAGCGTGGATGAAGAGGATGGTTTTTTAGTCTATGCATACAATGAGCAGCCGCTTCCGGAAGGAATCCTGCATTTGATAGAACCGGGCGCCTGCCTTCGCCTGCTGGAGATTTTGCTGCCGGAGACGCCGGTGTTTCATATTGCTTTTCGTTACAACAGCGCCCGCGCGCTGATGATGGGCGTAAGGCGCGCCAGCAGGCAGCCGTTATGGGCGCAGCGTCTGAAAAGCGCCCAGCTGCTGGAGCAGGTGGTACGTGAAAATACGCATCCATTGATCCGGGAAACGAAACGGGAATGTATGCAGGAATTATGGGATGGGGAAGGACTGCGGCAGCTGCTGGAGGATATCCGCGCAGGCATCGTGCAGGTGCGGGAAGTCTGTCCGGAACTGCCGTCTCCGATGTCGCTTCCGCTGCAGTGGGCGCAGGAAACAGCAGAGATGTATGACTATACGCCCACTCCCGGTGAAATTCATGCGGCGGTGAAAGACGCGCTGGAAGAAGAAGCCAGACGTGGAAAAGCGCTGCTGCGTCCGGGTACGCAAGAGCTTATGCAGGTGCAGAGCGCTGGCATTAGGATGCCGGAAAATGCAGAACAGCTGCATACGCTTTTGATGACACAGGGGGATCTTACTGCTGCGGAATTAGAAGTTCCTGTTCAGTGGCTGAAAGAACTCGCGCAGGGAGGCAGGGCGCTGTATCTGGAGCAGGGTCTTTGGATTGCCGCGGAGCAGCAGGAGGAATATACACTGGCGCTGGGCTGCTGTGGGGAACAAACGCTTTTTTCTGATAAAGACAGGAAAAAAGCACAGTGCCATATCGTAAGGCGGATGCTTCGTTACCGCGGCGGGGCAGATGCGGTGCAGACGGCGGAGCGATATGACTGGGCGCGGGAGCTTGCGGAGGAAATTTTACAGACGCTGTGCGGGCAGGGAGAAGCAGTATTACAGGATGGCATCTATTATCATGCCGTCTTATACCAGCGCGCCAGAACGCGTACGCTGAAAAAGCGGCGGGAAGAGGCGGTCACTTGTCCGGCGCAGGCATACCAGGCGCTGCTGCTTGCACGGATGGAATCCGCAGCGCCGCCGCAGGAATGCCTGGAAAATACGCTGAAACAATATACAGGCATTACGATTCCGGCGGCTTACTGGGAAACAGTCGTGCTTGCGGCAAGGGTGAAAAATTACCGTGAAACGATGCTGGATACATTTCTGGCAGAAGGGGAACGATGCTGGCAGATGGATGGGAACGGCGGGATTTGTTTTCACGATCAGGAAGAAACGGATTGGGATGCGGATTTAAGCGTCAGATTATCAGAACTGGACGGAAAAGAAGCGGTTATTTATGAAGCGCTGTTAAAACGCGGAGCAAGCTTCCTGCAGCCATTGAACCGGCTGCTGAACGGGGAATCTGCGCATGAGCCGCTGCTGTCATTGATGGCAAAGGGGTATGTATATGCCGACAGCTTTCTTCCGGTGCGTCAGTGGCAGGAACTGGAAAAATCGAAAAAGATGGCTCCCAAACGTCTTGCCGCGATACGGGCAAAGGCATTGCGCGCTGGAAGATGGGATGTCGTCCGCCCGCGCAGACAGTCACAGGAGACTGGAATGACAGAGGAAGATCTGGGCGCATGTTTTGACCGATGTCTTATTTTATGCAGGGAAACAGCCGCCGCATGGGGGATTTCCTGGCAGGAAGCGCTGGCGGCGCTGCGGATCTGGGAGTATACCGGGCAGGCAAGACGCGGATATTTCGTAGAAGGAATGTCCGGGGCGCAGTTTATCCGCGACAAAGATTATGCGGCGGTGACGCGTTTGTTACAGCATCCTGAAGAAAAAACTGTCTGGATCAATGCCGCCGACCCGGCGCAGTGCTGGGGACATATACTGCCGCATCCAAACGGCCGGAATTTTATGCGCGTGCCGGGAACAGCCGTGGCATGTTACGGCGGACTTGCGGCGGCAGTGTTTGAGCGGCAGGGCAAACAATTGCGGATATTTGAGGAAACACTGACCAATCCGTGCGTCGAGGCATTCGCTGCAGCTTATCAAAAGGGGAAGATCTTTCCGGGGCTGAAACGGATCGTTGTAAAGGAATATCCGAAAATAGCGGCGGATGCGCTGGCGGAGGCTGGATTTCACAGGGAGATGCAGGACTATGTGCTGTATCGGCAGTAATATTCGGTTATTGACAATGATAAGTAATACAAACAGAGGTGTTTTATGCAGATTTCAAGCAGATTTACACTAGCGATCCATATATTTGCATGTATCGATACGTTTCAGCATGCATATAAGGTAACCAGTGATTTCCTGGCAAGCAGTACGAATGTAAATCCGGTGATCATTCGTAAAATTCTGGGGCAGCTAAAGGCTGCGGGACTTGTGGAGGTGGCCAGAGGCTGCGGCGGGACATCCATTGCAAAGCCGCTGCAGGAGATTTCATTTCTGGATATTTACCAGGCAGTTGCATGTGTGGAACATGGGGAATTATTTCATTTTCATGAAAATCCCAATCCGGACTGCCCGGTAGGCAGAAATATCCACATGGTGCTGGATGGCAGGCTGCAGCAGGTGCAGCAGGCTATGGAAGAGGAACTTGCGGCGATAACGTTGGAGGATGTTATGAGGGATGCCAGGAAATATACAGATCCGGGATCATCTGCAACGGTTTCATGATAGTCATGTTGTTTTTGCTGGCTGCCACAGCTGCAGTTATCTAAGGTTGACACAAACGGATGTATTTTATATACTTTTAGAATAAAAAACAAAATGTGCTGTCCACGCAACGGATCGGCGGCACAGAAAAGAGGTGTGCAATGGCATTATATCAGATCAGTAACGGGCAGATCGCCATACAGATCGACAGTATGGGAGCCGAATTAAAATCGTTCAAACGGATGGACACAGGGACAGAGTATATGTGGGAAGGAGATCCGGCCTATTGGAAACGGACGTCTCCGATCTTGTTTCCCATTGTAGGAAGCCTGCATAACGGCAGCTTTCTTTTGGACGGCAAACGCTATCCGATGGGACAGCATGGATTTGCGAGGGATATGGAATTTCAGCTGAAAAGCCAGGATGAACGGGAAATCTGGTTCCGTTTGGTATCCGACGAAGAGACGCTTGCAAAATATCCATATGCATTTTCCCTGGAGGTCGGATATGAGCTGCAGGAGACGAGCGTGGTAGTCAAATGGAAGGTGAGCAATCCGTCGGATCAGGAACTGTATTTTTCCATCGGCGGACATCCGGCTTTCCGGTGTCCGGTTGCAAAAGGGGAAAATCAGGAAGATTACAGGATCTGGTTTGATACGGCGCGGCAGGTAAGTACAGGGGTGATTGAGGAAGGGCTGATGACAGCGGAACAGGCAGTGTGTCCGCTGCAGGACGGTTATCTGCAGATCACGGAACACTTATTTGACCGGGATGCGCTTGTGATTGAGCGGGATCAGGCACATAAAGTAGCGCTTGTAAAGCCGGATGGCAGTCATTATCTGACGGTCAGCTTTGACGCGCCGTTATTCGGCGTCTGGTCGCCGCCTGGCAAGAAAGCGCCGTTTATCTGCATTGAACCTTGGTATGGCAGATGTGATGCGGTAGATTTTGACGGAACGCTGCAGGAACGTGAATGGGGGCAGAAGCTGGCGGCCAAAGAAAGCTTTGCCGCGTCTTATCAGATCAGCGTCTGAGGCACTGAAAAAACGACCTGCGCCCGCAGGTCGTTCTTTCGAGGAGTTTAGTTATGAAAATGTTTAATCTATATAAATGGAATAGTTTTTAGTTGAAGCCAGCGGCCAGCGCGCGCTTTGTATGCCGCCAACTTCATTTGATAGTACTAAGTATACCCATTAAATGTGTCTGAAATGTGTCAAAAGCCTAAAAGAAAAATAAACAGATTCTTAATATTCTCTTTCTTCTAAAAGCTCTTTTGTGACGGTTATCATTTTTTTAGATTCAAAGTCAACCATAAGTGTGATCGGGTTCTTGTCGGCAGTAAAACAGTCTTCCGGCAGATAGTAATGCTTCCCGTCCAGCGTCTCGCCTGCTTCCAGTCTGCGGATGGCTTCTGCCGCGTAAGGCGGCGACAATGGGTTGCACGCAAAGTCCGCGTGGATTTTACCAGCAAGAACCGCTTCCAGTCCGGCCTTTGTGGCATCGAAGGAGATGACGATGACGTCGCCGTCTGTTCCGTAAGAAATGCCTGCCGCATCCATAGCCGCGCAGGCCCCAAACGCCTCATTGTCATTCTGGCAGACGACAACGTCAAAATCAGGATATGTTTCCAGGTACTGTTCCATAACCCTGCGGCCTCCGCTTTCGGTAAAATCTCCGCATTCCTGCGCCAGCAGCTCCCAGTTGCGGTTGCGTGCCAGATACCGGGCAAACCCTTCGGTACGGCCCAGCTGCGCAGAAGCTCCCTGTGTTCCGTTGATCGTTAAGATCCGGATTTGGTGCGTACTCCTGCCCTGCCTGCGTAAATATTGCTGCAGCCATTCGCCGGCCCATTCCCCCTCCTTGACAAAATCCGAGCCAAACCAAGCGGTGTAATACCGCTCCTGGCAGTCAATCGTCCGGTCCAGGAGCAGAACCGGGATCTGCGCATGATACGCTTCTTTGAGAACCGCTGTCCAGCCCGTTGTCAGAATCGGGTCGATCACGATATAATCCATTTGTTCTTGGATAAAATTGCGCACTGCTTCTACCTGCACGTTCGGATCGTTATCAGCATCTACAAAATACAGATCAAAGCCTTGCTCCTCCGAAAAGGCTTCCCGGCACGATTTTGTCGCTGCAATCCTCCAGTCGGATTCATGGCCGACCTGGACAAAGCCTACTTTAATCAATGGTTCCGGCAGCAATGCCAGCGCCTGCTGCGCTACGGTAAGGCCCTCTGTCTGTCCATGGAATACATCGGCCTGGTTCATATCATGCAGCGCTGTTTTTGCCGTGCAGGATAAAAATAGCAGCATACACACGATGACCAGTATCAGCGCTGCCTGCGCGCATCTTGTTTGTAACGTTTTCATCATCCACCATCCTTTTCTGTATAGAAACTGCCAGCAGCGATATCAGACGGTTCAGACAGGTTCTTTCGCTTATGGCTGCTGATCCGGTGCATCCGGAGACAGGTCTACAGGGTCCCAGCCAAAATCGTGATAATACTGGATATCCAGCTGGTGGTCTTTCACATACTGCAGAACCATTGCCTGCGTGACCTGATCACGCTGCGTTTGGTTTGCCTGTGGATCATCAAAAAATTTTTGATAGATGTCCATATGTCCTTCACAGAAGTCACGAATCCCCTGTTCATAATAAGCGCCGTCTCCCGTTTGCTCCACGCGAATGACCTTATATTGTCCCTGCGACTGTTTCAGATCAAAGCATGCAGGCATTTCGCCGCCGCTTTGATTCTCTAGTATATTTCCGTTTCTATAAAAATTATTGATATGAAAATTCCCAAACACTTTGGTTATTCCTTCTTCTTCTATTATACCATAAATCACCGGAGATGGAATACATACATAGGAAAGATCCGGCTGCATATAATAACGGCCTTGTTCCTCGCTGATCAGATAGGTGCAGATTGCTTGCAGCAGTTTACTTTCTCCGGTATACGTAAATGCAGGAAGTTCATTTTCTTTTTTTAACTGACTGGCGGCTTCTTCACAGACGCGGATCGGCAAAGGCTCTTCTGTTGTTTCTCCGGTATCTTGGTTTTTGGTAAAAAGGCTGTATGCACGGCCGCGCAGCAGCAGACAGCTCAGATATGTCTCCTGGTCTTGTGTCCAGGAGACGCAGGATTGACTGTACTGGGTTTCCTGCTTGTCGGAAACCTCCGTCCATGGGCGGACCTCGGTATCCGAATCTTTCCCAGTGGTCAAAATTATATGTGAAAATGTATCTGAATACCTGGTTTCCATCTGCTGACGCCACTGTTCCTGCAGTCTGTCATCTGCACGTATTACTTTTAACGGCTCTAAACTCTGTACAGATCCGTCATACTTTGGCAGATGATACACATAGCAGCTTCCGGCTGCCTGCCCGTTTTTTGTATTAAAAATAAAAATCTGGTCCTGCTGTATCAGCATCTGTGTCTGTATTGAATCTGCCGTAAAATAATTACATCCAATGTCCTGCAGATCAATCGTTGCATGTACCGCTTGCTGCTGTCTGTCATAAATGACCATTCCGCGGCTATTGGCAAATATAACGCGGTTTTGATCGCAATCCAAAAGAGGCGGTGCATAGACATCCGCTTCCGGCGTCTTATTCAGTAAAATCTCCACACTCTCCGGTTGCATTTCGCACAGCTGCCAGGTGTGATCCGTAATCCCGGCGTCATCTTTGCCTGTCTGCCTGTTTGCGTCTGTGATCTCATCTTTGTCTGTCTGCCTGTTTGCACCTGTAATCTCATCACTGTCTGCCTGCCAGTTCGATTCCGTGATCTGGCCTTTCATCAGCGGAAAGATACTGACGGTTCCTATGATCAGGATACAAGCGGCTGCGGCTGATTTTAAGATACCAGCTGTTAAGCGGCCTGACTGTTTTTTACCGCGCTTGTTTTGGATCGCTGTCCACAGTTCCTGTTTTTGTTCTTTGGATAACTGGCAGGTATCCCAAAAGTCATTCCAATCTCTTCGTAAGAAATTGTCATAGTCGCTACAGTCCTGCGGCTTCCTGTTTTGCTTTTTCATTTCGGCATTCCTCCATGCAAAAAATATTCATAATGCTGCTTTAACTTTTTCCGCCCTGCGGCAAGCTGTGTCTGAATGGTACTTTCTTTCCGCTTTAATAATCCGGAAATTTCGCGTATGGAATAATCTTCATAATAGTACAAATATAATACCTCTTTCTGTTTGATCGGCAGCTCTCGCAGTGCTTGTTCCAGATAAGGATTTTTTTGTGCCTGCAGACTTTGGGCTGTGTTGTATTCACACATAGAGGTACCTGTGTCAATACGCTTTTTTCTCCATCTGCTGCGCAGGAGATCTTTGCTGAGATTTCTGGCCGCAATGCAAAACCATCCGTTTTCATGCTGCTCGTTTTGAAAGATGATCTTTTTTTCCAGCAGCTTTAAAAACAGGGTCTGGACAGCGTCTTGTGCATCGGCCGGATTGCCGAGGTACAGGCAGCAGATTTTATATACACGTTCTGCCTGGCGGTTGTAAACTGCCTGAAATTCTTGTTCTGTCATTGCTGTCTCCTCTGTGCTGTTTCTTGGATTTGTAAAGGTCTTTGATATATAAACGAAAGAAAGATGCGAAATATCCTTTTTGGGAAGAAAGATTTAATTTTTGTCAATGATGAATTGACAACAGTTAATGTATAAGCTAAAATACAAAGGAACCGAAGCAACAACAGCAGGAAAGGGGGCATTAATTATGAAGAACCGCGCATTGCCAAGAAACGAACACCTGATCATGGATATTTTTTGGAAGAGTGATACGCCGCTTACCGGCAGAGATTTGAAAGAAGTATTTCCGGACTGGAATTATCCGTATATCGTAAATATGCTGACAAAGCTGGAAGAAAAACATATGATTGCGGAACATGGTACGATTAGTTATGGGACAGGGAGGGCAAGAAAGTTTGTACCCGCTGTCAGCCGCAGCGAATACGCGGCGGGACTGGTCTCTGCCTGCGGGATTGACAATGACAGTATCGCAGATGTAACGGTAGCGTTTGTCAAGGAGACCTGCAGCCACAGCGATGAACTGTATGATAAGCTGAACCATATTATTGAAGAATTGAGGGCAAAAAGTACAGAAGATACTTCTATCCAGGGAGAATCAAAGAATGGATAATTTCTTTTTACTGCTGACCGGAATGACGTTGTGGATATCAATAAAACGATAGTTTTCATTGCGGCAGCGATCCTTGTAATTCCAATTTTCCAGACACCAGTTTGCGCGAAGATCAAGGTCAAACAAGCCGCTGTATACCAAGCGGACAAAATAGTTCTGAAAATCAGAATTTATAACGGAAAAATGCAGATACGCCACTGGAACGAAACGAAAGGCTGCTGCGTGTAGCTAAATTGGATCTATTTGTGAGAAAGCAGAAGTAAATAAATTGGATGCTTCAAGACAAAAGCAAACGAGTGTTTTGGACATTTAAGCAGAAAAGTTCAGAAAAAATTCACAATTTTTTACAAACCATATTTGCTTGTCCGGTTGAAATTCTGTAAATGCCGTGCTATACTAATGGCTGGAAACGCAGAATAAGTCAAAAAGGAGCATCGAATTGAAAAATTATAATAAATATACTAATCACACAACAAAAAAAATCGCAGCTTTACTTCTTGTAACAGCGGTCAGCTTTACTTCTCTGCAGCCAGTACTGGCCAACCGGAAAACGCAGGCGCAGGACGCAAAAGCGGCGGCGGAAAGCAATCTGAATTCTGTCAACAATAATATCAACAGCATTACAAACAAACAGCAGGAACTTCAAAGAGAGATTAATGCATTGGATGCGGAACTGGTCGAACTGCTTATAAATATGGATATTCTGTCGGATGAATTAGCGCAGAAAGAAGTGCAGATCAAACAGGCAAACGATGATCTGAAGGTCGCAAAACAGGAGGAACAGGATCAGTACGAACAGATGAAAAAACGTATCCGTTCACTATATGTGCGCGGTGAAGGTTCCTTCGTTGAAGCTTTGCTTGGCGCAACGAGTATGACGGATTTCTTAAACAGGGTTAATTATTACAATGCAGTTCATGACTACGACAGGGATCAGCTGGAAGAATATAAGGAAACCAAGCAGCAGGTGATCGACTTAAAGTCGCAGCTGCTTACCGAGCAGTCTGAAATGGAAGAGATGCAGGATAATTATAAAATGCAGGAAGATGAATTAAAGACGATGGTCTCCCAGAAAGAAGCGACCATGGATGACTTTGATTCTCAGTTATCTCAGGCTCAGGCGCTTGCAGCTGCCTACAAAGAAACGATTCAGCAGCAGAATCAGATTATTCGTGACGAAGAAGAAAAAGAACGTCTGGCAAGAGAAGCTGCAGAGCGTGCCGCAAGAGAAGCCGCAGAGGCAGCGGAACGTGCTGCAAGAGAAGCTGCAGCAGCCGCAGAGCGTGAAGCACAGCAGCGGGCGCAGCAGGCAGCGCAGCAAACCCAGCAGGTACAGCAGCCGACCTCCCAGGGTACGCCGTCTTCTTCCGGCAGCGCACCGTCTTCGGGCGGATCTTCTTCTGGCAGCAGTTCTTCCTCCGGCAGTTCGGGTTCAAGTTCAAATTCTGCCCCGGCGGTCAGCCCGTCTGGTGTGACAGGAAGTGATGTTATTAATTATGCGACGCAGTTTATTGGCAATCCGTATGTATGGGGCGGCACCAGCCTGACAAACGGCACGGACTGTTCCGGGTTTGTTATGAGCGTATATGCGCACTTTGGATATTCACTGCCGCGTACTTCGGGCGCGCAGGCAGGATGCGGCAGAGGCGTCAGCTACAGCGAAGCGCAGCCGGGCGATATTATCTGCTACAGCGGCCATGTGGCGTTATATATGGGCGGCGGCAGAATTGTGGGCGCGCAGAGTTCCAGAACCGGAATTACGACGCAGAATGCTACATATCGGACAATTATTGCTGTGAGACGTATTATTAATTAATCGGGAAATTCCTAATAAACAGGAAGTGACCGGCCAATGCGGAGGCTTTCTGTTTGTGCGATGCGGTATATTTGATATAAATTTTTGATTAGATCTCCTGTTTTTTGCGGGAGATCTAATTTTATAAATGAGATCGAAAAGCAATGATAAAAATGACAAAATAAAGACGAGGATGAAAAGATGCATATAAAGCTAGGCAGAAATGACAAGTGTTGGTGTGGAAGCGGAAGAAAATACAAACAGTGCCATCAGGCATTTGACGACAAAATTGCCCGGATTGCAGATCAGGGGCATGTGGTTCCGGTAAGGGAAATGATTAAAAATGCACATCAGATCGCAGGCATCCGCGAGAGTGCGAAAATTAATATTGCAGTGCTGGACTATATTGGAGAACAGATCCATGCAGGGATGTGTACGGAAGAGATCGACCAGATGGTCTATGACCTTACAACTAAAATGGGAGGCAAGCCTGCGCCGCTGCATTACGACGGCTATCCAAAAAGCGTGTGTACTTCCGTCAACGAACAGGTGTGTCACGGCATTCCGTCCAAAGATGTGATTTTAAAAGAAGGCGATATCGTCAATGTAGATGCGTCAACGATCTTAAACGGTTATTATTCGGACTCTTCCCGCATGTTCTGCATCGGAGAAGTCAGCCCGGAGAAAAAGAAGCTGGTGGAAGTGGCAAAGGAATGTGTATACCGCGGCTTGGAAGAAGTGAAGCCATGGGGATTTCTGGGAGATATGGGACAGGCAGTCCATGACCACGCATTTGCGAACGGATATACGGTTGTCCGTGAAATCGGCGGTCATGGTGTTGGTTTGGAATTTCATGAAGATCCTTGGGTAAACTATAACAGCAAGCGCGGTGAAGAAATGCTGATGGTTCCTGGCATGATTTTTACGATTGAGCCGATGGTAAATATGGGAAAAGCTGAGATCTATGTAGATGAAGTCAATGACTGGACCGTATATACCGAAGACGGGAAGCCTTCCGCGCAGTGGGAAATTATGGTGCTGGTTACGGATGACGGCGCTGAAATATTGTCCTATTAGTGGCTGGCCCCGGGAAATCTGGCAGGAGATACGGGCATGGCTGGGGTGCTTTTAGTAAACATTTTTGGAAATTATATAATGAATGAAAGTGACTGCTGAAAACAGAGAGCAGAGGAAAGAAGTGGGACAGACAGCTTTATGAAAAAACGGAAGATACAGATTTTTACAATGACGCATAAATCGTTTACCCCGCCGCCGGACCCGATCTATGTGCCTTTGCAGGTGGGCAGGGCAAATCAGGAACCGCTGGGGTATCTGCGGGATGATCTGGGAGACAATATATCTCATTTGAATGCGTATTACAGTGAATTGACCGGAGTGTACTGGCTTTGGAAAAATTGTACGGATACTGATATTATTGGAATCTGCCATTACCGCAGATATCTGATTGCGGAGGACGGGCGCTTATACCGCGCGGATGATTTTGCGCGTCTGCTGGCGGAGTATGATATGATTGTGACCAAAAAGCTGGAACTGCGGACGTCTTATTACGATGGATTTGCGTCTACGCACGATGAAAAAGATCTGGTCGAAACAGAGCGCGTAGTTGCTGAAAAATACCCTTCCTATGCGCCGCTGTTTCATCAGATGGTGCATCAGAAAGAGACTTATTTTGCAAATATGATGGTGTGCAGCAAACAGCTGTATGATCAGTATTGCGCCTGGCTGTTTGATATTTTATTTGAAGTGCAAAAAAGAATTGATACGACCGGATATGATAATTACCGTAAACGGGTGTATGGATTTTTGTCAGAATTTCTGCTTACGGTATGGATTGAAAAAAATGGGCTGCGCGTCTATGAGAGCTGCGTGGGAATGAGTTCTGAAAAATATGAGACGGAACAGATCAAACAGCAGCTGGCGGTGTATTTTGCCAATCAGGATATCGCGGGCGCAAAGCAGTATTTTTTACAGCAGCTGGACAAACGGCCGGATGTGCTGATGGAAGCTTCGGATATCCGCGGGGAATTAAAACTCTGTATGCAGATTATTTCGACTTGTGAATATGAAAAACAAAGCGGCGGGATTACTATGGTAGAACGCGGGCTGACTTTTGGGGAGCTGCTGGCGCAGATGAAAGAGCTGAACCGTTTTATGGAACGGCTGGCGGATGTATATCCGGACCAGCTGCAGCAGACAGGAGGAAAGCAGCCTTGGGGATTTGCGCCGGGCAGCGATGTGGAGAAGCAGGTGTCAGCGTATGTGCAGAAACATCCTGTGTCCGTGACGGCAGCCCAAATTGCAGGCGTTGTAGTTGAAAAACGCCCGGATACGCGCAGTGAACTTCCGTCTAAGTAAATAATTATTGGCGAATATTTGAAATAAATCTTGACACACCCGGCCCAGGGTACTATAATATCTAAGTCTGACATAGTAAGGAAATGCAGTGATTTCCCTTTCTGCATTTGAACTATATAATTATTCGGAGAAGGAAGAAGACGAAGCTTCCGGACATGGCTGAGTTTTTGGAGTTCTTACAAAATTTTCAAGGAGGCAGACCAATGAAAACATTTATGGCAAGTCCAGACACGATCGACAGAAAATGGTATGTTGTAGACGCAGAAGGAATGACATTAGGACGTTTAGCATCCGAAATTGCTAAAGTATTAAGAGGCAAAAATAAACCGATTTTTACACCGCACATGGATACAGGTGATTATGTGATCGTAGTCAACGCTGAAAAGATTAAAGTAACAGGCAAAAAACTCGACCAGAAAATTTACTACAGACATTCCGGTTATGTTGGCGGTATGAAAGAGACCACATTAAAAGATATGCTGAATAAGCATCCGGAAAGAGTTGTGGAATATGCAGTGAAAGGCATGCTCCCGAAAGGGCCATTGGGAAGGGAGATGTATCGAAAACTGTTCGTATATGTCGGACCAGAACATAAACACGCAGCTCAGAAACCGGAAGCGCTCACATTTTAATCGGAAATAGGAGGTAAATTACAGTGGCTAATGCAAGATATTATGGAACAGGAAGAAGAAAAAGCTCTGTTGCCAGAGTTTATCTGATGCCGGGAACAGGCAAAATTACAATTAATAAAAGAGATATTGACGACTATCTCGGATTAGAAACATTAAAAGTGATTGTACGTCAGCCGTTGGAAGCAACGGGGACCGTTGATAAATTCGACGTACTTGTAAATGTAAAAGGCGGTGGCTTTACCGGACAGGCCGGAGCAATCCGTCATGGGATTGCAAGAGCGTTGCTGGAAGCAGACGCAGATTACCGTCCAGTATTAAAGAGCGCCGGATATCTGACTCGTGATCCTCGTATGAAAGAAAGAAAGAAGTACGGTCTCAAAGCGGCCCGCCGCGCTCCGCAGTTCAGCAAGCGTTAAATTTTATCAAAATGGCTCAAAAAGCCCGGAAAATCAAGGTTTTCCGGGCTTTTGCTTTTGATAGGGTTTGATGTAGTTTGACGCAAAAAAGCCATTTTTCACCAAATTTATAGTGGTTCCCAATAGGATAACCGGGCAAAAAGAGGTTCAAGTGGTTACAAAATAGGATAACCACAGCTCTATTTTTGGGGTATTTCAGAGGTGATTTTTACTCCCTCTCTCCCCTCGATTTATACGAGAACAGTTTGGCATAGTTTGACCGAATTTGAATAATTGAATAGGATTCTAATGCAGGCACTCAGTATTTTTTGCTGGGTGCTTTTTGCATTTCCGGGGAACTGTATTCCGGGATCAGAAAAAGCCGTCACTTTTCAATTTATGAAGTGGCGGCTTTTTCTATTTCCAGAAGCAACCACAACGAATTAGAAACGAGGTGATTATCTTGAACACGCAAATCATCGCCATCGCCAACCAAAAGGGAGGTGTGGGTTATGAAAAGTAAGTTATTATGCAAAGTTGAGCCTACACTTTTGCTGATTTTATAGGGTATAGGCTCTT
>VSNY01000190.1 GCA_009774535.1 Lachnospiraceae bacterium
GATAATCTGTTAGAAAAATTGCAATATTTTTAAAAATAAATAGTCTTTTTAATAAAATGAATTTTAAACTAAAAATCCATAAATTGGAAAAATAGCATAATTTTTCCGCTAATTTATGCTATAAAAGCAAAAAAATGATTTTACATCCCACAGAATTTACAGATCAAAATTCACTATCCAGGAACAAAGAAGAAAAAGTATACATAGATCTCTCTTAAAAACTTGCATAATAGGATAATTAAGAAAATTACTATTTCAAAATGACAGATTTCATTACAGAAATATAAGATCTTATAAGGACACCTGCAAAGTCCGGTTTCAGCAGATTTGACAGACCGTCTTAAGCGCCTGACAATAACATGCTTCACAATTATGTAAGCAATGTTTTCAACACATAATACAGGATAAACTTATAAACTGAAATTTTCAATAGATCACCAGATTACCGTCTTCTATGTTTTTACAGACGATTTTTTAAATCTTAGGATTTTTGCTTCAAAGATCACATATAGAAGAGCATTTTACACTTATATAACTTTACAAGACTATTCTACACCTAACACTCAGCAATCTCAAATCAATCAAAACCCTAGATTCCCACACATGTAAAACCAGTCAATAAACAGTGTCCGTGTCAGCGGAACGGGATGGCAGCCTGGCGGCATAGGATTGAAAGGACATCAAAGGGGCGTTTTTAGCGGAGGTGAAATCCAGCGCTTACGGAGACTTAGACAGGAGGCCCACACGCCGACTGTCTTAGTCGCAGTTAGCGATTAGTTCACCGCAGCGTTGCCCCAGTCCGCTCAATCCTATGCCACCAGGCTGCCATCCCGTTCCGCTGACACGGACACGTCCGGCTTCCCCACATACCGTTGAACAGCCACTCTGTTCCGCTGGCACATACACGTCCGGCCCCCACATACCGTTGAACAGCCATCCCGTTCCACTGACACAGACACGTCCACTCCCATACCTCCGCCCCACATCCATCCTACATCCTATTCCCAAAGTCAAAGTATTAAGCAATTCCACATTTTTTCCGATAATAAATAATATAAAAAGATATGCCCACCCAGGCTTATACAACCACATGCAGCAAACCAGGAAACGGATTTCAAGCAAAAACAATCAAGGAGGAGGATCAGATGAGCATAGCAGGAATCAATCTTACACGCAGCGGAGTCAAGACAAAACTATCCTCGCGCGATAATTATGAGCGCAAAATCAAAAATCAGATTTCTGCGCTTGAGGACAAAATGGAAGCTATTTCCAGTGACGAAGAAACGCCCGCAGAGGAAAAAAAGAAAATAAAGCAGGCTGCGCAAGAACAATTAGATCATTTAAATCAGGAATTAAGAGAATACGAGATCCGTAAGCGACAGGAAGAAGCGGAAAAAAAGCGCGAAGCCATCAAAGCAGCGCAGGAAGCCGCCAATTCTGATCCGGCAGAAACAGCGTCCGAGGAGGGAGACATACCATTCTTTGAGGGTCTAAGCGGCGAAGAAGCCGGCGTTATGATTACATTATCGGCAACAAAGGAACAGATCGCCGGAATGGTGCGGCTGCGTACAAATCTGGAAGGAAAACAGCGAACCGCCTCTACTGAAGAAGAAAAAGCGGAACTTCAAAAAAAGATCGACCGCGTGTCAAAAGGCATTGGACAGCAGATTATTACAGCAAAAGACACACTTACGGATTTTCGTAAAAACTATCCTAAAAATAAAGAAGATACAAAAAAGAACGCGCCAAAACCGGAGCAGAAAAAAGAAGAAGTGTTCTGGGCAGACACAAAACCTATTTCCGTAGAAAATACGATACTTGGCAGCAAACAATCAAATTCTGGCAAAAACAAACTTTTGAATCCTAATATAAAATACGTGATCAAATAATGACTGGCTTTCGCTTGGCCAGTGGTTTTTGGTGTAAAAAACCTGAATTTTCTCAGGAAAAGTATAATATATTCCATTGATTTTTCCGATAAACATATCAAATGGATTTATGATGCCCATGCAGTTTTACACTGTAATTTCACGGAAGAAAGGAGGGGCTTTTTTATGGCACTTGCTATTAATTCTGCCTATGATTATTATTTGACAACTTATGGTTCCCAGCAGACATCGCGTTATGATTCTCATAGAAGAGAGGATTTGCGCGACACCGTCAACAAAATTAAAAAGTTGAATAAAGAATCTCCTCTGTACAAGGTCAAAATTTCCGGTGATGTCCAGAAATTTGCGATCGATATCAAGGAGAGCGCAAGAAATATCAAAAATATCGTTGCTTCTTTTTCTGAGGATGAAGCAGGCATAGGCGCTGCTTTTCAGAAAAAAATAGCAATTTCCAGCAACCCGGACGCCGCGACTGCAGAATATATTGGGGATGATTCTTCCACCGCTCAGGCAGAGGGATTTGAACTGGAAATTATGCAGCTGGCTTCGCCGCAGACAAATGTCGGCAATTTTTTGAAATGTGACGAGTATGATTTTCTTCCAGGAAGTTATTCGTTTGACCTGGATGTAACTTCCAGTTCGTATGAATTTCAGTACAATATTAATGTCGGCGACACAAATGAGAATGTGCTTCACAAGCTTGCGCGTCTGGTAAATAACGCGCATATTGGCTTGAAGGCAGACGTGATCAATGGTTCGCAGGAAATGGCTGCCCTGCGTCTGGAATCCAGACAGACCGGGCTTTCTCCGCAGGAGACATCTTTATTCCGGATTGTTCCTGAAAATACGCAAGAGTCGCGTCAGGCAATGGAGATTCTTGGTGTGGATGCGGTGGCCGCAATGGCTGAGAATTCTTCGTTCCTTTTAAACGGAACCAAGCACAGTTCGTATTCCAATACATTTACAATTAATAACGTATTTTCGGTTACATTAAATGATGTTACGCCGAAGAACGAACCTGTAAAAATCGGTTTTAAACCAGGTTCTGAGACGGTTACTGACGACGTGCAGTCCTTAGTAAACTCTTTCAATTCTATGATCAGAGTTGCGGAAAACCATTCGGGTATGCCGGCGTCAAACGAAAAACTGCTTAAGGATATGGGGAATATCGCGAAAACATTTTCCTCTTCCCTGAATCCGTTCGGGCTGTCCGTATCAGACAAGGGCATGATTAGTGTGGATCGTGCGAAACTGACGGAATCTGTAGTATCAGAAGAGGCGGATCAGACGATTCATGTATTGAACCGTTTTAAAGACGCTGTCGGCAGGAAGGCTGAGGAAGCTTCTATAGACCCGATGAATTATGTAAAAAAAGTGCTTGTAACATATAAAAATCCGAATTCATCGAAAAATTTATTATGTCCTTATATTTCCTCCATCTATTCCGGAATGATGGTAGATCGGATATGCTGATGATAAGAATTTCATATGGGAGGAAAGCTGTAACATCTGGCGGGAGATTGCGACGGGGCGGATGTTATGGCTTTTTTGCTGTTTTCCTGCCGCTGCAGAAAAATTTAACAGAAATTGTCCGAAAAATATTGACGCACGGCAAAAACCGTGCTATCCTAAGTGGGCGATGGAAGTAAGTCTTTTTTTTATGCCTAAAATTAAAAGAATTTAATGGAGGTGGAAGTTGTGCGCACAAGGATTACATTAGCATGTACAGAATGCAAGCAGCGTAATTACAACATGACAAAGGACAAGAAAACTCACCCGGACCGTATGGAGACCAAAAAGTACTGCAGATTCTGCAGAAAGCATACTTTACACAAGGAAACCAAATAATTGGGATTGAGCAAAGGAAGTGACAAGTAAGTATGGGAAAAGAGAAAGAAATAGAAACCCAAAAGTCGGGCTGGTTTACCGGTCTTAAGGCCGAGTTTTCCAAAATTATGTGGCCGACAAAAGAACAGCTTGCCAAAGAGACAACAGCCGTTGTCGTAGTATCAGTCATTTTAGGTGTGATTATTGCGCTGATGGATTTTATCATCCAGTATGGTGTGGATTTCCTGGTGAATTTATAAGGAGGAGCGAGAATGGCAGAAACGAACTGGTATGTCGTTCATACCTATTCCGGTTATGAGAATAAGGTCAAGGCGAACATTGACAAGACAATTGAAAACAGACACCTGGAAGACCAGATTCTGGAAGTCAGGGTTCCGATGCAGGAAGTTGTTGAGCTGAAGAATGGTGCGAAAAAGCAGGTTCAGAAGAAAATGTTTCCCGGCTACGTACTCATTAACATGGTTATGAACGACGACACCTGGTACGTTGTCAGGAATACCAGGGGAGTGACCGGATTTGTAGGTCCGGGATCAAAGCCTGTACCGCTCACGGAGGACGAAATGCGGCCATTGGGGATTCGGTCTGAAGAAGTCATTGTGGACTTTGAAGAAGGCGATACGGTTACCGTAATCGGCGGCGTCTGGAAAGATACTGTCGGAGTGATTCAGAGTATGAACCACAATAAACAGATCGTAACGATCAATGTCGATTTGTTCGGCCGCGAAACGCCGGTAGAAATAAGTTTCGCAGAAGTTAAGAAGCTGTAGACAAGCTATCAAATGTTTAGGAGGCAACCAAAATGGCAAAGAAAGTACAAGGATATATCAAATTACAGATTCCAGCCGGAAAAGCAACACCGGCACCGCCTGTTGGTCCTGCACTTGGCCAGCACGGTGTAAATATCGTGGAATTTACCAAACAGTTTAATGCACGGACAGCAGACCAGGGGGATACGATTATTCCGGTGGTTATTACAGTATATGCAGACCGGAGTTTTAGCTTTATTACAAAGACACCGCCTGCGGCAGTATTGATTAAAAAAGCATGCAATATTAAGAGCGGTTCAGCTGTTCCGAACAAAGACAAAGTGGCTACGATTTCAAAAGCAAAACTGCAGGAAATCGCAGAATTAAAAATGCCTGACCTGAATGCGGCATCTATCGAAGCCGCCATGAGTATGATCGCGGGAACAGCGCGCAGCATGGGCGTTCAGGTGGAACAGTAATCAGGATACGGCAGAAGTAAAAAGTAACAGCGCTGGGAACAGACTTGTTACAAATGAAGCAGATCACTTAGGCAAATAATTTAAGACAAATAAAATACTTTATCGTGGGAGGGAGGACTTCCCGCTAAAACCACTAGGAGGTAATGAAATGAAAAGAAGTAGGAAGTATCAGGAGCTTGCAAAGCAGGTAGACCGGGCAAATCTGTATGAATCTGCAGATGCGCTTGCACTTGCAAAAAAGACAGCAACTTCAAAATTTGATGAAACAATCGAAGTCCACATCAAGACCGGATGTGACGGCCGCCATGCAGAGCAGCAGGTTCGCGGTGCGGTTGTACTGCCGCACGGAACTGGTAAAGCTGTTAAAGTACTCGTATTTGCAAAGGGCGTAAAACTGGATGAAGCGCAGGCAGCAGGCGCAGACCATGTCGGCGGGGAAGAACTGATCCCGAAGATCCAAAATGACGGCTGGCTGGATTTTGACGTTGTAGTTGCTACGCCTGATATGATGGGTGTTGTCGGACGCCTGGGCCGTGTACTCGGACCGAAGGGCCTGATGCCAAACCCGAAGGCTGGTACCGTAACAATGGATGTCACAAAAGCCATTAACGATATCAAAGCTGGTAAGATTGAATATAGATTAGACAAGGCAAACATTATTCATGTGCCGATTGGTAAAGCATCCTTTACAGAAGAACAGTTAGCGGACAACTTCCAGAGCCTTATGGACGCAGTAATTAAGGCAAGGCCAAGCGCATTGAAAGGCCAGTATATCAGAAGCTGTACAGTAGCTTCTACTATGGGACCTGGCGTCAGGATCAATGTGGCAAGTCTTGCAAAATAACTGTTGACAAATAGATCAAATGATATTATAATTGCAACGTTGCCGAAGACAGCAGGCGCCGTAAGGCGTAACGTAAATGGCCTGCCGAGGAGTTTCATTCAGATCTTATTCTGCGATCATGCGCTTTGCCGCAGGAGAGCAAAATAAATCAGAATTATGAGATCACACACCTCCCTGTCTTTTGCAGGGAGGTTTTCTTATCGGAATATGTTAAGGCAATAAAATAAAACAAGGAGGTGCTCATTCGTGGCAAAAGTAGAACTGAAACAGCCGATTGTACAGGAAATCGCTGAGAATATCAAAGATGCGCAGTCAGTTGTGATCGTTGATTACCGCGGCCTTACCGTTGCACAGGATACACAGCTTCGCAGGGAATTAAGAGAAGCAGGTATTACTTACAAGGTATATAAAAATACATTGATGAATTTTGCTTTTCAGGGTACACCATACGAGAGCCTGAAAGATTTTCTGGAAGGACCGAATGCAATCGCGATCTCCAAAGACGATGCGACAGCTCCGGCAAGAATCCTGGCAAAATTCGCCAAGACAGCTCCGGTTCTGGAAATTAAAGCAGGCGTAGTGGAAGGCAACTTCTATGATACGGAAGCAATGAAAGAGATTTCAAACATTCCGTCCAGAGAAGAACTGTTGTCCAGACTGCTTGGAAGCTTCCAGTCCCCAATCACCAACTTCGCCCGCGTGATCAAGCAGATCGCAGAAAAAGACGGCGAAGCTGCTCCAGCCGAAGTAGAGGCTCCGGCAGAAGAAGCCCCGGCAGAGGCATAATAACCATACAGCCGCAAATAACCAGAATCTTTCTGGCTGCAGGCTGGCACTGGGAACAAATTATTTTATAAACAGGAGGAATTAAAAATGACTACAGCTGAGATCATTGAGGTAATCAAAGGCTTAACCGTATTAGAGTTAAATGATTTAGTAAAAGCATGTGAAGAAGAGTTCGGCGTATCTGCAGCAGCAGGCGTTGTCGTTGCGGCAGCAGGCCCTGCAGAAGCAGCAGAAGAGAAGACAGAGTTCGACGTAGAACTGACAGAAGTAGGCCCGAACAAAGTTAAAGTTATTAAAGTAGTTCGTGAAGCTACCGGCCTTGGCTTGAAGGAAGCAAAAGAAGTTGTTGACAATGCTCCGAAGATTGTGAAAGAGCAGGCTGATAAGGCTTCTGCAGAAGAATTGAAAGCGAAATTAGAGGCAGAAGGCGCTAAGGTTACATTAAAATAAGCAGTATGCGAATAAGAGAACAGTTCCTTGAGGGGCTGTTCTTTTTTTGCTATGCGGACGTGTCCGGGCCAGAGGGAAGGGGCAGGCGGCGGAGTCGTCCGCCCAGGCACTCCCCCCAACTGCATAAATTCTGGACAGAGATTTCGCTTTTAGATGTGAAAAAGAGTAAAGATTACCGGATTTTTAATAGATATAGAAATAGGGACAGA
>VSNY01000191.1 GCA_009774535.1 Lachnospiraceae bacterium
AATCTTTACTCTTTTTCACATCTAAAAGCGAAATCTCTGAGTTCATATTCGCCTATTTCAAAATAGCGGACACCCCGCTCATAATAAAGCGCTCCTGCATGTTCCATCCGTCTTTCCTTTCGATTTGTAGTATTTAGAATGCAACAGTTTATAACATTTGTTGCATTTTGACTTTTTCTGATAGATTCAGATACTCGAAAAAGCGTAAATAAGTGGATTTATGTTCTATAAATTCTGATAATTGTTATTCTATATATTGATTTTTGTAGAAATAGTTAAGAATTTCCAGAAATATCCGATATCTATAGGTATAAAAATGCAACAAATGTTATAAAAAGTTGCATTTTATCAGATATTTGGCTATTGGACGCTGAGCTAGGCATCCAGACATTAGGAAGCATTTCGCGATAGGCTGCATATTTACAGCCACTTTATTTACCAGTCACCATTTTTCGTATATCAATCTGGTTACTTAGGCGTTGAAGTACACATGCAAATATGTTATGATCAAGTAAATAATTTGTACCATAGATTCAATAAGCAGCGGGAGGCAGGATCATGAACATCGATCAAAGAATGGATTCTTTTCAAAAAACACACAAAGGATTTACAAAAGAGGCAGTGCTTGCGGCGGAGCAGCGGCTTGGCGTGCAGCTGCCGCAGATTTACCGGGAATATTTAATGAAGTATGGTCTGGACAAAATAAATTATGAGTATAATTTTATATTGGAACCGGAAGCAATTGCGACTACCTATGAGATCATTCAGGAAAGTCTGGATGATGAATGGCAGGAAGAATTTGAAGAGGCAGTCCAAGAAGGCAGACAGGAAGAATATGCAGATAATGAATATTTTACACTCTGGCAGATACCGGAATCTGAATGGCATACAGTTACGGATAATTATGTGATTGTGTGGACGGAAAATCAGGGAGTGTGGAATGCCGGATACCTGCTGCGGGATTTACAGCAGGGGAAAACCGATCCGCCAGTTTATATCAGTACGGAAGATGATTTTATTACATTTGCAAAATATACGGATAGTACGGAAGCGTTTCTGGAAGAAATGTTCCGGCAGGCGAAATAAGAAATGTTTCTGATTAAATTATCTGTAAGGAATCTGGTGGAATTTATTCTGCGCAGCGGGGATCTGGACAACCGGGGCGTCGGCGGTATGCAGCTGGAAGCTATGCAGCGCGGCAGCCGGATGCACCGCAAACTGCAGAAAAAAGCCGGGCCGTCGTATCGTGCGGAAGTTCCTTTGAAAATGGAGTTTGCTGAAACCGATTATACCATTGTGCTGGAAGGCCGGGCGGACGGAATTCTGGAGCAGGAAACAGCAGAGGGCGCGCGGGAGACAGTGCTGGATGAGATTAAAGGCGTATATTTTGATATTTCCAAAATGACAGAACCGGTTATGGTCCATTTGGCGCAGGCAAAGTGTTATGCGTTTATTTATGCGGCGCAGAACCATCTGGAAACGATCGGTGTGCGTATGACATATGCCAGCCTGGATACAGAAGAGGTGCGGTATTTTCAGCTGCGCTATGCGTTTGAGGAACTGGAAGAGTGGTTTTTGGAGCTGATGCGGGAATATCAAAAATGGGCGCAGTTTCAATATGACTGGCGAAAGGTACGGCAGGCTTCGATCAAAGGGCTGGAATTTCCGTTTCCCTATCGGGATGGGCAGAAAGAACTGGTCAGCGGAGTTTACCGGACAATTTTACGCAGGAAAATTCTGCTGATTCAAGCCCCGACCGGGACAGGTAAAACCATAACGACGCTGTTTCCCGCGGTACGGGCGGTTGGAGAAGAGCTGGGGGATAAGATTTTTTATCTGACAGCAAAAACGATTACCGCATCTGTCGCAAAAGAGACGTTCGAGCTGTTTTACGAGAAGGGTTACCGGGCCAAGACATTGCAGATTACGGCGAAGGAAAAATTGTGTATGATGGAGCGGGCAGACTGCAATCCGGTATCCTGTCCTTATGCAAAAGGCCATTTTGACCGGATCAACGATGCGGTGTACGACCTGCTGCACCAGGCAGATGTGTACACGAGGGAAGTGCTGACGGCACAGGCGGAAAAACACCAGGTCTGTCCATTTGAGCTTTGTCTGGATACGGCGTCCTGGGTGGATAATATTATCTGTGACTATAATTATGTCTTTGATCCGCGTGTGTATCTGAAACGGTTTTTTGCAGAGGGTGTACGCGGAGATTATCTGTTTTTGGTGGATGAGGCGCATAACCTGGTAGAACGGGGCAGGGAAATGTACAGTGCGTCTTTATGTAAAGAGGATTTTCTGGCTGTTAAAAAACAGATTGCCAGACGCAGTCCGAAGCTGGCGGACAGACTCCGGAAATGCAATCAGATTATGCTGGGCTATAAGCGTGCGTGCGAAAAATTTCAGTATCATGAAAACATATCAGAATTTTTGTATGCACTGATGCAGCTGGCGGGCGAATTAGAAGTAGTTTTGCAGCAGGAACGGGAATTTGACGGCAGGGATACGGTATTAGAACTGTATTTTCAGGT
Source organism: Lachnospiraceae bacterium (assembly GCA_009774535.1). Taxonomy (GTDB): domain Bacteria; phylum Bacillota; class Clostridia; order Lachnospirales; family Lachnospiraceae; genus Eubacterium_J. The sequence goes on from VSNY01000191.1 coordinate 2,538, forward strand.
ACGCCGTTTTCTGGATACGAGTGAAGGGCTGGATGAGAATTATGTAATCTATACCGAGCATACAGGGGAACGGTTTCAAATCCGTCTTTTTTGCGTGGACCCATCCCGTAATCTGCAGGAACGGCTGGACAAAGGACGCAGTACGGTCTTTTTTTCCGCTACGCTGCTGCCGATCCAGTATTATAAAAGTTTGCTGAGTACGAAAGAAGACAATTATGCGGTGTACGCAGAAACCGTATTTCGCCCGCAGCAGCAGCTCCTTTTGATCGGCAGTGATATTACAAGCCGGTATACGCGCCGCGGCGATGAGGAATACGCGCGTATGGTAGAATATATTTATCTGACAGGAATGCAGAAAAAGGGAAATTATATTGTATTTTTTCCATCGTATCAAATGATGGAAGATGTATATGAAAAGTTTCTGGAAATAAATAAAACGGGCATGGAATGCATGGTGCAAACAAGCGGTATGAAGGAAGCGGACCGGGAACAATTTCTGGCAGCGTTCACGGCGGTGCATCAGCAGTCGATGATCGCATTTTGCGTAATGGGCGGGATTTTCGGAGAAGGGATTGACTTAAAGCAGGAACAACTGATCGGAGCGCTGATTGTCGGAACCGGACTTCCGCAGATCGGGAATGAACGGGAGATTTTAAAGCAATTTTATGACCGCAGATCCGGAAACGGGTTTGATTATGCATACCGCTATCCGGGCATGAATAAAGTGCTGCAGGCAGCGGGGCGTGTGATTCGTACAGTTTCAGACATAGGGGTGGTCGTGCTGCTGGATGAACGGTTTTTGCGCCGGGAATACCAGGAACTGTTTCCGCGGGAGTGGAGCAGTTTTGAAGTGTGTAATGTGGGGAATGTGGCGCGCAAGCTGCGGCAGTTTTGGGAAAGGTCTGTTTTATAGGGGCTTAAGATGAGATGAATAGCCATTTCTCAAAAAAATAAGGACAGTTACATGAGAGCTGTCCTTCGGTTAATCTGGTTTCACAATATTTTGTTGTGCTTTTAGCTCTGCTGCGTTTTTATCGTTTACAAAAATTTCCGTGTTCCTTTACAAGATACAGTTTTTGATTTCTGGAACGCACTTTCTTCGGTTCTAAATACTGAACAATTCCTTCTGTCATCAGTTCTTTTAATGCTTTGGACAAGGTGGAAGTTACTTTCGTATATCCAAGTTCGGATGCCAGTTCCGAAGTGGAAAGAGTTCCGTTTTCCTTTAATGTGACCACCACAAGCTCTTTCAGCTCCTGCAGACTGCGGCGCTGCTTTTTCTTTGGGGCAGCAGCAGTTTCCGGCATAAGAAAATTCTTCTGAATGGGCAGAATCACCGTAAAATAAGTCCTGTCTTCATCTGTTTCAAATAATGGCATATCCGAACCGTTTGTTTCCATAGCATGGAGAATGGTAGGGATTCCGGTATTACGTCCTTCCACCAATTTCAGCTCCTTTAGAAAATCTCCAATTCTTCGGTTCCGATAACGCCGGGAAATCAAGCGGCGGTTCACCAAATCATCATTACTGATCGTGCGGTCTGGTCCCGGCAGGCTGGTAATTTCCATCCGGTCCGGTGTGACAGTAACCGTAATCGGTTCTCCGATTTGATATGACTTGTGGTAGATAGCATTGGACAGACTTTCTTCTACTGCCGCATACGGCAGGTTAAAAATGCGTACGGCTTCTGCCTGGTCAGGAAGTTTGATTATTTTTTCCTTGATGATGTAGTTTTTAATATAACTGAGCGCATCTCGCAGCTGGCGGTCAAGAGGACCTGCAAAAATCTTTTCTGTCATTCCAATGCCAGTTGGATCGGGCTTATCTACCACCTCAATCCGGGCATATGGGAAAAAATCATCCGGGCGCTCATGGAAGAACATCAACCCTACATTCAATGGCCGTTTCCATTCCGAAGGCCCACCAATCAGGCGCATGGAAGCTGCGGTTTCCATAACCGGCTGGGTAAGCGAACGTTCATACAGATCGCTCTTTACCACATAAAGGAATTCCGAAATCAGGCTGGACTTCAAATCCTCCGGCCTGGCTGCTGGATTTGGGCGGTCATCATAGGGCTGGTTATTTGCCAGCATAAACAACTCTTTTTCCTCCAGCTGATTTGCCCGGATGCTATTAGACATTTTGCGGATATAGTATATCTTTTCTGATTTTGCGGCTTTTTCTGTTGGAAAAGCGATTGGACATTTATATGGTCGGTCAGCTCCACCTGGTATCCATAAAACAATGATCTCTTTTCCTTTATAAGAAGCCTGTTCTACAATTGGAAGATAGCGTGGTTCAATCAGATTGCATTTTTGCAGCAATTCTTTATTGATCCTGTCAATGGAACTTTTGCTTAAACCTTTGACCGGGAGCTTTGGCATTCCGCTTTCTTCCTCAATTCCAATAATGATGTAGCCGCCGCCCCAGTTGTCGATATCATTTGCAAAAGCACAAATAGAGTGCAGAATTGGTTCAGGATTCCAGTTTCCCTTATATTCAATACGCGCGCTCTCAATCACACGCTGGTTAATTAAATCTGATACATTGATTGGCAGTGCCATAATAACCTCCTGACAGATGAAGAACATTCCCCATTAACTTACCCCATTAACTTACCCCATTAACTTACCCCACTAACATACCCCATTATTGTATCAGATATTCTGGCAACGGGTCAGCTGGCTGAAGTTGCTGCTGGAATCGCACATCGGGGAGAACAGCTCCTTCAGTTCATCATCCACAGAGTCGTCCAGCTTATATTATAAAAGAATCTAAGACAATTCTTCCAAATATTCTTCCAGACAAAGCCCGCGCTCATAAATCTCCTTTGCCGCGTCTTTCCCTACATAACGGTAATGCCATGGCTCATAAATAATTCCGGTCAGCTTACTTTTATTCTCTGGATAGCGCAGGATAAACCCATATTTCCAGCTGTTTTCCATCAACCATTGCTGTACCGGAGTATCCTGCTGGGTGGTATCTAAAACCTGGTGGTGGTTATCCACCAGATCAACCGCAAGTCCAGCCTGGTGTTCGCTTGTGCCAGGACGCGCCACGGAAGTTCCGGCTTTGGCTTTTGCTTCTTTTTTGGTATAGCCCTGAGCCAGCAGTTCATCCATACGTTCCTGGAATAAGGTCCCCTGCTTTTCCTGTGAACGGTACGAAGAGCAGATCAAAGGCTGGAAACCTGCTTCGCGGCAGGCGTTCATCATCTCGGTCAGCGCCGGATAGCAGCGGCTGTCGATGGAGTGGCCGTTTGGCAGGCTGGTCAGGCTGATGCGATAGTCTTCCGGAAGCGGATTCCATGGGTTTACAAGAATCAGGTTCCATTCACCGGACAGCTGGGTAAAATGTTCGGCTTCGGCATCATCGACCGTGGTATCCAAAAGCTGCTCTGTAGGCAGGCGTTCCGGAACAGCCTGGATCTGTCCGTCGGCAGCTGCAGAAAATTGTGGCTGTCCGTCCGCATACGAATAGTAAATCTTCTCGTTTGTTGTATAGCCATCGGTATAAATCGTCTGTTCATCTGTATTTGTCGTCTGTTCCGGTTTTTGCATATCATATTCTCCGTACTGGAACTTACGGTTTGCTTGCGGATCACCTGCGGCTGCAGGATCGTCCGCATCCGAAGAACCTGTTTGCGCCTGACTGTCTGCATAGTCAGGTGACGGCACCGGGTTTTCGTTGACAGAGCCTGCGGTGTTGCTGGATGGCTTCTGGCTGTCAGAGGCGGTGTTGTCAGAGGATGACGGGCTGTCTGCATCGGACGCGGAAGATGACGAACCAGCGGGGACAGATTTTTTTGCTGTATGCGGATCGTCTGCGTCTTGCGCGGAATCTGCAGTATATGGCGCCTGACCAGTGATCTTTGCATCTGCGGGAAGGACAGAATCTTTCTTTGCCGCATGCTCCCAGAAACCTGTCAGTGGTTTGGACAGGTTCCATTCAGATGGAACGAGCAGCGCTAACGTAAAGACGGATGTACATAGCACACATTTGGTGCAGAGCTGGCAGAGACGTCTGGATTTTGCCTGAGAGATGGTTTTTCTGCGTTTTTTGGCAGGAGATGTATATCGGGAATGCTTCTTTGGTGTATGCATTGGTTAGACCTCACTTTCCATGGAGGGGTTGTCTGTGTAAGACACCCCATATAGTTATCGGAGAATACGGGATATTTATAATACCAGCATACATAGAAAAAGCATTTTTTTGGCAACATTTTGGGCGATTATGGAAAATTTTTATTCTTAGTGTGAAAATAATCTGTTTGACTAATAATTTGTATAAGTACAAACTAATGCTTGACTAATTTAGCTAATAATATTAAAATATATACAATAAATAAATTAGTAATTTAGCTTATAATTAGGACTGTGAAGCTTATGATTTTTATAAATCTTACAATGCTTTTGGATTTGGGGTTCCGGATTTTTGTGACATTGTTTTAAGATTTTTAGAAAACAGAGACGTAATAAGCTAATTATAAGATTAAATTAAGCGAAAAATAAAAGGAGAAAACGATTATGAAAAGAAGAATGAAAAAGATGACATCGCTTGCGCTGGCATCCATATTGGCAGTTTCGTTTCCGTTTGCCGGCGGGACGGAAGCTGGTGCGGCTGTATATGTGTCGGAAGCGGCGGATTTTGGAGCGGGGGGGGGTAAAATAGCCTCGGGTTCTGCT
>VSNY01000192.1 GCA_009774535.1 Lachnospiraceae bacterium
ATGTATGACCTGACGAGTAAGCCGCCAGGGACGATTGAGTTCGAGTAAAGAGAAAAGAGCCGATAAACCTTGAATTTACAGGGAAAATCGGCTCTTTATTTTGTTCTGCGGTACTAAAATGGTACTATTTTAACTGCTGGAGCTTTTCGGCCACTTCATCCCGCTTATGCGGGAACAGGTGTGAGTAAGTGTTCAGCGTGGTCTCCACCTTCTCATGCCCCAGCCGGTCAGCGATGGCCAGCGGAGAGAAGCCCAGCTCGATCAGCAGACTGGCGTGAGAGTGCCCATACAGTATAATAAAGACAAATCGGAGAACCCCCGTAAAATCAAGGGATTCCGCGATTTGTCTTTATTCTTTTTCCGCTTATTTTTCTTAAAAATCAGGCTCTGCGAAGTGAGCCGGAAAGGACAATGTTACATTAACGACAAAATTATATCAACAGGAAATGGAGGTATGAATGGAAAACAGAAAACTGACTGTCTACAGCGGAACTACCGCTGCTTATAACATGATACCAAAGATCATACTGCAAGGGAACTGGCTGGGAGAACTGGGATTTTCCATAGGAGACAAGGTGACGGTATCCTGCCAGCCGGACAGGCTTATCATTGAGCGGATTGCAGAAGAACAGGAACAGCAGACACAGGAAACGGAGCCGGCAGATGGCAGACGCCGGGGAAAGGCGGGTACAAATGGCAGATATTAACAAAGTCTTTGCAGAAGCGCAGAAACTGAACTGGAATATTGAGAGCCTTTTAAGGTTATCAACTTTTGAACCATATGGGGATCTGAGCGGCCTCCATATTGATTATGAGGACGGCGAACAGCTTTTCCTCATTGAAGAACTCCGGGAAATCATGGAAAAACTTTCTACCGTAAATCATAGGCTGAAATACCTCTCCCGCCCTATTAAGGAGACAAGCCGCTTACATAAGAACAGCAGCGGCAGATACGAAACCTCCCACGGGCACTACTACACAAGCGGATCGGGGATCGAAGCTCTGGTGCCGGAAGGATGGCCGGAAGTGATGTGCTGGGTGTGGACAAGGGTGGAGCATGACGGGACGGACTATTATCTGGTAGGCCATAACGATGTGTGTATGGATGGACTTACCGTCCGCGTAAGAGAAGGGGTGTAACTATGGAAGCTACAATCTACTGTCTGTGTAACCAGAAAGGCGGATGCTCAAAGACCATGAGTTCCGTAAGTCTTGGTGTCGGACTGGCCCGTGAGGGAAAAAAAGTCCTCCTGGTAGACGTGGACGCACAGGGTTCCATGACCGCAAGCCTTGGCTATCAGCATCCCGACCGGATGGAGGTCACTCTGGCTACAGTACTGGGCGCGGTTATCACGGATTCTCCCCTGCCGGAAGGCGGGGGAATCCTCCACCATGAGGAAGGTGTTGACCTTCTCCCCGCAAACATTGAGCTTTCGGGGCTTGAAGTTACGCTGGTGAACACCATGAGCCGGGAAACAATCCTTCGCCAGTACCTTCAGACAGTCCGTGACGCATACGATGTGATTATCCTGGACTGCACCCCGTCGCTCGGTATGCTGACCATCAATGCACTTGCGGCGGCGGATGAAATAATCATACCGGTGCAGGCTCAATTCCTCTCGATTAAAGGTCTTGAACAGCTGATCCGGACAATATCGAAGGTAAAGCGGCAAATCAATCCGGGGCTGAACATCGCCGGGATTTTGATCACGATGGCAGACATGCGGACAAATTACGCAAGGGAAATCGTGGAAATCCTGCATAAGACTTACGACGGGAATATGCGTATATTTGAGAGCATTATCCCCCTCTCCGTCCGGGCGGCAGAGACCAGCGCGGAGGGAAAAAGCATCTACCTCCATGATCCATCCGGCAAGGTTGCGGCGGCCTATGCGGCATTGACAAAGGAGCTGATGGGCGTATGAAAAGCAGTGCAAAAAACATCGAAATGACTTCTTTTGACGACCTGTTCGGCGCACCACCGCCGGCAGGCAGCAGGAATATCCAGGAAATTGCACTGGACAGCCTGTTCCCCTTCAAAAACCACCCGTTCAAGGTACTGGACGACCAGACCATGGAGGATATGGTGGAAAGCGTCCGGGAGCATGGAGTCCTTGTTCCGGGGATCGCCCGCCCCCGTGCGGAGGGCGGCTATGAACTAATAGCCGGTCACAGACGCAGACACGCCTCCGAACTGGCAGGAAAAACAACAATGCCGGTAATTATCCGGGAACTGGACGATGATGAAGCTATTCTCTTCATGGTGGACAGCAATATCCAAAGGGAGAACCTGCTCCCCAGTGAAAAGGCATGGGCTTATAAAATGAAGCTGGACGCAATCCGGCGCAGAGCCGGCAGACCAGGCAAAGGAAATTCTGGACAAGTTGGCCAGAATTTAAAAGGGAAGGCGTCGGTGGAAATCGTGGCAGAAAATGCCGGGGAAAGCTATAAGCAGGTGCAGCGTTTTATCCGTCTGACAGAACTCCATCCCAGGTTCCTCCAGATGGTGGACGATAAGAAAGTGCCGTTCAATCCCGCCGTGGAGCTGTCCTACCTTACGCTGGCGGAACAGGAAGCGCTTCTCGGAGTAATGGAGGAACTGTCCGCAGTCCCTTCACTGGAGCAGGCAAAACGCCTGAAAAAATACAGCCAGGAGGGAAAGCTGGGCGTGGACGTGATGGATGCGATACTGACGGAAGAACACCCGGTTCCCGCTCAGGTGACACTGAAAAATGACAGATTAAAAAAGTATTTCCCCAAAAGCTATACCCCGAAGCAGATGGAAGAAGTGATCTTCTCCCTTCTTGAAACATGGAAAACAGAACATGAATAAGGCCGCATGAGCCGCCCGGTGACTGATTTTGTTGCCGGGCGGCTTTTTTGCGTTCACGATATATTTGCCCCGTCAGACCTTTCACATCTGCCGGGGCTTTTTTTGTTTGAAAAACTGGAAAAGGAGGCGGACAGATATGCCGTTACAACTGGATTATTACTATGGCAACGAGGCGGAACAGTACAGCTTTTACCGTATCCCAAAAGTGCTGTTTACGGACAGCCGTTTTAGGGGCTTGTCTGTGGAAGCAAAGGTGCTTTACGGGCTACTGCTTGACCGTATGGCTCTTTCTGTCAGGAACAACTGGATGGATCAGGACGGGCGCGTCTATATCATTTACACCATCGCAGATGTGATGGAGACACTTGGCTGTGCAGAGCAGAAAGCGAATAAGCTCCTGAACGAACTGGACACGGCAAAGGGCGTCGGGCTGGTAGAGCGTGTCCGGCGCGGGCTGGGGAAGCCCAACGTGATCTACGTTAAAAACTTTATCAGCGGGGGAAAACCGGACGCCCGGCAGGAATCACAAATCAAGAATTGTGAAAATCACAAATCAGGAAATGTGAAAACCACAAATCAGGAATTGCGAAAATCACAAACAAATAATACTGACTTAAATAAAACTGACATGAGTGATACTGATCCATCTATCTATCCGGCTGGAACAGGATGCCCTGATGTGGAAACTGTGGATAACTTTTCTCGGACAGGTGGAAAAACGATAGATGGGATGGATAAGATGTCTGCCTATCGTGAACTGATCCGGGAGAACATCAGCTATGAGATACTCTTGCAGGATAACCCTTATGACAGGGAACGTCTGGACGGCTTTGTGGAACTGATGGCGGAGGTCTGTTGCAGCAGACGGCCTACGGTGCGTATCAACCAGGAGGACATGTGTACGGAGGTTGTAAAGAGCCGCCTGATGAAGCTGGACAGTGAGCATATCCGCTATGTAATGGACTGCCTGGATAAGAACACGACGCTGATCGGAAATATCCGGGCCTATACCCTTTCCGCCCTGTTCAATGCACCTGTGACGATCAGCCAGTATTATTCCAGCCTTGTCAGCCATGACATGGCAAACGGCTTCGGAGCGGGATAACAGGCAGATTTCTTTTTCCGCTGGTATTTTTATCGGTGTGGAAGCCCCTGCGGGCTGGCACATATACAAGAAAATTTAAAGGAGGACAACAAGCATGACACAAAACATGGATATTTTGATCGTGGAACCGGGGAAAGCACCTAGACCGGCTGTGATACCCAACACACTGGAATCGGTGGAAACAGTGCTGGGAGGGGCTGTGCAGGTGGGCTGCTTCCTTCCCCAGAAGGTGCTTCTTATCAGCCGGGAGGATACGGCCGGCCTTGCCCCGAACCGCTGCCTGCCTGGGAAAAAAGGGTATATCAGCGGCACATTCCTGTTGTGCGGCATACCGGAGGAAGGCAGCAGCTTTGCTTCCCTCACTGCCGGACAGCAGAAGGAATTTCATGACATCTTTGCAAGGCCGGGGGAATTTATGATGGTCGGCAGCACTGCTTACGCGGATCCGGATGATGTGGCGGATATTGTTTACGGGCTTTGGGAGAGCCTTTCCGACGGTGACACGGTGGTACTGACGAAATGGGGTGGGATAACCCAGGGAGCGGCTGTATGATGGCCGCTATTCCGCGCCTGATAAAGACATGGATGGAAGGAGGCCGTAAAGTTGCAGGACGAAATAAGGGATAAATCCGTGGCGCTTGTGATACGGGTTGGAAAAGACGGCGGCAGGCTGACAGCGGAACTCCTGAAATGGGCGATCCGGCAGTACCAGAAACAGTCACAGGAGCAGAAGCACGGCAAACAGAGCGTCAAAAGTCTTGTAAAGCAGGGGGCAGGCGTCCAGAACATTGAGATCACCGATCAGAATATCAAGTCTTTTGAACGCTGTGCCCGCAAATATGGAATAGATTTTGCCCTGAAAAAAGACCCGGAACAGGGGAAATACCTTGTATTCTTCAAGGCCCGCGATGCAGACGCGCTAAACGCCGCTTTTACAGAATACACAGCAAAAACCCTGAACCGGCAGAGGAAACCGTCACTGAAGAAACAGCTCTCCCACTTCAAGGAGATCGTGAAGAATCTGGTATCCGACAAGGCAAAGAACCGGGACAAAGGAGGGTATGAGCGTTGAAAAACATTGAAATCAAAAAATACGTTGTCCCAAACCTGCCCTATGTGATGATGTTCTGGCTTTTCTCAAAAGTTGCGGAGTGCTACCGTCTTTCCGCTGGTGCTGATGTGGTTACAAAAGCTATGGCGGCAATTTCTGACCTTGGGACGGCAATCACACAGAACCCTCTCCCCAGCTTCCACCCCCGTGACCTGCTGTTTGGCATTGCGGGGGCGGCGGCTGTCCGGGCGGTGGTTTATTTCAAAGGGAAAAACGCAAAGAAATACCGTCACGGCGTAGAATACGGCAGTGCCCGGTGGGGCACACAGGAGGATATTAAACCCTTCATCGACCAGAAATTTGAGAACAATATCCTCCTGACACAAACGGAACGAATCATGATCGGCAGGAACAAGATACCAAAATACAACATCAACAAAAACGTACTGATCATTGGCGGTTCCGGCTCCGGCAAGACTAGGTTCCATGTGAAGCCAAGTGCGCCCGTAAGGGCGGCATAAATCCTACCTTGAGCAAGTAGTAGGTAAAAGTATCACGTGGCATATGCCACAAACCTATCATTCCCCGTCTAACCCCAAAAGGGAAACCGGAGGGCAACCATAGCATGACGGAGGACACGGGGCGCTGAAACCCCAGAAGCGCCGGCGTGACGGAATGAAAATCCATGTACGAGGGTGGAAGCTAAACTGCTTGAATGACAGCCTGAAATCGGGAAAAGCACGTACTCCTGGCGTAGAGGGGTTGTACTCGCCAGTGTTCCTGACATCCGCATTGTTCGGCTATGCGGATGCTGATACTCGGAACAGGTTCAGCCACGGGAGAGTGGAAAAAGGCGAACGTCACACACTTACCGAAAACATGGAACGCTCATTTATGCCGTACTAAACGGGGATTGCCTAAAGTGGAATGCCATAAGGCTATGAAAACGCTGAAATGCGGGATTCTGAATATCCACCACGGTAACAGAGTTCCCATAGTAGTCTGAGGACGGGAAAGCCGTCTACATGGCGAAGGGGAACAGTGAATCAATTTCAAAACAGAAAGGATGGTGTGCGAGACACTATGAGAAATCCGATTCATGTCTTGAAAAGCCTTGAAGAAAAGGCAAGTGTAAGAAACTACAAATATGAAAGGTTGTACCGTAACCTGTACAATCCAGAATTCTATCTCCTTGCCTATGCAAACATTGCAAAATCGCAGGGGAGCATGACGCAGGGGGTAGACGGGCAGACACTGGATAATATGAGCCTGCCCAGAATCAACCGGATAATCGAATCAATACGAAACAGGACATACCAGCCAAAGCCTGCAAAAAGAAAATATATCCCTAAGAAAAACGGGAAAATGCGTCCGCTTGGAATCACTTCTACGGATGACAAGCTGGTGCAGGAAGTGGTGAGGATGATTCTGGAAGCAATCTATGAGCCGACATTCAGCGACAATTCTCATGGTTTCAGACCAAAACGGAGCTGTCATACGGCACTTTTGCAGGTGAAAAGAATGTTCACCGGGGTCACATGGGTTGTGGAAGGTGACATCCATGCGTGCTTTGACAATTTTGACCACCATGTATTAGTGGAACTATTGCGGAAAAGGATAGCGGACGAGGCGTTCATCAGCCTTATCTGGAAATTCCTGAAAGCCGGGTATATGGAACAGTGGGAATACAACTGTACCTACTCCGGCGTGCCGCAGGGCAGCGGCATCAGTCCAATCTGCGCCAATATTTACCTTAGCGAACTGGATGAATTTATGCGGGAATACAAAGAAAAGTATGACCGTGAGCCGGAACGCAGAAAGACGACGAAGGAATACGAACGTGCGTCCAGAAGGTACAAAAAGGCACGGAAAGCATTGGCAGACGCTGAAAAGTCAACTCCTGAACTGATAAGGGAATTTAAAGATTCCAGAATGGAGAAGATGAACCAGCATTATTACAATCCGTTTGAGGAAGGGTACAAGAAAATCCAGTACAACCGTTACGCTGATGATTTTGTAATCGGTGTGATTGGTTCAAAAAGGGATGCAGAAAAAATCAAAGAGGATGTGAGAATCTTCCTGAAAGAGAGGCTGCACCTTGAAATGTCCGAAGAAAAGACGGAAATCACCCATGCCAGCAAGCCGGTGAGGTACTTGGGATATGACTTCAAAGTGATGCGCTCTAAAAGCATGAAGCGGTGTAAAAACGGCGA
>VSNY01000193.1 GCA_009774535.1 Lachnospiraceae bacterium
CATGCAGGGAAAATTTATCTTCAACGGTTCAATTCCGTTTTTAGAAGAATTAACTGACTGTGAAAAACAGATTTTGCAGCTTATAGCTAACGGAAGAAAGAGGAAAGAGATCGCAGGCACACTTTATATCAGCGAGCGTACCCTCTCCAATCATTTACAGCATATATTTGAAAAGCTTGATGTTTCCTCCTCTGTCGAAGCTGTAACAAAGGCGATTCAATTAGGATACCTCCCGCCTATTTGTTAATTTCTCATCAAATATGCAAATCATCAAAAGCCCTTCAATGGAGGTTAAACGCTGGTTGACTTTGTGCTATACTTGAGCGTAATAAATTTGGTGAATTGAGATAGAAAAAGGAGAAGATATTGTGAAAAAACGGAAAACACTTCTGAAAGAGATGAAGAAACTTTTAGAAAATGGCGATATTCCGGCATTGAAAGAGCAGTTTTTACGATGTGTCCCCAATGCTGCTGGAAAATATGGTTCCAACATTCCTCAGTTTTTCGGGGACTTTCATCCTTTTAGGTGAAAGCCCCTTGACAAATGCCCTCTTGGTTCTCAATGCCGACGGATTCCCCGGCTCGCGCGTCGTCATGGGAAAGTCTTTTGTACAGGGCCTTTTTTATTTTCTCCCACTGACTATATTTCTTTAAAAATTTTTCTAAATAACGATTGGACTCCCCAACTATCAGAAACTTGATTCCATTTTTATAAAAATATCTTCTTCCTTCTAGCTGCGATAATCCGCATTAATCTTTACATAATCATACGTCAGATCACATCCCCATGCCTGAGCTGATACGCTTCCCTGGTGCAGATCCACTAAAATCTGAATCTCATCCGCCGAAAGCACGCGCGCCGCATCTTCTTCCGAAAACGCAAGCCCGTTCCCGCTGCCGCATACCTGGACACGCCCTTGCTCAGAAGCCAGACTAACGTCAATTTTGCTGACATCCAGCGGTACTCCCGCATACCCGAGCGCACATAAAATACGGCCGCAGTTTGCATCCGCTCCAAACATAGCGCTTTTAACAAGTGAAGAACTAACTACGCTCTTGGCCGCGGTAATCGCCGTATCTAAATCCGGTGCGCCGGAACACGTACATTCGATCAGCTTCGTCGCGCCTTCCCCGTCTTTGGCAAGCATCTTTGTCAAGTGCAGCAGCACCAGGTAAAGCGCTTTTTGGAAGATCCGGAAATCCTCGTTTTCCGCCGTAATCTCCGCATTGCCGGCAAGTCCGTTGGCAAGTACGCATACCATATCGTTGGTGGAAGTATCTCCGTCTACGCTCAGGCAGTTATAGGTGACTTTGACAGTATCACTAAGCGCTTTTTGCAGCATTTCAGAAGATACAGCCGCATCCGTCGTTATAAAGTTCAGCGTTGTCGCCATATTTGGATGAATCATACCGCTGCCTTTTGCCATACCGCCCAAATGGCAGATTTTGCCATCTAACAGAAAAGAAACGGCAGCTTCTTTTTTGACCGTATCCGTCGTCATAATCGCAGCTGCCGCTTCACCATGATGCTGCGGCGACATGCCGGATACCAGCTCCTGTATATGCGCCTCAATCGGTTCAATGGGAAGTGTCTGGCCAATCACGCCCGTGGATGCCACAATGACCTCTTCCGGTGTAATTTTTAACTGCTGCGCCGTAAGTTCGCACATATTCCAAGCTTTTTCTTCGCCATCCGCGTTGCAGGTGTTCGCATTTTTACTGTTTACAATAACAGCCCTTGCTTTGCCTCTGGTTGCTTCCATATTTTTGCGTGTCACTAAGATCGGCGCGCCTTTTACCTGGTTCGTCGTATATACTGCCGCCGCGTTGCAGAGTGTTTCACTGCAAATAATGCCCAGGTCGTTTTTCTCTGGTCTGGAATCCAGTCCGCAGTGACAGCCGTTGGCCATAAAACCCGCTGCCGCGCAGACGCCCCCTTCGATATATTCGTATCCTGCTTCCTGTTGTAACTGCATGGCATCCTCCTTATACGTATATTTAAAATGCATCCGGAATGGCCTGTAAAAATCTGCTGACCGTCCCTTGTCTTGTTATTTTCGTATTATAGTCCGTACCCGGCCAAAATTCAATAGTCAGGAATTTTTCTAAAAATCTTTGTATATTTTTTCTAATTTGCCGCATACTTGGTAAAGACATTATGTTATTTTTCGTAAGAAACGCGCAGCAACTGATTTGCACAAGCTGCTGGCGGAAAGGAGGTTGCTATGACAAATCCGGATGAAATCATCTGCAGCTGCCTGGACATTACCAGAGGTATGATCCAGGAAGCGGTTAATAACGGTGCGAAAACACTGGAAGACGTACAGGAAGTCAACAGCGTCGGCACAGTCTGCGGTTCCTGCATTGAAGAAGTGGAACAACTGATCGCAGAGCTGACCAGCAAATAAAACCTGTACAAACGGAATTTCCCCCTTTTGGAACTGTCAGCAAACAGTACTGGCAGTTCCTGTAAAAAATTTGTATAAAAAAGCTTCCAAACAATCTTCCAAATAAAGTACTTTTGATACTTATTGACATTTAAACCCAAAGCCCATAAAATAAAAGTAAATCCGCACATCCAAAGCGAGGTACATAAAATGCCAAAACGGTTCAATGTCACTGGCGTCTGTATTCCTGAGCAGAATTATATGGCAGATCGAAACAGTAAAATTCAAACAATGATCCATTTCCAATGGATGACCTGAGTGAACGCATTACTTTACTTTGCACGCAGTCCAGGCAAAAGATCCTGCTAATGTTTCCCCTGATACAGATCGAAATAAATGAAAGCGAGGTGTTTTCAAAATGGAATCGAAAACAAAAATGATCATCGACAAAGACTTAGCGCTGGCCCGCATCGATGACAGGCTGTACGGCTCCTTTATCGAGCATCTGGGACGGGCTGTCTATACCGGCATCTACCAGCCGGGACATGCCAGCGCGGACGCAGAGGGCTTCCGCCAGGATGTCATCGATCTGGTAAAAGAATTAAACGTGCCAATCATCCGCTATCCAGGCGGCAACTATGTGTCCAACTTTTTCTGGGAAGACAGTGTCGGCCCAAAAGAGCAGCGGAAAAAGAGGCTGGATCTTGCCTGGCGTACCGTAGAAAGCAATGAGGTCGGGCTGGGTGAATTTGCCAGCTGGTGCAAAAAAGTAAACGCGGAAATCATGATGGCCGTAAACCTCGGCACAAGAGGCACCGCAGACGCCTTAAACCTGCTGGAATACTGCAACCTGGATACGAATACATACTATGCCAATCTAAGAAGGCAGCACGGCAAAAACAAGCCGTACGGCATCCGGACATGGTGCCTTGGCAATGAAATGGACGGCCCCTGGCAGACGGGCCACAAGTCAGCGGCAGAATACGGCCATCTGGCGGCAGAAACCGCAAAAGCTATGAAAGCAATGGACGATTCGCTGGAATTTGTCGTATGCGGCAGCTCCAACGTAGAAATGCCGACCTTCCCGCAGTGGGAAGCCGCCACACTGGACGCGTCCTACGACTATGTCGATTATATATCCCTGCACCAATACTACGGCAACCAAAGCAATGACACCGCTGATTTTCTTGCAAAAACGCAGGATCTGGAAAATTTCCTGTACAGTGTCATCTGCACCTGTGATTTTATCAAAGCAAAAAAACGGAGCAAAAAAGAGATCTTTCTAAGTTTTGATGAATGGAATGTATGGTATCATACGACAGACAGCGACAATGAAGAAATGGCAAAAAAACCTTGGCGGAGCGCCCCGCATCTTCTGGAAGATCATTATACCTTTGAAGACGCTATTTTAAACGGACTGATTTTAATTACGTTCTTAAAACACGCAGACCGCGTTAAAATTGCCTGCCTGGCGCAGCTGGTCAACGTTATCGCGCCGATTATAACAGAAACAGACGGCCCGGCATGGCGGCAGACAATTTTTTATCCGTTCCTGCACGCTTCCAGATACGGACGCGGCGTTTCGCTGACTCCGGTTATTTCTACCGGAACGCATGACACATCGCATCACAGTCATGTAACAGATATCGAATCGGCAGCCGTCTGCAACGAAGAAAAAGAGGAAGTCACAATCTTTGCGGTAAACCGCCATACAAAAGCAGATCTGGTGTTTGAAGCGGATCTGCGCGGGTTTGACGGGTACCGGGTAAAGGAATATCTGGTATTAGAAAGCGATGATTGGAAGGCGGTAAACGCGGTGGACAGATGTCCCGTATCGCCTAAAACACGGACAGATTTTACAATGGAACAGGGAATTTTTCAGACCGTGATGAAAAAATGTTCGTGGAATGTAATTGTATTTTCTAAAATATAGGGAAATCCGAACCAGATTCCCAGTAAGAAAACCGACCGGCATGAAAAACGGATGACCTGATTCTTATTTCAGGTCTCCGTTTTTGCAATCCTCATAGACCATACCTGCGCTTCTCTGCTTTTCTAATAATTTTAAAAGTTTCTCCAATTATGCTAACTGCATGGATTGATTTTCTAACTCTTTAACGAGATCAAGGGATAATTCCGCAGCTTCTGCTATTTCCTCTAGTATCCTTTTACGCAACTTTATTAAATGAACCGCTTGTAAATGATTTCTATAACTCCACATCATTCGTAACGGTTCAGACCAACTATTTCCTTTCTCCACACCATCTGATTTACAATTCCAGTATAACTCTGAATCAGCTTCACCACCTGATCCGACACCTGCTCCCCCGCATAATCCGGCACCGCACTCCCAAAACCGCCGTTTTTATGCAACGCCACTGCCGTATCCACCGCCTGCAAAAGCCCTTCTCTGGTAATCCCCGCCAACACAAAGCAGCCCTTGTCAACTGCCTCCGGCCGCTCTGTGCTTGTCCGGATACATACAGCAGCAAACGGATGGCCTGCAGACAGGAAAAAGCTGCTTTCCTCTGGCAGTGTACCGCTGTCTGAAACGACCGCAAACGCATGCATCTGAAGGCAGTTATAGTCATGAAATCCCAACGGCTCCTGCCGGATGACCCGCTGATCCAGTTCAAATCCGCTTTGCTCCAGACGTTTCCTGCTGCGCGGATGACAGGAATACAGCACCGGGAGCTGATAAGTTCGTGCCATTGCGTTTACCGCGCCGAACAAGGATCGAAAATTTTGCTCCGTATCGATGTTTTCCTCCCGGTGAGCGCTCAGCAGAATGTACTTCCCTTTTTCCAGTCCCAGACGTTTATGAATGTTGGACGCCTGTATCTGCGGCAGATTTGCCCGGAGTACTTCCGCCATTGGCGAACCGCATACAAAAGTACGCTCTTTCGGCAGACCGCAGTCCGCCAGATACCGCCTGGCATGTTCGGAATATGCGATATTTACATCAGAAATAATGTCTACAATGCGTCTGTTTGTCTCTTCCGGCAGACATTCGTCCTTGCATCGGTTTCCGGCCTCCATATGGAAAATCGGGATATGCAGGCGCTTTGCCCCAATAACGGACAGGCAGGAATTTGTATCCCCAAGTACCAGCACCGCATCCGGACGGATCTCGGCCATCAGCTGGTAAGATGCGGTCAGAATCCTGCCCATAGTCTCTCCCAGGTCATTGCCCGCGCAGTCCAGATAGATATCCGGCTCTCCCAGCCCAAGATCCTTAAAGAAAACACCATTAAGATTATAGTCATAATTTTGCCCTGTATGCGCCAATATCAGATCGAAATACAGGCGGCACTTTTTGATCACCTGGGAAAGCCGGATAATTTCCGGCCGGGTGCCGACAATGATCAAAAGCTTCAGCTTTCCGTTATTTTGAAATTTCTGTAACCGCATGGCTCTGTTTTCCTCCGATCTTTGTTTCTCCCGGCGGCATCTGCGTGTTTCCCGCAACTTCCTCAAAAAAAGTATCCGGCCGCTGCGGATCAAATGGTTCATTCGCCCACATGACAGTAACCAGGTCCTGCGTCTGGCTCAGGTTGCGGATCTTATGCGTATAGCCCGGCAGCATCTGCACCGCCTGCATATTTTCACCCGATACTTCATATTCCAGCACCGGATACGGCTTTCCGTTCTTATCCAGGCCGATTTTGCGCTGCTGGATCAGGCCGTGGCCGGATACCACGATAAAAATTTCCCATTTGCTGTTGTGCCAGTGCTGCCCTCTGACATTTCCCGGCCGGGCAATATTAACCGATACCTGCCCGCAGCCGTCCGTGCGGATCAGTTCCGTAAACGCGCCCCGTTCATCCCGATTCATATCAAGCCCGTATGCCGCGCGCTCCTTCGGCAGATACGATAAATAAGTACTGTAAAGCTTTGCGGCAAATGAGCCTTCCGGTATCCGGGGAATCTGCTTCGTTTGCGGCATGTCGGCAAACGTCTGGAGAAGGTCTGTAATCTCTCCCAAAGACGCCTCGCAGGTACACGGCACATAGCAATACGTTCCGCCATCCCTTGGCTCCGGATGCAGCCCTTCATATTCACAGCGGTGTTCCTGCCCTTCCAGCGCGTCATACATCTCTTCGAGCAGGTCATCGATATACAGCAGTTCCAAACGCGTACTTCTGTCATTGACCGTATAATCCAGACCATTCGCCACCGCATGACAAAACGTCGCCACAGCCGAATTATACTGCGGGCGGCACCATTTGCCGTACAGGTTTGGAAAACGGTAGACAAGTACTTTTGCACCCGTATCGCGGGCGTAAGAAAAGAGCAGCTTTTCCCCGGCCAGCTTGCTTTTGCCATAAGCAGAATCCGCATAGCGTCCCAGCAAAGATGCCTGGATGGAACTTGCAAACATCACTGGCGCCGGGTTATGATATTGGGAAAGCTTTTGCAGCAAGCATTCTGTCAGGCCATAATTTCCTTCCATAAACGCAGCCGGATCTTTCGGTCGGTTGACCCCTGCCAGATGAAAGACAAAATCCGCCTTTTTGCAGGCTTCATCCAGGAACGCTTCCCCGCTGTCCAGATCATAGGTATCGATCCTGTCAATGCGGATCTTACGCGTCCGGTTTTTGCCTGCTTGGATATTCAAAAGGTTTTCTGTCAGGTTTTTCCCTACAAATCCCCTCGCCCCTGTGATCAGTATATTCAAAAATACCACTCCTAGTATAATAATGGTGTAGTCAAGAATGACTACTGGTTAATAGTTACAAAGTCCAATCTAATAAATCTATA
>VSNY01000194.1 GCA_009774535.1 Lachnospiraceae bacterium
AATATATACTAAGGTACTTATTGTATATTATAAATGCTTTTGATTGTTTGAATCTAGCAAAATTTAACAATAGATACCTCCAAAAGTGAATATCAATAAGTTTGATTAGGTGTCAAAAGAAAAGAACATGCAGGTGTCAAAAAGAAAGAAAAAGAAAAAAGACACCTAATATATAGATGTGATATTTACGGTGAGAGCGGGTGGTGGTATTTTGTTTTATAGTCAAGTTGCACGATAAAAATGTGGATGAACGGTTTGAATATGTGAAAATGTTCAAATGATAAGCGGATTTCAAGAAAGAAAAGGAGAAAACGTGTTCATAACGCACAATTTACACGGGTCGAAAAACTTGACGGACAGAACAAAAAGGAAAGGAAGGAAAACTTATGAAAAAGAGAGTATTGGCAATGCTGCTTTCCGTGACTATGGTTGCGTCCATGCTTGCAGGATGCGGCGGTTTCGGTGAGACGGGCGACAGCGGTGCGGCTTCCGCAGATACATCAGGCGGCAGCGAAAGCGCGGCGTCGGGCGATTCTTCGGCAGCGTCGGGTGATGCAGCATCAGGAGACAAAGTAAAACTGAAAGCGGTTGCAGTGATTCATCCGCTGACAAAAGACCCGGCGGATATGCAGTGGCTGCATGAGCTGGAAGCGGAAGCGAATGTGGAGATTGAATGGGAAGTGATCAGGGCGGATTGGGATACCGTGAAATCCACCAGATTTGCCGCTGGCGATATTCCGGATATTCTCCTCTGCAATGCTACGATTGATGATGACTATATCAAGTACAACGGTCTGTTTTTGGAGCTGACTCCTTATCTGACAGAAGAACTGACCCCGAATATATGTGCCATGTTTGCGGAGGAGCCGGACACGAAATCTCTTGCAACGACTAAAGATGGTAAGATTTACGGAACGCCGAAATTCCAAGGGAAATGGCCGTCGACCAATTCGGTTATGTTTATCAATCAGAAATGGCTGGACAATCTGGGACTTTCCATGCCTACGACTTTCACCGAGTTCAAAGAGGTTCTGACGGCATTCAAAGAGCAGGATGCCAACGGCAATGGCGACCCCAACGATGAGATTCCGCTGGACTATAATGCGTACAGCGGCGGTGGTGAAATCAATTCCTGGTTTAACAGTGCCTATTCTCTGACAAGTTTGCTTGGCGGGCTTGGTATTCAAGTCACCAATACAGACAATGCAGGATTTTTTGCAGAGGACAACACCGTAAAATGTTATGCGGTTGATGAGAGATACAAGCTGTTTATGAAATATATTGCTGATCTGTATGCAAACGGACTGATCAATGAAAATGCATTAACAAATGATTACGCCACCTTCCAGTCATTGTCCAGAGGTAATGAAGCGGGCGAGGCGATTGTGGGCTGTGTATTCGGATGGGAACAGACGGACAAATTCGGTCCGGAACTGCATACGGAATATGCGGTAGTTCCCCCGCTTGCGTATGATGTGGACTGCGAACCCGGTACATATGATACGAGATGGAGAAACGATTATACAATCCTGAATATGCAGGGCAACAGGGCGTGTGTCAGCGCAAAATGCGAAAATCCGGAGGCGGCGATGCGCTTTATCGACCGTTTCTATGACCAAACGCATTCTGTAGAAGCGCTCTTTGGCGGCATCGCTGACGGCTGTATTGAGAAGACGGGTGATAACAGCTACAAGGTGCTTCCGCCGCAGGATCCGAGCACAGATGCGGGTACATGGAAATGGACGAGTACATTTGCTGATTTTTCACCGATGTATATCAGAAGGTCTACAGAGATTGAGATGGCACAGGATATGACCTATGCTCTGGATGCAAGAGCGCAGGGATATAATGAAATTATTGAGAAGGCGAGCACATCCGATACGTATCCGAATATGTTTATGAGATATACGGAGGAGGATCAGAATACAATCGCGTTGACGAAGCCGAATATTGATAATATTATTGATAACCAGTGGTCATTGTGGATGACGGGGGAGCAGGATATCGACGCTACATGGGACGCTTATGTGGAGAATGTCAACAATGCAGGGCTTCCGCAGATTCTTGAGATTCGTCAGGCAGCGTTTGATGAGTATTTAAAGAGCGTGCAGTAATCTCTTGAGATGAGGAGGAGCGGCGGAGAGATGCGAAAGGAAGTATCTCTCCGCTTCCTTTTCGGTTATGACAAGTTTGACAGAATGGAGCAGTGAATATGGAAAAAGAATTTGATTTTTGTGCAGAGTGGGCAAACCATCTGATGAAAGGGCTGGAAGATGGGGACTCGTGTATATATGAAATTAAGCTCTAAAAATCAAATGGGAAGGAGAATCAGGAATGACTGGTAAAAATCAAACAGCTACGGTAAATAAGAGTTTTGGATTCCGTGCAAAGAAATATTGGGAACACAACTGGCAGCTCTGGCTGATGCTTTTGCCTGCCATGCTCTACATATTGATTTTCTGCTATGTGCCGATGTACGGCATTCAGCTTGCGTTCCGTGAATACAGCTTCCAGACGGGGATTACGGGCGGTAAGTGGGTAGGTATGAAATACTTTAAACAGTATTTTGAGAGCCCCATGTTTTTCACTACGCTGAAAAATACGTTTGTTATTTCATTCTGGAGTATCGTTGTGGGATTCCCCGCGCCGATTATTCTGGCTATGATCATCAACCAGCTTAAGAATAAGAAGTGGAAAAAAACCGTGCAGACAACCGTCTATATCCCGTACTTCATTTCCACGGTTGTTTTGGTGTCCATGATCAACGTGATGTTTGCCAGCGGCAGCGGTGTTGTGGGCAATTTCTTAAAGGCAATCCATCTGGTGGCCGCCGACACAAACATTCTCGGCAAGGAATCGACCTTCGTGCCGCTGTATGTGCTGACGGGGGTCTGGCAGTCGATGGGCTGGAACAGCATCATTTATATCGCGGCGCTTTCCTCGGTAGATACACAGTTGTACGACGCGTGCAAGATCGACGGGGCGAATCGCTGGCAGACGATGATACATATCGACTTTCCGGCGATCGTGCCGACTATTATGATCTTGCTTATCATGAACATGGGCAATATTTTAAATGTCGGTTTTGATAAGGTATTCTTAATGCAGAACAGTTTGAATCTGGGTGTTTCTCAGGTTATCTCCACCTACGTGTATTCCGTCGGCGTGAAATCCGCACAGTTTTCATTCGGTGCTGCGGTAGGTTTGTTTAACACGCTGATCAACTTTGTGTTCCTTGTGATAACGAACTGGATTTCCAAACGTTCCACCGGAACGGGCTTGATGTAAGGAGGGATAGTTATGGAGAAAACAGCCAGAAAAAAAATAAGCGCCGCGGACAGGATTTTTGGTGTCGTTGTCCTTTTGCTTAGTATCGTTATCTTTCTGATTATATTATATCCGCTGTGGTTCGTTGTCATTGCGTCCATCAGCAATTCCAATCTGGTCAATCTGGGCAAGGTCACATTCCTGCCAAAGGATATCCGCTTCTATGGCTTTCAGCAGATTATGGAGGATGCTAGGATCTGGAAAGGGTATTTAAATACATTGATCTATGTGGTGGCAGGCACGACGCTCAATATGGTGGTGACTATGCCGGCGGCATATGCCTTGTCCAGAAGAAGGTTCAAGGCACGTAATAAGGTGATGTTTTACTTTGTATTTACCATGTTTTTCAGCGGCGGCCTCGTGCCCACCTATATGACGATCAGCGCTTTGCATCTGATCTCCACCAAGACGATACTGATCCTCTTTGTGGCGGTCAATACTTACAACCTGATCATTGCAAGGACCTTTATCGAGAACTCCATTCCGGAGGATCTGTATGAGGCGGCGGTTTTGGACGGATGCTCCCATTTCGCGTACTTTACCAAGGTGGTCATCCCGCTTTCCAAGGCGGTTAATTCGGTATTGATCCTGTATTATGCGGTGTTCCACTGGAACGATTATTTTAACGCCCTCGTTTACAACAGCAAGCAGGAGAACGCGCCTTTGCAGATCGTGCTCCGTGAGATACTGCTCTTGAATCAGGCGTTTTCCAGCGGCAGCGGCGGCGTGCAGGGCGGATATGGACAGTCCTCCGCCGATCAGGTGAAATATGCGGTTATCATCGTATCGACGCTCCCGATTTTGTGCGTATATCCGTTCGTGCAGAAATATTTTGAGAAGGGCGTTATGATCGGTGCGGTTAAAGGCTAAAGCGAAAAGAACTTCTAAAGCTCAGCAGCAAAGGCTGCATCGCAAAGTCAGCATAGCTGACTTGGAAGTTCTAGGAGTTGCAGAGCAACTCCGTTTCGCTTAGGAGAATGCCCCAAATACGGGCATTCTCCGCATTGGTTTGCGTTACAGAAAGCTGAGACATGGAGGTTAGCATGGAAAAATTGAAAAATTTCGGATATCGGCATGTGGAACTGCTTGACAGTCACTGGAAAGCGCAGCGTACGGAACTGGTCGAGACATATCTTGGGATTGAGAATGACGATCTGCTTCACTATTTCAGAAAGATTGCGGGCATTTCGGATACGAGCGACGGATTGGTCGGCTGGTACGGCAACAACGCTTCCACCTTTGGGCAGAAGCTGGGGGCATTTGCTAAACTGTATCTGGTGACGGGGGACGGGCGGCTGAAAAAGAAAGCCTTCGCACTGGCGGATGGCTGGGGCGAATGTGCGGCAGCGTCCGAAAGAGTCATAGACGTCAATGATACGTATGTATATGATAAACTGATGGGCGGATTTCTGGATATGCTGGAGTATCTGGACTATGAGCCCGCACGGGACTATATCCTGCGCCTGACACAGAGCGCGGCGAAACGTTTCCGCAGGGAAGTGGGGCGGGACGGGCTGCAGACGATGGGTGAGGATATGATCGAATGGTATACGCTGCCGGAGCAGCTTTACCGGGCGTGGATGCTGACGGGTGAGGAAATTTACCGTGATTTTGCTAAAGAGTGGGATTATCCCTATTTCTGGGATAAACTGAATGCCCGTGATTTCGCCATAGGACCGCGCCATGCCTACAGCCATATCAACAGCCTTTCCAGCGCTGCGAGGGCATTTCAGGCGACGGGGGATGAGCGATATCTGTCTGCCATGAAGACCGCCTACGATGAGGTGCTTTCGCACCATACCTTTGCCACGGGCGGGTACGGTCCGGCAGAGTGTCTTTTTCCGAATGAGGATGGGTATTTGGGGGATTCCCTGAAAGCCAACTGGGATCAGGATAAAATACACGAGACTTACAGGAATTTCGGGGACTCCATACGTGCCAGGGACGATAAGTGGGGAAGTTGCGAGGTGTCCTGCTGCAGTTTGGAAGTCTTTAAGCTGTGCAATTACCGGTTGACGATTACGGGGGAGGCGAAGTACGGAGATTGGGCGGAGAGACTTCTCTATAACGGGTGTGGCGGGCAGCCGCCTGTGACCAAAGAAGGAAAGGTTATGTATTATGCCGATTATTTTATAAACGGCGGCTTCAAATCCGTGGAGGACGGCAGGATGCATCCCGACGGCTGTTCCTTCGAGTGGCAGTGCTGCACGGGAACCTATCCGCAGGATGTTGCGGAGTATGCCAATATGCTCTACTACAGTGACGAAAGAGGCCTGTATGTGAGCCAGTACCTTGCCTCCCGCGTGGAGTTCGAGGCGGCGGGCACGGACTATATTCTGGAGAATAACAGCTTTTATCCGAAGGAAAAGACATTGCGCTTTACCCTGCATGGAGAACGGGCGGGGAAATTTGCCATCCGTTTCCGCGTGCCGTCCTGGGCCTGCGGACGGAATACGGTGCGGGTGAACGGTGTGCCGACGGAGGCGGCTGCAGAACCGAATACGTGGCTTACGTTAGAGCGGGAATGGAAGGACGGGGACGAGATCGAGATACAATATGAGTTTGTCCTTCGTTTTCAGGCAGTTGACGACTATGCGCCGGAGATTGCCGCGCTTGTTTACGGACCTGTCGTGCTTGTCTGTGATAAGATGACGCTCTTTGCAGGCGATATGGAACATCCGAAAGCATGGATTCAGCCGATACAGAAGGACGGCTATTCCTTCGCGTTTTGCACAAAGCCGGGGCATGTGAAGCCGCATGCGCACCTGACAAGAGAATTTTATCCTTATTATGAGGTGCCGGAGATGGAGTGGTATTATATGTATAACAGGATTTTGGCAGAGTGATGGATTTTGTTGGAGGACAGGGTGCGGTGAGGAGGAGAAGATGCTGCAATTTTTTGAGGAGAAAGACGGAAATCTGATATTTCGGGAAAACGGAGAGACAGTTATGGTAACGCCCTGGGGGGAAAACAGTTTTCGTGTCCGGGCGGCTTTTCTCGGAGAGATTGAGGAGGGCAGCATTGCGCTTCTCGATCCCCAGTGCAGGGAGGCGGGAAAAGAGACGGCGGAGGAAAAGGGCGCTGCGGGAGCGGAGAAGCAGGGTGTCCGGGTGGAGATACACGAGCTGGAGGCGTCCATCACGAACGGGAACATACAGGCGCAGCTTGCGGTCAATACATGGGGCAACGCCGTGCAGATCACCTTTCGAAACCAAAAGGGCGAGGTGCTTTTGCAGGAGATCCCAAACGGCGGCGCCCTGCAGAAAAAAGCCAGACATTTCAAACCGCTGCCGGGCGGCGGGTATCGTCTGAAGGCAAGCTTTGTCTCTGACCCGCAGGAAAAAATCTACGGGATGGGGCAGTACCAGCAGGAGATTTTTGACCTGAAAGGCTGCAATCTGGAGCTTGCACACAGAAACTCGCAGGCGAGCATCCCTTTTTATGTTTCCAGTCTGGGCTACGGGTTTTTGTGGCACAATGCGGCGGTAGGCGAAGTGCATTTCGGCAGCAATACGACGGAGTGGGTGGCGGAGGAGACGAGGCAGCTCGACTATTGGATCACCGCTGGCGATACCCCTGCACAAATCTTAGAGGCGTATACGGCGGTGACGGGAAGGGTGCCCATGATGCCGGAGTACGGGCTTGGCTTCTGGCAGTGCAAGCTCCGATACTACAATGAAGAACAGGTACTGCAGATCGCGCGTGAGTATAAGAAGAGAGACATTCCCGTGGATGTGCTTGTCATTGATTATTACCATTGGCCCAGATG
>VSNY01000195.1 GCA_009774535.1 Lachnospiraceae bacterium
AGATTCCATATAAAAAAAGCATCTACTGGCAGCTCCCGGATACTAAATACTTTTTGGGCATATTTCCCATATACAGCTTTCCGATCTGATCCATATAATCCACGGATTTTCCAATGATATTCGTATCGTACTCACAGATTGCTATTTCAGCCTTATGCGTTGCCGCGCTATGATACAATTGTTCGATCAAATCCGGTTCAAAAATATCGTCGCTGTCTAAAAAACAAACATACTGTCCACAAGCATATTTCATCCCCATATTCCGGGCAGAAGCTGCGCCTTTATGCATGCCATGTAATACCGTTATACGACTGTCTTTTTTAGCATATGCTTCTAAGATCTGAAGCGAACGGTCAGTAGAACCATCATCTATGCAAATAACTTGTATTTTTTTAAATGATTGCCGAAGTATACTTGCCATACATGCACACAAATATTTTTCAGCATTAAAGACTGGAACAATAATCGAAACTACTATTTCTAAATCAGATCTTTCTTGCATCTTTCTTTCCTCATAAACATTTTATAGCTGCTGAAGAATCTCTCCGTCTCCTTTTATCCTGTTCTTTAAAAGTTCTAAATTAGCAGACAGAATTTTGTGTGGTTCAACTCCTCTAAGAACTAAGTCATTTTTTATCTCATATACCAGTTCAGCAAGCAAAACAGAAATTATAACTTTGTCAAATGAAATAAACTTTAAAGCTTCTACTGTTTGTGTCTCTGCCTGGCCCGCTTTATCTATCCACGCTACAACTTTGAATCCATAAGTTTTTTCTAAGATATTTTTTAATCTCTTACCAAATTTCCCTGCTCCGTATATAATTATTTTTTCTTCCTTCCTGACCTCACCAAATGGAAACAGGATATTATTTTTGTAGTGAACTATTTTATCTGCATATTGTAAAAATAATAGATAAAATTCATGCAATTTAATTTGTTCCATAATATTTACTACCCTGTTTCTATGCTGACTGCATTCTTTTTCCAACATACCAAATAATACCTGGTACCGTTGCCATTCATCCCCTTTTCTGCTGCCCGTAATAGAATTACTCCTTATACAATAATGGTAATAATTCTTTCCGGTAACCATAACACTTCTTGCATTAAGCAAACAGTAATACATCAGCATGACGTCTTCTCCAATATTTATATAATTATCCACGGCATACTGCCATCGCATTAAAAAATTCTTTTTATACATTTTGGTACAAGCACTAACAAATATCCTGCTCTTAAAAAATTCATCCGTAGATATAATCCTGGATAATAGCTGTTCCTCCAAAAGTTCATTTTCATAAATACCTGGTTGTATGGATTCTTTTACTGGCATGCCATATGCACCATAATCCCTTATACATCCTGATGTTGCCAGATCTGCATCCGATTCAGACATAAAAAAGACCATATCCGTAAACATTTCTTTCTCTATCCAATCGTCAGCATCTACATAAGTAACATACATTCCGGCAGCAGCCCGCAGCCCCTCTTTCCTTGTACTGACCAAACCTTCGTTTTTCTTGTGTATCACTTTCACCCTGCTATCTTTTGACGCATAGCAATCACATAGAAGTCCTGAACGATCTGTAGATCCATCATCGACAAGTATAATCTCCAGATTTCGGTATGTCTGTTGCGTCACACTCTCCATACATCTGTCTAAATAATCCTGCACATTATAAACAGGGATTACCACGGACAATAACGGATCAGTATCCTTGCGCCGCATCAGGCACATACTCCTCTATAACCCCAAATACGTTCAGAAAGATAAATTACCCCCCCCCGGTAATAATTTCTATTTTTAATATATTTATTAAAATCCTGCATATTTTTACGTTCCTCCTCACTGATCCAACTAAGCTCTGAATGATGATCCATGATTGTATTTTGTGTATAATTATTCTCAAGCCCGCGAGATCCTGTTGGTGCAGCAACCTCTGAAGGATACAGCACTGCCCCATCTCTTATTTGATATTTATTTTTTATTTCAAAGCCATACTCTTTTAAAACAGGATTCTGATAGACGTAACATGGCATAAGATTCATACTTCCATCATCGTTATAAAACGACCGTCCATGATAATAGTCCCTCAGCTGTTTGATCAACGGATGCCCCTTCACTGCTCCGAAACCTAATCCAAATGCAATGGAAATCTGATTGATTGCACAGCAAAACATATCATCACACAGCAGCCTGTCTAAAGAAGTAAATAATTCTATATCTGTATCCAGATAAACGCCTCCTTCCTGATAAATAATATCCAGTCTGGCATAATCCGGTACAAATCCCCATTTACCACATGCATATGCTTCTTTCATATATCTGTTCTTTGTAATATCATAATTGCTCTCATCCCAGCGAATGATCTCATAGTCTGGACACTTTTCCTGCCATGTTTCCATATATCTTTGTAAATGAAGTGGTATTTCTTTTCCCCCAAACCAGCAATAATGTATCTTTTTAGGAATCTTTGGCTCTCCCTTTGAAAACGAAAATAACTGTTTTTCATAATGTTCAACAAGCAAATCTCCAATATAGCATTTTAAATGATCCAATTCTTTGATCTCATCAAGCTGCTGTATGATTTGCCATACATAAAATGTTGTAGTGACCAGCAGCCGGATATCCGAAAGGCACATACTGTCTATTTGTCTTAAAAATGTTTTCACACCAATCACAGGTAATTTTTCTGCTCCCAGATATAACTGTGTCCCCCATAACCTTTTGTCATTATCTATCACCGCAATGATCCTTCCCTCTAATTCCATTTCTTGATAAAGGATTGCCGCTCTTCTTCCTGCGCCAAACAGAAAAAATTTTTTTCCATGAAGATCTTTACAAAAGCTTTCCATGCTTCCATCTATAATTTCTATCATCCAAATAACCTTCCAATGCCTTCTTCTAACGATATTTTTGCCTGCCACCCTGCTTTTCTAATCTTGCTGCCGTCCAGTAATGCCTTTGTCGCTCTTGAACTTCCTAGTCGTTCTACCGTTCCTGCTGAACCAGATCTCACCTTTGTACCTGCTTTGTTTGCGATCATTTCTGCCAGTTCCAGAAGTGTAATATCCGAATCTGTTCCAGTGACATTGTAAGCTTCTGCACTTTTCCCATATTTGATCAGGAATAAAATTGCAGAAACGACATCTGCTGCATATACATAGGAATATTTCTGCATGCCGCTGCTTTTCAATATAATGTCTTTGCCAGCCATTCCATTTCTGATAAACTGGGATATTGCCTTTGTATCGTTTTCCAGTAGTCCGGGTCCATAACATCTGGCGATCCTTGGTATTACGCAATCCAGTTTTTTTTCATGTATATATGCCTGGCATAGCGCCTCGCCTGCCCGTTTTCCTTCAGGATAACCAGCCCTGAGTGTATTGCAGTCTATATAGCCGCAATCATCCTCTGCAAATAATTTCGTATCTCCCCTGCTCTCTCCATATATTTCCACAGAAGACAGAAAGACAAACCTTTTACAACGATGTTCTACTGCAAATTTAAGCGTATTGTTCGTACCCAGTGTATTTGTTAAAATAGTCTCAATTGGCTTTGACACATAATGCAACGGATGTGTATTGCTTGCAGCATGAACAAAAAAATCCACATCTTCCCCAATCCTGATTTCTTCTAAATTAACATCTGCTTCACAAATGATAAAATACTCCGAATTAACATATTGTTCAAATCTCTGTTCTGCCTTTGCCCGATTTCTCACAACAGCGTATATCCTGCACTTTAGATCCCATTGCTTATTTGCATACATCAGCACATCTACAAGTTCGCTACCGATCAAACCCCTGGCTCCTGTAATTACTATTGTCTTTCTACGAAAAACCTCTATAATCCGCATATCATTTGCGGCTTCTTTTAATTCCTCTGTATACAAAACGTGTCGAAAATCATACATGTTCTATCCCTTTTGTAATAATGCTTCAAAAATATCCACATCTTCTGCTGTTGTCAGTTTTAAGTTTTTTTCCGATCCTCTGGAAAAATAAATATCCTCTCCCAAAAGTGTCATTAATGTACATGTCGCCGTCGTATCTTGGATCTGTCGGATTTTTGCTTCTTTATGTGCCCAAAGAAGCTTATTCAAGGAATAAGTATGGGGTGTCTGCGTCCGGTATAACTCTCTGCGGTCTAAGGATACATCGGATCTTTCCCCATCATTGCTGCGATAAATAGCCTCCATACACGGTATTGCAGCCACTGCACTTCCATGGCTTTGAAATGTCGCTATGCTGTCAGATATAATCTCATCAGAAATAAGTGGTCTGTTTCCATCATGAACTATAATAATGTCATCCATTTTACAATCTTTTTCTAATGCCTCCAGGCCCTTTTTGATAGATTCCTGTCCACTTTCCCCGCCTTCTACAACCCATTTTAGTTTTGTAATTTCATATTGTCTTGCATACGCCTGAATCATTTCTTTCCACGTTCCAAGTGTTACTACAATAATTGCATCAATCTGTGGATGTTTTTGAAATGCTTCCATTGTATATAAAATTACAGGCTTGTTCTTCACATGCAAAAACTGTTTTGGAATCTCCGTATGCATCCTTGTACCTCTGCCTGCAGCCGTCAATAATGCTATATACATCCTATACCTCCCATGCCTCCTGTTTATAAGAATTCCTAAGCCCCCTCTGGAAACCTGATCTGTGTAACCGGATGCGTTTTCCGCTTTTCTGCTGGTGGTAATTCCATATAATTCCCAAACTCTTCTGACAGCCATTGTTCATAAGATGCCTGTACCTGAAAGTCATAACCTTCAAATCTTATTTTAGTATACTTCTGATACCATTCCCTCCGGTATCCCTTTAGACGATTCGGAAGCGGAAAGGTCAGCGTACGAACATACTCAGTCTTATCCGCATTGCTAATTCGCTGCAGCCATTGACAAATTTGTGGCAGTTTCTTCTTTGTAAGCAAATACAGCCACTGGTACATCCATCTGATCATTCTGTTTCCTGCTGTTTTTCTTCCTACTGCTGACCACATAATCTTTCTCACCAGAAAACACAACGCCGTATGAACTTTCCTGGCTATAACGCCATCTAAAACCCCGTCCCGTGGAAATACATCCAGAAAAATCCCTTGTTCATAAGGCATCTGTTCCTGACCTTCCCTTAAAAAAATAGTATCTTTTCGCCTTACTTTTCCATATCCCCACCGATATCCTGGTGTGTTTTCCATATCCTGAAAATAAAATCTTTCTGTATCCAGATCCCTTTTGCATGCCCGCTGAAACTTTTTATACTCTGACCGCAGCATAGAAATATCAGCATCATCATCCCATGGAATAAATCCGCCATGACGTACTGCTCCCAAAAGGGTGCCTCCGGTAAGTGAATAGTGTATTCTGTTTTTCTGACAAATCCGGTCAACTTCAATCAAAATTTCCAATTCTGTTTTCTGAAGTTTACGCAAAGTTTCTTCTTCTAAAGTAATCATCTTACCGTAATTTCTCCTCTGATATCTTTATCAGTTCTATAGCTGCCCATTCTTTTCAAAAGAAATTCTTCCATAACCCCAGCAATCGCTATGGATTCTTCTGCAGTAAATTTAAATGCCCGGCTCTGATGTCCCTGAATCATGGACACAAAATCACTGATCTCATACCGCAGCCCGTCTCCAAGAAATTTTGCAAAATAGCGTTCCTTTTTTAGCGGATCTTCATACCGAACCTCAAAATACTGCGTCAGCCACCAGGGAGATTCTGCCAGAATATACCCTGATGTCCCTGAAATAAGCAGCTGCCCTTCTGATTTCACGCCAACGCCGCTTTTAGAAAGAGCCATTCCGTTTTGAAATACAAAGGATGCCTTTGTATACAGATCTACCCCATTTTCATCCAAGATACTATCAAATCGCAGTTCCTGATAATCTGTCCCCATCAGTTTTACAATTGGTAATAATGTATGACTCCCAAATTCTGTGAACCCACCGCCATAATTTACATCTGTACGTTCCCTGCGTTTAACATCAGCCAGCCTTGTAAAACATGCCTCCACATCGCAAATTTTTCCGATTACTCCGCTTTTTGCAATACCAACCAATTGGACAAAACCTGGACAATATGCTGTCTTTACGGCCTCCAGCAAGACCAGCTTCTTCTTTGCCGATAGTTCATAAAGTTCTTTTGCTTCTGTTTTTTTAAAGGCAAGTGGTTTTTCACACAACACATGCTTCCCACATTGCAGAGCCAGTTTTGCATAGTCATAATGCGTTTCATGTGGCGATGCGATATAAACAGCATCCACGGCATCCAGAAATTCATCCATATTAGATGTTGCCGAATCCAGTTCAAATCTTTCCTGAAACTGATCCGCACTATTTTGATACGGATGATAGACACTATTCACAATCACACCACTGACATATTTGGCTTCCGGCACAAACCGTACCGCGATACGTCCGGTTCCTATCACACCGATACGAATAATCGGATACTGTTGCGTTCTTACGATGCTGGATGATATGTTTTTTGTCCGCTCCAGGTATACCACTTCGCAATACTGCTTCATATGATCAAAAGCCCCTGTCCAGTCAGAACCCACCGTAAAAATATCGATATTATACTTCTGCACGTCCTCTGTCTTCTGTCCTGGATGATCTTCCACAATCACTTCATCCGCAAATCCCGTTTGTCTCACATTTTCAATCCGCTTATCCAGGGAATCCACAATATTCAGTTTTCCGCGGGATTCATCATACTGTTCCGTCGTTACACCGACAATCAGATAATCCCCTAATGCTTTTGCTCTTTTCAGCAGATTGTAATGCCCTTCATGAAACAAATCGAAAGAGCCATATGTGATCACTTTTTTCATATCGTTTCTCTTCTGCTGTTATGCACAGCTCTTTTCCCACTCTGATCTTCTTACTTGGAATCTTTTTCTTCTGTAGCTTTGAAATCTGGCCGGCTGCTTCCCGCTTCCTCAAAATTCAGCCTTTTTTCTTCCACCACCAGCGGCCTGTGGATCACCCGCGTATTGATATTCAGGATGTATTCCCCCAGCAGACCAATAAAAAACAGCTGCACCGATC
>VSNY01000196.1 GCA_009774535.1 Lachnospiraceae bacterium
CCGCTTTGTATTCCGCACGGACGCGATAAGCGTTACCAGATTCAGATGCGGAAAACGCTGCCACAGCTCCTGCTGGATATCATAGGCCGAGTTTTCATAGATATCCACAATTACCAGCTGCTTCGGATTATGCGACGCGATCTGCCTGCAGAGCTCGCTTCCAATGGAGCCGCCGCCGCCCGTCACCATAACGACCTGCCCGGACACATACCCCATAATCGAATCCAAATCCACCTGCACCGGGTCGCGCCCCAGCAGGTCATTGACATCCACGTCTTTTAGTTTTGTCACGCTCACATCGCCGTTTACAAGCTGGTACATACCCGGCAGACGCTTCAGTTCACACCCCGTTTCCTTACAGATCTCTACCAGTTCTTTCATTTTTTTGGGGGACGCTGAAGGAATCGCGATCATAATCTCATTGACATGCAGGATATCTACCAGTTCCGGAATGATATGCCGGTCGCCATAGACTTTGATTCCATGAATATAGCTTCCTTTTTTCATTATATCATCATCTACAGCCCCTACAATATTCATATGGATATATTTGCTGTCTACGATTTCTTTAATCAGCAAATTGCCGGCACTGCCCGCCCCGACAATCAGTACATTTTTACGTTCATTCTTCTGCCCGGTCATTTTGGCGCGGATCATACGCAGCGTCCGGTAAAAATAGCGCCCAAAGATCGTAAACAGCATTAAAAACAACCCGTAAAACACATAAAAACTCCGCGGCATCGGATACGTTGAACTGCCATGCAGCACGTGTACATAGACCGTCAGCACAACATCATCTACAAAACAGGCGCTGCAGATATACATAAGTTCTGTAGAGCCTGCGTACGACCAGAGACTGGAATACAGACGAAACACCGTAAAGCTGACAACCGTAATCACCGATGCAATCCACATAATCCGCACGCACATATTCAGATAATCCTGCGGCACCCAGTCCAGATGAAAATCAAACCTCGCCAGCAACGCCAGCAGGCAGGTAATGACAACTACACATATATCATAACATACGAGAAAAAACCTGCGTATCCATAACTCCATGTTTTTCATTCGTTCTATTCTCCTCGTGATCATCGATCTTACCATCCAAACACCCTGGCAAAAACCAGATGCGTCCGGACGGTATCCGCTCCTTTGGCGCTTACTTTTGTTCTGTCACAATGATACTGCGCTCCAATGTATGAATCCGGTAATCCCCTTTTGCATACCCGCTTAATGACATCTCATAGCTCAGGCTTCCAAACGCCTTATCCGCCAGCCGTCCGGCACTTCCCGGCAAAGCAGCCGCCAGATGCACAAAAGGCGCCAGTGCTTTGGACAGATGCACGTTCCTGCCATGCGCTTTTGCAATCAGCGCCACCAGCTTAGACGTATCCGCATACTCCGCATCCTGCGGGAAAAATACCCCGGCTTCTTCATGTTCGATCATCAGGCGCACAAATTCACACAAGTGGTCAATATGCAGCACGGAACGCTCATTGTGTACATGCGGAAACACAGGCGTTACCGCTGCGATCTTTGCAAGCATCGGATAATTTCCCCTGCTGCCTGTTCCATAAATCATTGGCGGGCGCAGAACGCACACTTTAAAATCAGGCGTTTCCAGCCTGCGCACACTACGATCGCCCTGCCATTTACTGTTGCCATAAAAATTAGCAGGCTGCGGCCTGGTCATCGCTGTAATACGCTTTCTGCCTTCCGACGGCCCTGCGCTTTCCCCATAAATAATAATGCTGCTCATATAAATAAACTGCCGCACACCGGAATGTCTGGCTTTTTTTGCCGTCTCTGCCGCCAGGTCACGGTTCACCTCATAGTATAGCTGTTTTTCTTCTTTTGATACCTTTCCGGTATCCGCGTGCGCCTTGCCAGCCACATGGAAAACAGTGTCATATTTAGAAAAATCATGCGTCTTCCACTGCTCCCCATGCATATTCAGCTCCGTCACCTCGTAATGGCCGCCAAACGCAGACAGCCACTGTTTCACTGCTGTCCCGATATAGCTTCCGGCTCCGGTAATCAGGATTTTCTTCGGCTTTTGCGGCAGGGTATCTTTTTGGCGCATATAAATCATACGGGCTGCGGCTTCCCCGCCGCATAATATTTCTGCTGTTTGTGTACTGTTTAACGTTCCATCGGCCGGCATGTTTTTTTTCGCGCCTTCCGGCGTTCCATCAGTCTTTGACGCACATTTCCCGCTTTCATGCATATAACCTGTGCCGCCTTCCACGACTCCTTTATGCCAGACAACTGCCGCAACCGTTCCAATAATACAGCGGATATCCATCCATAAGCCGAACCGTCTGACATATTCCCCGTCCAGCTTCGCCTTAACCGGAATCTCCAGCTCGTCCCTTCCATTGATCTGCGCCCATCCGGTCAGTCCCGGCATAACATCGTTCGCTCCATATTTTTCACGCTCCGCCACGAGGTCGTCCTGATTCCACAGCGCCGGACGCGGGCCGACAATGCTCATATCCCCGCGCAGAATATTAAACAGCTGCGGCAGTTCATCCAGACTGTATTTACGCAAAAACGCCCCTGTTTTTGTAACCATAGCGTCCGGATTTTTCAGCAGATGGGTCGGCATGTCTTTTGGCGTATCCGCGTACATGGTACGGAATTTATAAATTTCAAAGTGTCTTTTATGAATGCCGATGCGGGTCTGGCGGAAAATAACCGGACCCTTGGAATCCAGTTTAATCGCAATGGCGACGCCAAGGAACACTGGTGACAGAAAAAGCAGCGCTGTTCCGCATAAAACAATGTCCATGGCACGTTTGATCTTACAGTAACCAGCCCGGCTGGCGATGTTCTTTGGGAATTTTGGGCATGATTTTTTTGGGTCTGCTTTATGTATTGATTTTCTATTTGTAATCATCTGATCTGGTCCTCCGTAATTGCATGTGTTGCTGCTGATTGAAAAAGCGCTTTTACTATTTTATCATATTACGGAGGGGTTGCAAATATGAATCTTGAAAAATTTATAGAATCGGCAGTTTGGTATGATTGTAAAACAAAAAGGAGATACCTTAACAGTATCTCCTTTTTCCTGTCCAAAACCAGCTGCTTATCCAGCCTGTGCCATCTGCACCTTTTTCACTTCTTCAGCAATATGCTCCGCGCACAATCCAAACTGCTTCAACAGTTCACTTCCCGGCCCGGAATGTCCAAACTGATCCATCACGCCGATTCGGCGGACAACAGCCGGAGCGTATTCTGCAGTCACACTGCATACTGCCTCTCCAAGCCCTCCGAAGATATTATGCTCTTCAACCGTTACAATCTTCCCGCATACTCTGGCAGCATCGATCACTGCCTGTTCATCCAGTGGTTTGATCGTCGGTATATTTACAACCCGCACTGAAATTCCCTGCGCCTCTAACAGCTCTGCCGCTGCCATTGCCTCATGAACCATTAAGCCTGTCGCAAGAATCGCTGCATCCGCGCCGTCGCGGACTACTTCTGCTTTGCCGATTTCAAACTGATAATCTTCCCCATGATATACCGGAACTGCCATACGCCCGAACCGGATATAGCATGGGCCTTCGTAATCATAAGCCGCCTGTACCATCTGCTTTGCTTCCACATCATCCGACGGACACATCACCGTCATGCCTGGGATACTCCGCATTAAGGCAAAGTCCTCGCAGCACTGGTGCGAAGCTCCGTCCTCGCCTACTGAAATGCCTCCATGTGTCGCGCAAATCTTTACATTTAAATGCGGATACCCAATACTGTTGCGGATCTGTTCAAATCCCCGGCCGGCGCTGAACATAGCAAAGGTAGACACAAATGGTACCAGCCCCATGGTAGACATCCCGGCCGCCGCGCAGATCATATTTGCTTCCGCAATGCCGCAGTCAAAAAACTGGTCCGGATATTCCTTTTGAAACATACCTGTTTTTGTAGCGCCTGCCAGGTCGGCGTCCATAACAATCAGATTCTTTGCCTTTGCGCCCAGTTCTTTTAAAGCGTTTCCATAACTGTCTCTTAATGCGATCTTTTTTATCTCTGCCATCCTTTATTCCTCCATGATCCCGGCGCGTTTTGCTTCCAGCTCTTTCATTGCCTGCGCAAGCTGTGCGTCATCCGGCGCTTTGCCATGCCATGCGGCATTGTTTTCCATAAACGAAACATCTTTGCCTTTGACTGTTTTCATCAGGATCACCGTCGGCTTTTTGCTTCCGATATTCTGATGGAACTTGTTAAATGCCTGTTCCAGTTCTTCAAAATCATGTCCGTTGACAGTTATTACATGACAGCCAAACGCCTCAAATTTCTGGTCCAGCGGCTCTACGTTCATAACTTCTTTCGTGGTTCCGTCGATCTGCAGACCGTTGACGTCTACCGCGATACACAGACGGTCCAGCTGGTAATGAGCTGCAAATGTCACTGCCTCCCATACCTGCCCTTCCTGTGTCTCGCCATCGCCGACCAGTGTATAGACATGGATATCTTTTCCTATAAACGCAGCTGCTTTTGCCATACCAGCCGCTGCAGAAATGCCCTGCCCCAGAGAACCCGTTGACATATCAATGCCTGGCGTCATATTCATATTCGGATGGCCCTGCAGATACGAATCCGCCTTACGCAGCGTCAGCAGATCTTCCACCGGAAAAAATCCTTTTAATGCGAGCGTCGTATACAATGCCGGCACGACATGCCCTTTGGAAAGCACAAACCGGTCCCTGTCCGGATCGCGCGGTTCCTTTGGATTGACCCGGATCACTTCCTGATATAGATAAGTAAGAAA
Organism: Lachnospiraceae bacterium; assembly: GCA_009774535.1. GTDB lineage: Bacteria > Bacillota > Clostridia > Lachnospirales > Lachnospiraceae > Eubacterium_J. The sequence continues at coordinate 4,775 of VSNY01000196.1, forward strand.
ATCAATCGCGGACAGGCTTCCTCCCGGATGACCCGTTCCAGAGCTGTGTATTGCCTTTAAAATATGTTCCCTGGCTTCTACTGCCAGTAACTCAAGTTCCTTCTTTTTTTCCTTTTCCATATAGCCCTCTCTGTAGTTCTATTGTAACAGGCCTAATGGCTCTTTCACTTTTCTGCCATTTACAGGCCAAACGCACCTTCCATCTTTCTGCCAATTACAGCCCAAACGCACCTTTTAGTTTTTCTGTCATTTCCGGCAGTGAAATCAGGTTTTTCAGTGCAATGGAATTTCCTGCTTTTTGCGCCTGCGGCAGAAGGTCTTCTCCGCATACAAACAAATCCGCCATCCCCGGCGTAATATCCGCCAATGTCGTGTGTTCCACTGTCACACCTTCAATACCAAGGCTTGTTAACGCCTTTTTGCAATTCATCTCCATCATAAATGAAGAACCAAGTCCTGAGCCGCAAAAACATACGATTTTTTTAATAGATTCCATAATAATCCTCCTTAAACTAATGTTTTTTATATTTTCTAACTGCTGCCTGTTACAGCATGCTTCCTAGTTTGCCTTATTTTTACCAGAAACCGCATAAAGTACGATCGGAATCAGAAACAGCACGATTGAGATTGCAAGAATCACTGTCTGGCTGACTGTCTGTGACAATGTACCGAATACAAACCCGACCAGCGTAAAATCTGCGTCAGAGAACGTAGTTCCGACAAATCCGAGCGATCCCATAAGCGGATACAAGCCTGCGGAAAGGAAGGTAACCACAATCCCGTGTATAAAAGAACCAACAACGCATCCTTTCAAACCTCCTGTCGCATTTCCGCATACACCAGCTGTCGCCCCGCAGAAGAAATGCACAACCGCACCCGGAAGAATCAGCGCTGCCGCAAGCCCTGCATTATTCATAGCAATCAGCACAGCCATCGCTACAATACCGCCGATAAACGAACTCGCAAATCCAATCAGCACCGCATTCGGCGCAAATGTAAAGATAATCGGACAGTCCAACGCAGGTTTTGCATTTGGCACCAGTTTTTCAGAGATTCCTTTAAACGCAGGCACAATCTCATTAATCAAAAGCCTGACGCCTGCCAGCACGATATAAATACCAGCTGAAAACGTGATTGACTGTGTTACTGCATACAAAATCCAATTTCCTTCGCCAAAGATTTCTGCCGCCTCAACAGGCACTTTTACAACTGCCACTGCAGCGACAATAAAATAACATACGAACATTACAAGTGCAATCGAAATATTGTTATTTCTAAGGAAGGAAAGTCCCTGTGGGAAATTCACGTCTTCCGTCGTAACCCCTTTTTTGCTCCCGTCTTTGCCGCCGAACATCTTGCCGATCATACCGCTCATCCAATAACAGAAGCTGCCAAAATGTCCAAGCGCAACCGAATCATCCCCTACTACTTCTTTAATAATCGGATTCATCAGCCATGGGAAAAATGCCATTACAAATCCAAGGATCAGCGCACCCGCAAGATAAAGCTTCCATCCGCTCATACCCGCAATTTCCAAAATACAGGTAATCAGGCAGGCCATATATAACGAATGATGCCCGGTCAGGAAGATATATTTTAAATTGGAAAATCTTGCAAGTAAAATATTCGCAACCATACCAAGTGCAAAAATCGAAGCCGTTTCCACCGCAAACTGCGATAAACCAAGGGAAACAACCGCCTCATTATTCGGAACTACGCCTTCCACTCCAAAAGCGATCTGGAACAGATTGCCAAACGGGATAATCGCCTGCTGTACCACACTGGAACCAGCGCTTAAGACGACAAACCCGAGAATGGTCATAATCGTTCCTTTGACTACCGTCTGTGTACCGGATTTCTGCAGCAGCAGGCCGAGCATCGCGACCAGACCAACAAAAATCGCCGGCGTAGATAATACCTCCTGAATAAATAGTAATACTGTCATGTCTGTTACCTCTCTTACATCATCTCTTACTTAAAATATTGATAAAGTTCCGCTGCATCTTTTGCCTGCAGAATATGTGCCGTCCGTTCTTCATCCTGCAGAATATCCGTAATCTGCACCAGGACATCCAGATGGCTGTTCGCATCCGCCGCTGCAAGTGAGATAAATAAATTCGCCCTTGCGTCCTCCCTGTTAAAATCCACTTCTCTGCGGAATAACGTCACAGCAATCTGGCTTTTCACAGCCCCCTGTTCCGGCCTGGCATGCGGCAGCGCGATATGCGGCGCAATGCAGATATAAGGGCCCAGCT
>VSNY01000197.1 GCA_009774535.1 Lachnospiraceae bacterium
TCCAGGGAGGACAGCCAGCCAAACCGCCGGGAATCCACATCGCCGGTGTCCCAGGTGCAGGACAGGGATTCAAATTTTCGGAACAGGCAGGACTGCTCGCTCTCGTCCTCACACTGTTCGCCGGGAAGGGCCTGTACGCGGTTCTGATAGGTCCGCTGGCTGCAAAACCAGGTCCAGTCATATTCCTTCATGGCCGTGATCTGCCTATCGTCCATACCGGCTGCGCGGTATTCCTGTTTCAGCCGGGTCCATTCTGTTTCAAACTTCTTTTTTTCGTATCCATAGTGAAATCCCATTATTTTCCTCCATTTCGATTCAAGCGTGTTTGACGGGTGAATCGAATGGAGGCTGGGATCGGCAACGGAACACATCGGGAGATTTCCCAAAACTTCGACAAGAAAAAGCGCCAGCTCCCCTCGAAAGGAAACTGGCGCAACAAAAAAGCCCATTATTCTGCTGTTTTAGATAGAGTGATAATGCCGATATATTGCCGCAATATCCCGGAGGAGGGGCAAGACTTTTTTTAACTGATGTAACTCATGGCTATTATGAATGACGAAAATAGGCATGACGGCATCCTCCTGTATGCCGCCTTCCTGGTTACACGAGCATCATTGCAAAAGCAAAAAGAAATGGCGGCCTTGATTTCTCAAAGCCGCCGCTTTATAGGCGCGTGAAAATGTGTTTGCTGTACGATGGCTTTTTTTCTTTTGCCGTCGTCCGGCAGACTGTTACTATTGCTGAAATCCCCTGTTATTCAAGCCGAAGTCGTTCTACAATACTTTGCTTCTCCAAATTCTTAAAACAGATATATGGAATCAGGACTGCAAAGACAATCAAAATCGGTGTGCAGACTACAAGGGGCAGGAGTGTGAAATGGAAAGTCGCTGTCCAGTCACCGGCTACCATCATCCGCACTCCAACAAGGACACCGAAAGCACTTAGGATATAAGATACAAAGAGCGTACTGACCGCATAATAAAGGCCCTCGTCAATCAGCATACTGCGAAGCTGCCGCTTCGTCATGCCCACGCTCTGTATCATGGCAAACTCCTTCTGGCGGGAAACAATCGCCGTTACCATAGAGTTGACAAAATTCAAAATACCTACAAATGCAATGATAAGGCTGATTGCAAATCCCATCACGGTATTTGCTCGTGTCTGTTCTTCGTAATGTTCAATAAGAGTAGATTTTGAAGTGAAGTTCAGGCTTTTATCCACATTGTTCCGATATTCAATCAGCATCGTTTCCGCCTTCGGCTGGTATTCCTCAGACACATCAAAGAACAGCTTTCGCAGGGTATTGTCCGGGTACATCATTCGGAAAGCATCTGCCGGAAGATAGAACGAAAGAAAATCCTGTATACTGCTGTTTACACCCTCAGTAATTGTGGCTATATCCATCACAATCGCCATGACCTCATATTGCTGTCCGTTCAGTTCTACCATGTCACCAACAGAATAAGTCGGCTGTGTTTCTTTCTCTGCATCTTCCGCGCCGGTAGCCGCTTCCATAATTACATAGCCCCCAGACAAAAATTTCTCTTTATCAAAGATGCCATCCAATATTCGGCCATCCTGTGCAAAGGTGTCCAGTATTAGACCATCAATGCCGTACAAAATAGAAGTACATTCTCCGCTGTTAATCATATCGTGATAGGATGCTGCTAATCCGGTGTCCGTTGCTTCGATGTAGGCCAGCCTGTCATCTGCATTGTAATAGGTCTGGATATTTTCAAGGGCAGAGTCCCCGACCTGATGGGTAAAAACTTGCGAATACAAACTCCCTGTGGCTTCCAGCCCGGAAAGTTCCTCAATGTTCTGTACCAGCTCTGAGGAAATGGTTGTGCCGTAGGGGTTATAAGTCCCAAAGGTGGAAGAAATGGAACTGTCCTCTACCTCAAAATCACTGATTACTGTCTGGCTCATGTATTTATCAATATCAAAGCTGGCGCTTTTTGCATAAATGCAGGAAAGCAGCACCAACCCCAGCGTCAGGGAGCAAATCACAGTAACGGTACGCTTCTTGTTCCGTCCTAAGTTTGCCAGCGCCATTTTCGGGATACTTGCACCAATCGTACTTTTCTTAATTTTCCGTTTGCTATTTGTTCCTGTATCGGTGTAGCGTAGCGCCTCCATTGGAGAAACCCTGCCAGCAATTTTAGCGGGCTTCCTGCAGGAGATCAATACAGTCACATAGGCAAACAGCGCAGCGCCAACGAAAATATAAGGATTGACAGCCGTTTTCGCTTCTCCCGTCACGCCGGTTATCATTACCGGCACTAACACAGCCCCCAGCAGATACCCGATCACAAGCCCGATAGGAATACCGATCAGCGATAGGCGGTTAGCCTGCCCGTAAATGATTTTCTTTAGCTGCTTTTTCGTTGTCCCCAGAGTTTTCAGCCTGCCATAAAAACGAATGTCACCTGCAACAGAAATCTGGAAAATATTATAAATTATCAAATAACCGCTGGCAAAGACCAATACCATACTGATTGCCATAGGGATAATTTCACGGATGATGTTTTGGTTCATGGTGGCGTCATAAGCTATGTTGGGGGAAAGAGATACATGGGATAGGCCAGTATCCATTAAAATCTGCTCTGCTGCCTGTTCCAGATTTTTGTCGCTGTAAAGGTTCAGGTGAAGCATTCCCGTACCAAAAACCTGCCCATTTTCCAACTGTGCCGCCTGATCAACGCCAGCACATTCCCTATGAACAAAGGATTCTGATACCCAGGCCATACTTGCCATAGCAGCAGAATTTCCATCCCAATAGCCAGACAAGATAAAATTGCTTATGGTATATTCTCCGCTGTTTAAGTCTTTCCGCCATTTCAGGGTAATTTCCTGTCCTAATTCATGGGGCAGGCTCAATTTATCAAGGGTGATCGTGTCCAGTGCAATTTCATTTTCATTAACCGGCAATGTTCCCTCTGTTGGCATGGAGAAAGCAGAAACGGCATAATTTTCATCCGCATAGCGGATTTCAATCTGCCTGCCAGTTAATTCCTCATTTTCGGCAATACCGATTACAATGCTTTTTCCAAAATCCCGAACCGCTTCATGGGTGACGATCTTCTCCATTTCTTCATCAGTCAAAGTGCTGGAGCTTAAATGGCTGTCATGCCCGGCCTGTTGGAAATTCATATCCTGCAAATTTTTAACCATGCTCTGCGAGAGGACGAACAAAGACGTAAACATCAATGTTGTCAGTACAATAGCGAGAATGGCAACAAGATTCCTGGTTTTGTTCGACTTAAAGCTGCGGCTGGTCAGAGTGCGAATGATGGATTTTTGCTTTTTCATGGTATCACCGCCTTACTCATGGATTTTTCCATCTTCAATACGGATGGTGCGGTCAGCCTGTTCCGCAATCTCCGGGTTATGGGTTATCATTACGATGGTCTGATGGAATTTCTTGCTGGTGACTTTTAAAAGCTCGATTACCTCATCGCTGGTCTTGCTGTCCAGATTGCCGGTAGGTTCATCGGCCAGGATAATAGCTGGTTTGCTGGCTAATGCTCTGGCAATCGCCACGCGCTGCTGCTGTCCGCCGGAAAGAGTGTTGGGCATATTGTAGAGCTTCTTTCCCAGGCCCAGCAGGGCAACTATCTCTTGAATAAACTTCTGATCAGGCTTCTTTCCGTCAAGCTGAATGGGCATGACAATGTTTTCATACACATTCAGGATAGGAACAAGATTATAGTTCTGGAAAATAAAACCGATACGCTGGCGGCGGAATACCGTCAGATCCTCGTCTTTCAGTTTTCCCAGCTCAAATTTGTCTACGTTCACGCTGCCGGAGGTAGGGCGGTCTAATCCACCCAACATATTGAGCAGCGTAGATTTTCCGCTGCCAGATGTGCCGATGATAGCGACAAATTCACCCTGTTCAATGGAAATGCTCACATCGTCTAAGGCCCTTACGATATTCGGTTCTTGACCGTATTGTTTTGTCAAATGAATGGTACTTAGAATACTCATAGCGTTTACCTCGTTTCTTTGCTTTTCGTTCCTGCCGGAACTAAGCCCATTATATCGGTTCAGAAAAAAGCTACAACAGAGGACGCAAAAACTAATATCCAAAATGTAAAATCTAATAAAGAGCAGAAAAAGGCACTGCCATTGCATAGCAGCGCCTCCTAATCTGATCCGTTATATCAAGGGATTGGAATAAGGATTTTGAGTGTAAACATTCTATTTTCTAACTTTGTACTATATTGTCCGTCATACTTTTCAACCGCATTTTTGATGTTGGAAAGCCCAAATCCATGAGCAAACGTATCCTTTTTTGTAGTACCTTTTGTTTCAGGAGAAGTAGATGCGGTATTGTTTTCTACGATGATTACCAGCATATTCCGAACCCGATTTGCTCTTACCGTTATCAACCGCATATCTTCTGACAGTTTTTCGCTGGCTTCAATCGCATTGTCGAGCGCATTTCCAAAGATTGTGCTTATATCCAGCGGTTCTATAAAGGAACCTGATTCAAAAGATATAACTGCACTGAAATCTATTTTTCTTTCCTGTGCAGCTTTTGCCTTATCCCGAATAATAATATCCAGAAATTCATTTCCTGTATGGTGGTAATTTTCATATTCCTGAATTTGATCTTTTAACTCTTGAATAAAAGTTTGAACCTCCTGACCGTTTTCTGCCTGTGACTGCAACAATAACAGGTGATTTTTCATATCGTGGTAGACGCTGCGTACCCGTTCTTCATCCCGTATCCGGTCTTTATAATAGTTACGCTGCATTTCCAATTCCTGTGCATGGTAAGCAGTCTGCATTGCTTCACAAATATAAGATGCCAGATACATACATCCGAAGCTGGAAAAAATAGATGCTCCGCAAATTGGATATACAATGGCAGTATCTTCCGGCATAAAATAGATAATCGTGAAGATTGCTACAAAGGAGGCCAGCATCAGCATATCAATAATCAGCCACATCTGTGTGTTCAAACGCGACGTAATCTTTGATAAAAATTTTCGCAAGATAGACCATGTGCCGCTCCAAAACAATAGCCGTAATAGCAATGAAACAGTATGAATTGTTGTGCTGATTAGCATTAGTTTCGGAGATTGAATCATTTCTTCATGGGTTGTTTGTGTCATGGAAAAAAACAGCCGTCCACCAATATCCAGCATTAGATAGTTAATTGCAATCAAAGCGGGGTAAAACACCAGTAACACAGATACTTTTTCCATCAATGCGCCACGATAAAAGATAAGAATATACACAAAAAACAGTGCCATCGTACCCAAAAGGCTGTCTAAATCATTAGAATAAATAATAGAATCAGCCAGATAGCCACATACAAGAAACGCCGCTATTTTGATAAACCAATTTTGCCTGAGTGGGAGAAAAGTTTTAATAATCCCAAAAAAGACAAAAGTATATCCCCATGCAAGCAAAAAAGAAAGAATCTCTAAAAACCGTATCATATAAAATCCCCCCAATATTCCGCAAGTTTCTCCATAAACAACTTTCTTTTAGGCTGGCTGATGGGGATAATCTCACCAGTAATCAATTCAATTTCCAGCTTATTTACGCCTTTTACATAAAACAAATTTACAATGTAGCTGGTGTGGCAGCGAATAAAATCTCTGCCCTGTAGTTCTTGTTCCATCTCTTTCATGCTCTTGTAGCAGATAATATTTTCCTGCTCTGTATGTAGAAGCAGATTGCGGTTAAAAGTTTCTACATAGCGGAGCGATTTTAGAAATACCTTATATCTCCCTGTATCGTTGGAAATTACCATAGCAGGGCTATCATCTTTCCTATGTTTCTTTAACCACGAATCCATTTCCGCTTTCAGACGTACATATTTCATCGGCTTGATAATATAGTTGGTGGCCTGATATTTATATCCCTCTAAGCCATATTGGGTGAGGGTAGTCAAAAAAATAATGCCGACTTTCTCATCTATCTGTCGGACACGCTCGGCAGCTCGCAGGCCGTCTACCAGCCGCATCTGAATGTCAAGGAAAATCAAATCAATGGTGGTATCATACTTTTCAATTAGTTCCATGCCATCGTAATAAGTAGTTACCTTTATTTCCTTGCCGGTTTCAGCGGCGTATTGATTCAGCAATCCATTCAAGTATGCGACAAAATCTTTTTCATCGTCGCATATTGCTATGTGTATCAAAAATGTCACCTCATTTCTTATATCGCCGGTCAACCGGCTTTTCTGCCTCTTTTGGTATCAGCCAGACAGTAGCCATCTTCACAGCGCCGGGGATACGGTCATCAGCGCAATAATAATTTACCCTACGAGGTGATACGCCCCATTTCTCAGCGGCCTCTTTTAATGTCATATAATTCATTTCGCACCTCCACAAAATACATTATAGTTCTCTTACTCGAACAATGCAAGTGTGCCAAGAGGTTTCTTGCGAAAAATCGGTATAATCACACCTATCAGTCGGCATAATAAGGTTATTCCTTTGTCTAAACCAGCACGATACAATATACTTGAGGTGAATGATTATGCCGACTGATGATTTGACCGCTTTGGGGCAAAAAATGCGGGAAGCCCGAAAGAAAAAAGACCTGACACAACAGGAGCTTTCAGATCTGAGCCATGTATCTGCAAAGCAGATTGCCAACATTGAAAAGGGGCGTATGAACCCATCCTTTTTGATTTTGAAGGCACTGGCAAAGGTGCTGCCGATCTCCCTGGATTCTCTGATCAATCCAAATGTTTCCCCGGAAGATGAGGGAGCCAGTCAGATGAAGATGCTGTATTGCAGCTGTCCGTCAGAGATGCGTGAAACCCTTCTGCATCATACGCAGGGAACCATGAAAGAACTAACAGAACTATCAGAAAAATTTGAAATGGATTGAGCTGGTGAGTGAAATTTGACCGTTTCCTCACTGGCTTCTTTCATTTCTGGGTAAAAAACGGGCAAGCAATGCCCCAGGATAGCCATCCGGCTCCTGGCGCTGCTTGTTGGGGATTCCCCAAGCCCCTTTGAACACAG
>VSNY01000198.1 GCA_009774535.1 Lachnospiraceae bacterium
TGAACGTCTCCTTTGCTCTTTCACTTGATAGTATAGGTTGTTCAACTTTTTCTGTCCACACTTATATACTAACACCAAGATGAAAAGAGTATATCGCTCGTGGCAGTCTGCTGGTCCAAGATGGAGCGTTCGTATTCTTTGGCTTCGCGCTGGGTCTTGAAGCCACGCTTGCAGGTGTGTCGGTACTTGCCAGTCCAGTCGGTGTAGTTGAAGGCGGCATACCACATGGTTTTGCCGTTTTTTAGAGTATACTTGTAAGCTGGCATCAGGCATTTCCTCATTCTGGAAATAAGTTGTTCTGTTGGCGTTTTTACTTTCATTTTCAAGCTGCCGGACACTTTTCTCTGGTGTAGGCAGATGCTCCGGCATGGTCCCGCCTAGATCTGAAATGGTCTGGCGCACTTTTTTTCCAACATTGTAATGTGTTTGGTTTGCAGCATCTTTTCCTGAAATATTTTCCCTGCGGAGCTTTGCATCTGTCTGTGTTGCCCGGAATAGGTTTGCAGCGAGTTCTTCTGAACCCATATATTCTAAAATGTCCTGGCTTTTCTTTAAGCCTTTGCGTTTTTTTATGTCTGCAGCTTTCAGCCCGCCATACAGCCCCATGTATCCGCAGTTTTGGAAAACGGCATATTCAAGGGGCGTTTTCACGCCTGCATTGTGCGCGGCTTCCGCAAGGGATTTGTTATGGTTTTTCAATTCATTGCGGATGGCGATCCGTTTCTGGTTTTCAGACAGTTCATCGAAATCTTCTATAAGTTCCTGCTGTCTGGTTTTTACAGCAAAGTAGGACTGCCCGAGGGCAATTACTTTTTTTCGAGGATCCCCATTCTGCACAATGAGGTAGCAGGCATAACGTGAAAGCTCGTAATCTTCAATTTCACGTTCCGCACCAGAACTTACGTTCACCATTTTTCCCACTTGGGAAAAATGGTCGGAAACACTGTTTTTACTGTTCATGCAAGCATCCTTGGCTTTTTCAATAACATTTAAAAATTTATCCCAGCGCTTATATTCGAGCGCAGTTTGAAGTTACCTTGCATACCAGAATTCCTGTCCGTATTCATTTGTATGTTTGATTGAGTCGAAAAGTGCTTGCGTATCTTCTGTGGCAGTAACAAGTGCATCTTCTGACTCAAAATTAAAATAAAATTCCATATAGTGATACCTCCATTTTTTAGGGTGTATTTGTAAGCTGGCATAGTTCTCTGATTTACAGGCCGAGAAGCTGCATCAGGAGCACAGCGCCTACTTTCATGCCTGTTTCAAAATGTGCACGGTTTGCATCGCAAATACTGTCTACCAGCCCGTCGGCGTAGCCCTCGATCAAGGGGCTTACATCAAGGTTATTTTTTGGCAAATACTGGCGTGCAATGCGCCTTGTGTATTCTTCGAGCTGCCTTTCTGTATTTTTTTCCGATTCCATCAAGAAAGACGGTGTATGCTCATGCATTTTATCCAGGATGGATTCGGCAACTGCATCCAGGCTGAGGCTGTCGAACAATTCGTTGTTTTTGATAGGCATAGGATTTTCCTCCTTTAGTTTGGTGGATTCTATTCTCTTTGGGTCTTTACGGGGCCGTATTCTAATTAAATACAGACGTTCTTTCTGGTTCTATCCATTGATTTTTCGTACAAGTTTTTCATATGCAGCCATTTACGGCGTATTCCCTCAAGGATACCTCCTGATAAATGAGGTTTATTTATCATAATGGTAACGGCATGAGTAAACAATTATTTTATTATCGTCACAAGAATATATGAGCCTGTGTTCACTATCAATGCGCCGGCTCCATTTGCCTGACAATTCATGCTTAAGAGGCTCAGGCTTTCCAATACCTGAATATGGCGTGGAATCAATATTTTTCAAAAGCTGATGAATGCGTTTTACTATTTTTTTGTCCTGTGAAAACCAGAAACTATAATCTTCCCAGGCTGTGTCTGTGAAACATTTAATCATGGCAACTGCCCGGGTCAAGGACTGTCAGTTTACCTGCTTCTGCCTCCTCTATGGAGTGGAGCAGCCTGTCGTAATTAGCCCTGCTCTTGCGGATATAAAGGTTCTCAATGAGGTTGTCATATTCTTCCTGGGAAATAAGGACAACATTGTTATCATTATTACGTGTAACGATAATAGGTTCACAGTTCTGGATGACGCTGTCACAGGCTTCGTCAAAATTTTGTACAAGGTTGTGGGCTGTGGTTGCTAACATAATATCAATCCCTTCTTTCTGATTTATAATTATTATATATAATTTTAATGTGGAAATGCATTGGTATTACCTGTTCATCCCTCTATTGTTTGTCTCGCCAAGCAGGTAGCTGGTGGAGCAATCCAGATTGCCGGTCATTATGAGGCAAATTTGATGAAAATATCGCTGTTGTAATTTTTTACAAAGTATGCGGATTTCCTCTTATGATGTAATTGGGTTTTTAATGCCAGTAAGCGAGAAGCTGCATCAGGAGCACAGTGTGTTTTTTGGCAAATACTGGCGTGCAATGCGCCTTGTGTATTATTCGACAAATGCCTTTAGTTTATGGTTTCTATTTTCTTTAGGCCTTTGCGGGGGCCATGTTCTAATTGAATGTGGTAAGGGTCAGGCATTTCGTATATACCCCATTTGGTGTATAGAAGTTCCAAAACTGTTTCCGTAGTGGCCGGCCTGGGTTGTTGCGCGGTATTTGGAGTAACAGTATTTTCAGAAGGATTATGAGTAACTGTCTCTTCCGTAGTGGTGGTATTTTGAAAGCTTTCACCTTTCATTTTTAGGCTTATACGAAATTGTTCTGCATCCGGTGTATCGGTGAACTCAACTGTTTTATCAAAGTTTTCTTTGATTACTTCTTTAATTTCATCAAGTGTTACGTGGAAGAATTCACGCCTGTGGTTTACCATGTTCACTTTTTTATCTTCGAACGCCCTGTGCAGGGCTGCTTCAAGGGCAGGCGCATCATCCGAGAAGATCATGGCGTGCACGTCAAAATTAAATGGTACGGATGCATCCCCAAGCTCGTCAACGCGGTCCTGGGGTTCTAACCGCCTGGTCATTCCAATTTTATAGATGTCTTTGCCGAAAGAACCGATATTTGAGATTACATATACATATCCGGCTTTCATGTTTGCCTGCCTGTAGTCGATGTCGTTAAGGGCTTTGTTTATGTCAGACAGTGTGTGCTCCATTTCCTCTTTACGTGACAGGAGGCCAGCATCATCAGGGTGTGCAAGGAGCTGTGCAATGATTTTTTCATAAGCTGTCTGATAGTGGGCCTGCTCTTTCTCAACTTTTCGGCGGCGTTCTTCTAATTCTTTCTGTATCCTTGCCTGTTCACGCTGTTCAGCTCTTGCGGCTCTTTGTTCTTCCTTTTCCTGCTGTTTTTTGAGCTGGTATTCAAAAGCAAGGCGCAGTTCTTTCACTTTTGCGGAAAGATACTGCTGTGTAATTGAGATTGACATTATTATGCCTAATTTTGAAATTGCTTCTGCCGATTTATAAATCCTGTTTAAAGATGCGTCAAAATTTGTATAGCGGACTTTTGAGATCAGTTCGTCACATTCGACATTAAATGCCCGGAGCAGTAGTTTTTGCGTATCGTTTACCATTTTCTGGCCTTTGGAAGAACTTCCATTGACTTGCCATTGGGTGTTTCCTGTGACTGCCTGCTTATTTTTTATCAGTGTTTTCTGTTCAGACCTGATTTCGGCAAGGGCCTCTTTATAATCAAGGGCAGATGCAAAATCATACTGTGGTTTGTATAATCCGAATTCCTGTACCAAAATTTCATCATCCATGGATATTAAATTCTTCTTTTTTTCCTGTATTGCACGGTCTAAGCTGGCTAATTCAGAATTTTTATGGTTAATAGCGGATTGTATGCTGTCAAGATTTTTTTGTTCAGCGGCCTGCATATTTTGTAATCTGGCGATTTCTTTTTTTATGTGAAAGGCTTCCTGGATATCCGGCGTCATTAATTCTTTCAGGCTTTCATGCTCCTGTTTTAATTGATCTAGCTCAGCTTTATACTGGTTTCCCTTAAATGTATCTAAAAAACCCATTTATTTCCTCCTGTTGTATCTTTTTAACTATTTGTTGGCAGCATGAAGAGGGATGATTCACCTAGGCAGTGGTGCCTGGGTTATAATTTATTGTCGTGTCTGATTTTGTGTAACGAGGCAAAAGGAGAGGACTTTTTTAATCGTTGGAAGATGCCAGGTTTAAGCGTTATTGATTTAAGCGAGTTTCCTTTTTCATAATCGTCCAATATTTTTTTTGCTTCTTTTAATGTCAGGCCAGTTAATCTTCTTAATTCACGGATTGCTTCTACCTTATGATCGCCATGCTGCCGGATAAGTTCGTCCAAATCACATTCTATATTATTTAGTATCATTTATATCGCCTCCTCAATAATTAAGTTACTTTCAGTGTTTTATGAAAGCATTTGATTAAATGATAAAGTATGAATTTTCTGACGTACAATACAAAATATTATTAGATTCGACATTTAAATTATTTTTTTTAAACCGCCATTGTGCCGCCTCCGGTACCACTCGAAGGCTGGGATTTTCCCTGGCTGTCAATATATTTTTCATCTGCTGCAACAGATGACGATTCTTTTTCTAATTCAAAACATTTTCCCAATATAATACCACGGTCTTTTCTTTTTTCTAAGGAACAAAATGATTCTAATAATTCCATCACGTCTTCTGGGAATTTATGGTAATACCTTAAAATAAGTTCTTCATCCGAAGTTATCTTTTCTCGCTGTGAATTATCCACCAGGTAATCTATGGAAACATCTAAAACAGTTGCAATTCGTATAAGTTCTTCTGCAACTGGCTGTGAATTTCCATACCAGAGAGCATCTAAACGAGTTTTTTCAATACATGACTTTTCAAGCATTTCTTCATAAGAAATTTCTTTTGATTTGGCTATTTTACGAATAGACCAGTTAGCATCACCTTCTTCATAAAAATAATTGTAGCAGTCATTAGTTTCAGAATTGATTTTTTTTAATCCAAGTAATACATCCACAGGAACATCAAATAATGTAGATAATTTCTTTAATACGTCAGCAGGTGGAATGCGTTCGCCTTTTTCATAATACGATACGTTTCTTTGGGATACGCCTAAATGTTCTGCAAGTTCACGTTGTGACCATTGGTGAGTTTCTCGGTATAGTTTTATAAATTTGCCTATATCATTTTTCATATTAGAACCTCCTGTTCTTATTTTACTATACAAATAAAAAAAAAACTTGACATAGAACAAAAAGTGCTGTACTATTATTTCAGAACATAAAGTTCTAAAAAGGAGGACATATATGGCACTTAATAATATGAAAGAATACAGAATTGAAAAAAAGCTATCAATGAAAGATCTTTCATTTTCAACCGGGATTTCTGAAAGGTATCTATATTTTATAGAAAATGGTGAACGAAATCCGTCTATTGCAACAGCTAGAAAAATTTCAAATGTACTTGATTAAAAGTATAAACGATATTTTTTTGCTGATTGCAAGAACTAAAAGTTCTTACATAAAAGATAGCATAGGGAGTCAGAAAACAAAATGGCAAATATTACATCAAAAACAAGTTCCAACATTTTTTATCAGGCACGTTATGCAGCGTCAGCACACAATGAGCAGTTGAAGAGTCGGGAAGGGGCAGCAGATATAATGTCCATTGATAGAGGCCGGCTTTATAGAATAGAGAGTGGGGTGGTTAATCCATATCCGGAGGAAGTCCATCTGATGGCCGATTTGTACAACACTCCAGAACTTAGAAATTATTATTGTACTGAAATCTGTCCATTGGGATGTGATATGCCAAAAGTTGGTGCAGTTGATTTGGACCGTATAACGGTCAGGGCGTTGTCATCATTTAAAAAAATCAGCCAGACAGAAAAAATATTACTGGATATTACAGAAGACGGAATTATATCAGATGACGAAAGACCAGCCATGCAGAAAGTGCTTGAGAATCTGGGAGAATTGGAAGCCATTGCTCAGAATTTGAAGGTCTGGGTTAAGAAAAATCTATAGGGAGGAGCGCCAATGTATTTAGCGGAAAACTTAAAATATCTCCGCCAAAAAAAAGGAGAAACGCAAAAAGATATTTCTAGGCTGCTTTCAGTGGCTGGGTATGGGTATTCGGAAATGACAGTAAGCAGATATGAAAATGGTGAATGCGAGCCTGAACTGCAAAAAGTGATTATATTGGCCGAGCACTTTAATGTGACAACTGATGAGCTGCTTACAGTAGACATGAAAAATGTTAAACCGCTTTATTTGTTAAATCTGCGTTTTTTGAGAAAAAAGTACAATATGACACAGCAGGATATCTCTGATTTATTAGGTTTTCGTGATAAAAGCAGTTGTTGCTTGATCGAAAAGGGTATTACCTTGCTTACATTAGAACAATCAATAAAGTTATCAGATTATTTTGGCGTTACACTAGATCAGCTTGTGAAACAGGATTTATCAAAGGAAGTGAATGCTTAACTATAAGGAAAGGAGTAAATAAATGGAATCTATCATGACAGCTCCAGGTGTAATTAAAAGTGCAACAAGGATATATGTTACACCAGAAGATGTATCAGCTCTTATGGGATGCCGTAGAAGCATGGCATATGAAATGATTAAAAAAATAAATAATGATGCAAAGAAAAGAGGGAAACACACTTTTCCATCAGGGAAAGCGAATAAATATTTGTTTTCAGAGTATTATGAAATTCCCATTGAAGATGTGGACAAAGTGATTGCAAGAGGACAGGAGGCGTGAAATGGCATTTTACAATGTTTGCCCGAAATGCGGGGCACATCTTGACCCCAATGAAAAATGCGATTGTGAAAACGTGTCAGAAAAAGAAAAGAAGGCAAGGGAGCATCTGCTGATAGTGGAAAATGGCACAAACCAGCTTGGACCTATGTCAATACTTTGGACACAAAAAGTTGAAAGTTTATGCTGATTTTTTTAATTCCTCATCCTCCTTTTG
>VSNY01000199.1 GCA_009774535.1 Lachnospiraceae bacterium
TACGCCTGTTCTGATGGCGGCAAAAGCGCATCTGCGTAACGAAAAGCCGCTGATCCTTTCCATTTCCACCAACGATTCCCTTGTAATTAATTTTAAAAATATCGGAATGCTGATGAATATGAAAAACATTTATTTTGTTCCGTTCGGGCAGGACAATTATAAAAAGAAAATGAACTCCATGATTGCGCACACGGATCTGGTCAGCGATACTTTGCGGGCGGCCCTAAAGGGCAGACAGCTCCAGCCTGTGATTCTTGGCCCTCAGTATCAGATTTTGTAAGCAGGCGGCGAAACGGAAACCAGTATTCTGTCAGACAGGATCTGGTTTCCGGTCTGTCATGCAGTATGTTTTTTCAGATGTGTACTTCTACATGATATTTTCGCAAAAAATACTCCACTTGCAGCAGATAAGCGATCATCTGCGGCCCTGCCATCAGCTGGCCATACCATGGCGAACCATAATCTTTTGTCTGATCCAGAAACACCATGACGGCTGTTTCGTCCACCAGTCCTTTTAACGGGCAGTCCGAATGATCCATTACCATTCGCAGGCGTTCGGCCAGCAGTTTTTCATAAGCAGGATGGTAGGTCTTCGGGTACGGGCTTTTGCGGCGGAATAAGATTTCATCCGGCAGCAGCGTCCGCGCCGCCTGGCGCAGTACATTTTTCACAACACCGTCTTTTGCCTTCATCTCCCACGGGATATTAAATACATAATCAACAAGTGTCCGGTCTGCGAAAGGCACACGCGCTTCCAGACCGGAATGCATGCTGGTACGGTCCATGCGGTTTAACAGTGTCTGCATAAAAAAGCGGATGTTCAAATATCCGATTCTGCGGCGATTTACTTCCGTGCTGTTTTCACCCGGCAAAATGGGGATTTCACGAATTGCGGTTTCATAAGCATTTTTTACATACTGATCCATATCAAGTATATTTAATAATTCCTTATTTAACAGCTGCTTACGCGGGGACAAATCAGGCGTCCACGGAAACGTATTGCAGTTTAGGAACAATTCTTTGTGAAACCAGGGATACCCGCCGAACACTTCGTCCGCGCATTCTCCGGTCAGCACGACTTTGTGATGTTTTGCCACTTCTTCGCAGAAATAGAGCAGGGAAGAATCTACATCCGCCATACATGGCAGGTCATGGGCATCTACAGATGCATAGAGCCGGTCTGCCTGGATGTCGCTGCCGCATTCCAGATAGTGATGGTCTGAGTGCAGGAATGTTACCATCTGATCCACATACGGACGATCCATCGAAGGCTGGAAGCTGTTTGCCTGAAAATATTTGTCATTATCCGTAAAATCAAACGAATAGGTCGTCAGCGTCTGTCCCTGTGCTTTTAGTTCTTCGGCGCACACTGCGGAAACAAGACTGGAGTCCACGCCGCCGGAAAGAAACGTACAGATCGGCACGTCAGAGACCATCTGGCGTTTGATGGCGTCGGTTACCAGAAATCTGGTTTTTTCAATGGTATCTTCATACGAATCCTCATGCGGACGGCTGGTCAGCCGGAAATATGTATCTGGCAGGAAGCCAAGATGGCTGCATGTCATGGAAGTACCAGGCTTTAGCTCGTAGATATCTGTGAAAACGCCACTGCCGGGAGTCCTCGCGGGGCCAAGGCCAAAGATTTCATTCAGCCCGGTTCGATCCAGCTTTGGCGTAATGCCTGGAAAACAAAACAGCCCTTTTAACTCGGAAGAAAAGACAAGCGTGCCGTTATGCACAGTATAAAACAGCGGCTTGACACCGAAACTGTCACGGTACAGTGTTAAAATCTTATGCCGTTCGTCATAGATGGCAAAGGCAAAGATACCGTCGAGCCGCTTGATAAACGCGGGGCCGAACGTTAAATAAGAAAGGAGGATGATTTCTGTATCGGAGGAAGTTTTCGGTATCACGTCGCGATCAAATAATGCCTGACGCAATGCCTTCAGGTTGTAGATTTCGCCATTGTATACGATGTGGTACAGATAGTCGTCCATAGACCTGGTCATAGGCTGGCTGCCGTTTTTCAGATCGATAATGGACAGCCTGGTATGGGACAACCCGCACTGGTCGCTTAAAAAGATGCCGGAGTCATCCGGTCCGCGGTGTGTCTGACACTGTCCCATTTGCTGTAAGATATGTTCAAATTCCGCCTGCCGCGCCGTGAAGCGCGCAGAGGGATCATAAAAGCCTGCGATACTGCACATAGATTACCTGCAAGATTATTCTTTGTTCTAATCTATGCGGCGTCTGGTAAAATATACCATCGTTTTTCATGATGATTCCATACCATGTATGTGGACATACTTTTTGATTGCCGCAAAGCTTTCGGCGCTCATATAATGTTCCATCTTGCAGGCGTCTTCAGTTGCCGTTTTTTCATCTACGCCGAGCCGGATCAGCCATTCGGAAAAAAACTGGTGCCGTTCATAAATTTTTGCCGCGATCTCCTGGCCGGACGGGGTCAGGTAGATAAAGCCGGCGTCGGTTACAGTAATATAGTCAGCCGCGCGCAGGTTTTTCATTGCGACGCTGACGCTGGATTTTTTAAATCCAAGCTCGTTGGCGATGTCAACAGAACGTACGACAGGAAGCGACTTTCCCAGGATCAGGATTGTTTCCAGATAATTTTCAGCGGATTCGTGTATATGCATAGTGGATGCTCCTTTTCATTGCGGGATGGTGACTTGTGGTTTCAGGTTTCTGGTTGTTATAATTATAAGCGTGCAGGGGGGAAATGTAAAGCGTGAAAAATTTATGGAAAACGAAATGTTGTGATAGAGCAGTATTAATTTAAGTGTCTGTGCGGACGACTCTGCGGGCTGGGGATCGGCTGGGAGACACACCTTGGGAGGACATTGGAGAGGCGCTTTTAGCGGAGGTGAAATCCAGCGCTTACGGAGGCTTAGACAGGAAGCCCATACGCCGACTGTCTTAGTCGCAGTTAGCGATTAGTTCACCGCAGCGTTGTCCCAGTCCGCCCAAGGTGCGTCTCCCAGCCGATCCCCAGCCCGCAGAGTCGTCTGCTTCAGCCACCTCCCCCCGGCTAACCAAGCTATCCGTTACATCAGTGGAGCCACCGCCTTCATCAAATATCCAGTCATTTTCACCTTCCAGTTTTCATGTCTCACCGTCTCCTTCGTAACCCGTCTGCATTTTTTCAGCGTAGCCTGAAAATCATTTTCAATAGCCGCAATACAATCCGTTTTATACATATAACACGCGCATTCAAAATGGTGATACAGACTGCGGTAATCCAGGTTAATGGTTCCTACAACCGCCTCTCTGTCATCGCTGACAAATACTTTTGCATGCACAAAGCCCGGTGTATATTCAAAAATCTGAACCCCGGCGTCAAGCAGAGACGGGTAATGTGTTTTTGCCAGTGCGTATGGTACCTTTTTATCCGGAATGCCCGGAAGCAGCAGGATCACTTCGATCCCACGTTCAGCGGCAAACCGCAGGGCTGTTTCTGTCTCGCCGTCCAGAATCAGATATGGCGTCATAATATGTACATATTTTAAAGAACGATTTAAAATATCCATGTATACCCGTTCGCCCAGCTTGTCATTGTCCAGTGGACAGTCTGCGTAAGGGATCATCCAGCCTCTTGCCTGCTTGTACGGGCGGGACGGGTAGGAGAGGAAGTTTGTATATTCTTTTTCTTTTTCATCCATATCCCAAAGCTGTAAAAACATTAGGGTAAAACTCTTTGCCGCGTCTCCTTTTAGCATGACCGCCGTGTCTTTCCAGTGTCCGAAGCGTTCTTTTTGATTGATATATTCGTCTGCAAGGTTTACTCCGCCGGTAAAGGCTGTATGTCCGTCGATTACCAGAATTTTTCTGTGATCTCTATAGTTGTAGTGAGTGGAAATAAAGGGCGCTACTGGTGAGAATACTTTGCATTTGATTCCAAGGGTGCGCAGCCGCTTTGGATAGTCATGCGGCAGCAGGGAGAATTCGCAGGTTCCGTCGTACATAACGCGCACATCTACGCCTTCGGCGGCTTTTTTTGCCAGTATTTCCAAAATGGTTCCCCACATCACGCCTTCATCTACAATAAAATATTCCATAAATATAAAATGTTCCGCTGCTTCCAGCTGCTGCAGCATTTCCTGAAACTTGTCTTCCCCGGATGGAAAATAGGTTACGGCTGTCTGTCTGAACACTGGATAACATCCGCTGCGGTGCATGTAGCGGGCCAGAGATGCCGCGCCGGGACATTCTTCTGAAAAATGTTCCATGACAGCTGTTTCTTGCGGGATGCATTCTTTGGTCTCTTCGATAATATCGTGAAGCCATTTTTTTAATGCCCGGTGTCCGATATTGCTCTGTGTATATAAAAATAATAGTACGCCGAATACCGGAAGGAGCATAATGACAAGCAGCCAGGTGATCTTGGCTGTTGGGTTCAGCCTGCTGTTTAACAGGCAAATGACTACGATCACAATAAACAATGTCCTTCCGCCCATAATATGCGGCAGGAAGTCTTCAAACCGCTGAAAAAGCCCGAACAGGAACATCGCCTGTATCAGCAATAACAGTAAAAACAGGCCGAAACGGCTGAAGATCGCATGTGAAATGCCTTTCTGGCCTGTTTGAATCAAACGCATGCCTTTGGTTTTATATTTTTTTTGGATCATAGTTCCTCCAATCTGTAAATGATCGAATCTTATGGATTACATTATTGGCAGTTTCGCTGTTACGAACGCCGCTTTCCCTATAGTAAGTCCTGTATGGTGATTCGTCAAGCTTTGTTTTTCATTGTATCCGGCTGCAAAGTCGACCAAAAAGATGTAAAATGAAACCAATGACTAAAATAATCAATCTTTTTGTAAAATTTAGAGTGTTTTTTCTGAAAAATTCGTTGAAAGCACTGGAGAGGAATGTTATAATTGTCAAAGCGTGTATTACTTACATAAAATATTGAGGGGAATAACAGTATGAAAAAAATCTTTACCAGAAGTCTTAGTCTTTGCATGGCGGTGGCGTTGATTATTAATATTGCCGTAGTAGCGATGATCCAGATGCTGGTCTCGCAGCAGAACAATACTTCAAACAGCCAAAAGAGCCTGGAAACGGTGAAAGAAAGACTTGCTCAAAATGACGAAAACATCAGCAGCCTGAAAGAAACAGTAGGCCAGAATAACCTGGCAAAATCCCGTGCTTTTGCGGATCTGCTTGCGGTAGATCCCAGTATTTTGACGCAGGCCGGAAGACTGGAAGAGGTAGAGGAACGGCTGATGGTAAATGAACTGCATGTGATTGACGAAAATGGAATTATTACTCATAGTACAATCAGCGAGTATTTGGGATTTGACATGAGCAGCGGTGAGCAGTCAGCGGCATTTGTGCCGATTATCAAAGATCCGTCGCTGGAAATTGTGCAGGAGCCGACGATCAATGCGGCCGCCGGAATCGTGATGCAGTATATCGGCGTAGCCAGGAAGGACGCACCGGGGTTTGTACAGGTGGGAATCCGCCCGGAAGTGCTGGAGAATATGCTGCTCGGGACGCAGATCGACGTGGTGCTGCGCGATATCGGGTTTGGAGAAACCGGGTATATTTATGCGGTAAATGTATCGGATGGCACTGTTCTCGCGGCTCCGGACACAGATCTGATTGGAACGCCGGCACAGGAAGCTGGTTTTCCGCTTAGAGAAGGGAAGGGGTCCGCCAAAATAAACGGGGCCAGGGGAAAATACGTTGCACAGGAATATAACGGAATGTATATTGGTACTTTCTTACCGCTTGCTGAATTTTATAAAAATCAGTTTAACCAGACGATGGTTATGGCGTTAAGCGTCTTTTTGATTTTCTCGGTGCTGATGTATGTGATTAATCGTATGATAGATAAAAAGATTGTCTCCGGAATCTCAAATATCACAACATCGATGAAAAAGATCTCAGAAGGGGATTTTTCGATTATTGTGGATGAACACAGCGCGCCGGAATTTTCCACGCTGAGCGGCAGTGTAAATAAAATGGTAGAGTCCATCTGCCAGAATATGAAAGAAAATGAAGAGCTGATCGCAAGGCAGAACGAGGATATGGAAAATAACCAGACTTTGATCCATAATATTAAAATGGTCTGCTCCAATCTGGACGGGGTATCCCAGGAGACGCTGTCTACGGCGGACGCGATACATAACGGCACAAATGAAC
Source organism: Lachnospiraceae bacterium (assembly GCA_009774535.1). GTDB lineage: Bacteria > Bacillota > Clostridia > Lachnospirales > Lachnospiraceae > Eubacterium_J. Next base: position 6,166 of record VSNY01000199.1, read on the forward strand.
AGGAACTGGCAGTTAAAAATCTGGGTGAAGTAATGAACAATCTCGTGCAGGAGTTAAATACCAGCGCGGATGTATCGAAAAACGCTGCTGCAGCGGCATTGGCAGCGGCACAGAAGATCGAGACGACAGGGACGCAGATGCAGACGCTGGAAACTGCGATTGATAAAATCAGCGATATGTCATCGGAAATCGAAAAAATCATCGGTGAAATTAACGCAATCGCCCAGCAGACCAATATGCTTTCCCTGAATGCGTCGATTGAAGCCGCAAGAGTTGGTGAGGCTGGCAAAGGATTTGCGGTTGTGGCAACCCAAATCGGCGACCTTGCTGCAAGAAGCGCGCAGGCGGCAAAGCAGACAAGCGAACTGATTACAAATTCCATACAGGCTGTAGAAGAAGGCCGCCTGATTACGAAAAAGACAGCGGAAGAATTTGCTTCTGTTGTAACAGAGATCGAGGAAGCAAGCCGCAGCGTCAAAGAGATTACAGGTATGGTAAAACAAAATGTGGATACGGTTTCACAAGTAGTGGAAGGACTGGATGTGATTACAGATGTGGTTGAGAAAAATATCCAGATTTCCCAAAACAGCAAAGCAGTGTCCGAGCAGATGGCCGGGGAGGCGGGAAAACTGCTGGAGCTGGTGGAATAGGATGATTAGTGGATTTTATCTAATTAATAATTAAAATTGTAAAGATTCGTTTTTGATGTACTGTCTTATGTGGATAAGACAGTAC
>VSNY01000002.1 GCA_009774535.1 Lachnospiraceae bacterium
CCATCCAGCAGTACCAGATGCATAGGAAGATGATACGGGATGAACATGTTGATGCGGTGCTTGCGAGAATTATCAAGGATGAGGAATACCATATTTTCTTGCTGCGGTCTCTGTAAGATTTTTGGGGATGCTGGATGGCGAGAGTTTTTTGGGAATCCGGACGACTCTGCGGGCGGGGACTGGGCCGGGCTGCCATCCCGTTCCGCTGACACGGACACGTCCGGGTTTTCTCTTCCGCCTCTCTCCAATTTTCCCAAATAGAAGCATAAATCTGTTGTCTTGTCTAATCTCCAGGCTTATAATAATAAAAAAACAATCCACCCAGTCCAAAGAAAGGAGGAACCACAGCAATGTATATTCAAGTCAGCCTGAAATCGATCGGAAAGAAACAGCAATCCGTACAATCCATACCTTACAAAATCCAGTGCCGTCCATCCACCGTACGCGAGCTGATTCTCGCTGTTACCGAAGCAGAAGTGCTTACCTATAACAGACATATTGATACCCCGCAGCTGCTGGCGCATTTGACGCGTACGAAGGAAGAAATAGAAGATCAGGCACAGGCAGGCAAAGTTTCTTTTGGGGCTAATTATAATGGCAAAAAAGCAGATCTCAGACAGGCACAGGAAAATGCGGTTCAATGTTTTGAGGATGGTATTTACCGCATTTTTCAGGACAGCCAGCCGCTGGAAAAACTGGATGATGTTATTACGGTGACAGAACAAAGCGTATTTACATTTATAAGGTTAACGATGCTGGCAGGCCGAATGTGGTAAAGGCTGTCATTTGGCTGACAGTGAATCAGAACCTGGAAACCAGCTGAAAAACAACAGAAAGGATTGCAGCACCCTGTCGCAAGGCAATACTGCAAAGGGAAAATATCATGGGAGAATACGATTATGGCACAAGAAAAGCCATTACGGATGAACGCAAGAAAAACCTCCATAAACGCATCCGCAAATATGCAAAAGCAGATCAGTCTTTGATCAAAGAAGAATATTACAGCTACGGCTTTGATAAGAAACAGATTGAGCCGACGATTCGTGCTTATCAGAATGATCCTGCAAAAAAACCTTCTGAATGGTTTTTGCAGTCAGGGTCAGCCGCGGGCGGCGGGCTTCATCAGGGACTGTTAGACGCGTTTGTGCCGCAGAGCCTTCAGGCGTCTTATTTGTATATCATTGATAAACTGAACCAGTTTCCGTTTTCTTATGGCTGGAACCGCCGGACCGTGCGGACAAAAGGGTACGGACTGCAGATGTACAAAGTATTTCATCTGCTGACCGTTTACGAACGGTTGTTTTATTGCGGTGAGCGTCTGGAAGATTTTATTTTGGGGCGTCTGGATGAAGAAAAAAGGGACTATGTCCGCCATGAATGGAATTTTAACCAGGATTTCAGCCTGCTGTATGCAGCGGAGATTGACCGGGGCAACCAGGCGGTGATCCGGGCATTGACGCAATTGATCGAGAGTGAAAATAACGCAGCCTATTTGGACCGGGAAATGATACTGGGCATTTTTCGTTCGGATAACCGGAAGCTGCATCAGCTCGTATGTGACTTGCTGCTGGCGGCCAGGCTGCAGGAAGGCTTGCGGCAGGTGATTTGCGAAACGATGGATGAAGGGACGAAAGATGCGTTTCTGGCAGTCTGCGATGTGATCGCGGCCAATGACCTGATCCGGTTTTCTTCAGTAAAGCGCGCGGTTTCTGCCTGGATCGGGATTTTTGATGAAAACAGTGTAGACCGGGTGAATCAAAAGCTGCTGACGCTGATGACACAGTGTCTGCGTGACGGCGATTTTTGCCGCGGTCAGTTACAGACCAATGATTCCATCGCGATCAGCGCCGCGCTTTGGGCATTGGGCTTTGAAGAAGCGCAGACGGCTGTGGACGCGATGATGGAGCTGATTGACCATGGCACCAAAAACCAGAAGCTTACGACTTCCTATTATAATCAGAATTTGTTTGACGATACGTTTAAAATGTGTGCGGCCCGTAAGGCGATTCTGGAACATTCGGATGATTTGGAACTGGTGGCTGCATTTATGCCAGCGTTTTCCAGCTGCCAAAATGCAAATATGCAGCAGCTGCTGTATTGGAAAAACGGCAGCAGAAGCGAAATCATACCGCCCAAGGAGGCCGTGCTGACCGATTATTATGCCGGCAGGGAGGACGCTGAAAGAGAATATGAGGCATTTTTGCGTATTTATGAACGCCTGCCGAAAAAAGGCGTTGTGTATGATCCTTGTATTTTCCCTTGGTACCAGGTGGAACTAAAGCCTTCAGAAGTGATCTGCGCTCTGGGATTTCTTGCTTATGTCCTGCAGGATGAGGAAAAAATTACGCAGGCGGCGGGCCTGCTGGGAGAGATTACGGTCAGCGGTTATTACAGTAACAGGGCAGGGCTGGTGCGTCTGCTGCTGTACCACCCGGCAAACCGGACACAGCGAAACCTTTTAATCCAGTATATGGGAAATGCGGAAGAAAATACCTCTTCGACGGCGGCGAAGCTGATCAAAAAGCTGAAGCTGGAGGAGCAGGATTACCGTCTGATGGAAGATATGCTGCGGTTTAAACGGAGCGTGCTGCGCAGGGAACTGCTGGAATTTTTGATGGGGCAGGAAGATTCGGGTATGGAACAGTGCTTAAAGCGCCTGCTGGCCGATAAAAAAGAAGAAAAGCGTATCGCGGGTCTGGATCTTTTGATGCGGCTGGCAAAAGATCCGAAAAAGGCAGCATTTTATGCCAGTGTAAAACCGCTTGCCGCAGCGATGGAAAAGCCGACGGATAAAGAGAAAGTTATGCTGGAGGAAATTCTGGGAGAAGGCGTTTCATCGGCTGCCAGGCAGAAAGGATTCGGCATTTATGATCCGCATGCGCCGGTGCAGATCCCGCAGTGGGAAGAAGGGGATGATAAAATCCGCCAGTGCCTGCCGTTGTCGGAAAAAGAGGTGGTAGCAAAAATCAAAAAGCTGGATGAGCTGATTCACCAGTACCGCGATTTCTCCTATGATGCGGTGTCCGGGGAAAAGGAACTGCTGGGGAATAACTATATACATCTGGCAGAGGCAGATCCGAAGCAGAGCTATATGGGGAATTACCGATTGGAAAACTATCCGCTGGAGGAGCAGCTGCGTACGTATTATCAGACGCAGATTGGGGATTACGGAACTTTTTTGGAATGGGAAGCAAGGCTATTGGTATATGACAATGAAATTTACAATAACAGCCAGGTATATTACCAAGCGCTCTTTGGACAAATCCCGTTTGTGCCGGAGCCGATGCAGCTGCGTTATGAAGAACAGATCAAACAGATCCGCTTGAATTACCGGTATGAATTTTTGGACCGGAAGTTCCTGCTGGAAGCTGGCATACAGGCGGCACAAGCGCTGCTGCCGGTCTTGAACGAGGACAGCAAACTTGTGAAGTATCATTACCAGTCGTGGGACGGGTCTAAGACAGCCTCTTTTGTGTCCGTCAGGGAACTGCGTTTTCTGGACCGTCTTCTGGAAGGACTTGCATGGTGGGAGACGGATGAGGAATTTCAGCGGGCATTTTATACGGCGTGGCAGCTGGAGTTAAAGTGCAGCCCGGAAAAAGAAAGATCCCGATTCCATTCAGGTTCCAGAATGATGCATGTAAAATCCGTGACGCCGATCGTCCCATACTGGTTTTTCAAAGCATATGAATTAAAGCTGATCTCAAGAGACAATTTATTGCAGGCAATGATGTCTTACTTTAACCGTAAGGAAATCCTGCAGGCGCTTTCGCAGCTGGTGCAGGGAGATTTCACGCGGATGGGCAGCCGTTCGCTGTGGAGGAAGTTTTTCGGTGAACAAATGGGAGACGAGGTATTCCAAAATGGGGAAGCGCTGGTTGGTAAACAGACCTGGTGCGGCAGACTGGCGAAGGAGATGTATGACGCGATTGTCCCTGTAATGCTGGATACGGAGCTGCGCAGAGGTGAAGCGGAGACGGTATTTTCAGAAGATGTTACAGGAATTACTTATATCTGCGGCGTGGAATATCTGGTACGGATTTTAAAAGCGCTTGGAAAAGATACGCTTGGGCGCAACGCTTATTATTCCTGGTATGACGCTTCTAATATTACGAAAAAGGAAGTATTAAGCCACTTGCTAAAATACTGTTATCCGGCTGGGGAGGACACCGCACAGACGCTTGCGGCAGCGCTGAAAGGAACGGACATCAAGGACAAGCGTCTGGTGGAAGCGGCGATGTATGCGCCGCAGTGGATCGGGCTGATCGGGGAATACCTGGGCTGGAGCGGATTAATGAGCGGCTGCTATTATTTTATGGCACATATGAACGAACGCTTTGACGACCAGAAGATGGCGATGATTGCCAGATATACGCCGCTGACAGCGGAAGAACTGCAGGACGGCGCATTTGATATCGGCTGGTTTCGGGAAGCATACGGGATGCTCGGCGAAAAGAACTTTGCCATGCTCTACCAGGCGGCAAAATATCTTTCAGACGGACAAAAACATTCCCGTGCGAGAAAATACGCGGATGCGGCAACCGGAAAAGTTACGCTTTTAAAGCTGCGGGAACAGATCGAGGCAAAACGCAACAAAGACCTGCTGATGAGCTACGGCCTGGTGCCTTTTGCCAAAAAGAAAGAGCAGGATCTGCTGCAGCGGTATCAGTTTATCCAAAACTTTGCTAAAGAAGCCAGACAGTTCGGCGCACAAAGACGCGCCAGCGAGACACGGGCCGCGCAGACAGCGCTGGTCAATTTAAGCGTTCATGCGGGTTTTGCCGATGTCACAAGGCTGACGCTGAATATGGAGAGTAAGATGGCAGAACAGTTTGCGCCGCTTATGACATGGACGCGGGCGGATGACGTAGAGCTTTGTCTGCAGGTAGACGAACTGGGCAAGAGTGAGGTTTTATGCAGAAAAGGCGAAAAAATGCTGAAAACCGTTCCGGCGCGGCTGAAAAAACATCCTTACGTGCTGGAAGTAAAGGATGCGCAGAAAAAGCTAAAGGAGCAGTACAGCCGGGCGAAGAAGCTGATGGAAGAATCTATGGAAGACGGCGCGCGATTTACGGCGGCCGAAGCAGCCGGGCTTATGGGCAATCCGGTTGTGCGGGCTATTTTGCAGTCGCTTGTATTTATTCACGAAAATGACACCGGATTTATAGAGACCGAAGCAGCAGAGGGCGGAACAGACCAAAAGAAACCGTCCGGAAAAAAGAATGGCCGGATTGTTCTGCGCGCATGGGACGGTTCCGGAAAGGAACTTGATGCGAAGCAGGAATTACGGATTGCGCATCCGCTGGATTTTTATAAGCTGGGAATCTGGCATGCATACCAGAAATATTTGTTCGACCATAAGATCTGCCAGCCGTTTAAACAGGTATTCCGGGAACTGTATGTCAAACTGACCGAGGAACTGCAGCAAAAATCATCCAGGATGTTTGCAGGCAACCAGATCCAGCCGAAGAAAACCGTGGCCTGCTTAAAAGGACGCCGCTGGGTTGCAGACTATGAGGACGGGCTGCAGAAAATCTACTATAAAGAAAATATTATTGCCAGAATCTATGCACTGGCAGACTGGTTCTCCCCAAGCGATGTGGAAGCGCCGACGCTGGAATGGGTAGAATTTTCTGATCGTAAGACATTTCAGGCACTGACGATCGCCCAGGTGCCGGATCTGATCTACAGCGAAGTGATGCGGGATGTGGACTTAGCGGTGAGCGTGGCGCATGCAGGCGGCGTAGATCCGCAGACCAGCCACTCGACGATCGAAATGCGCCAGGCGATTGTGGAGTTTAACCTGCCGCTGTTCGGTCTTAGCAATGTCACGCTGCAGGGCGGACATGCGCTGATCCAAGGCAAGCGGGCGAATTATAATGTGCATCTGGGCAGCGGAGTCGTGCATCAGGAAGGCGGCGCGATGCTCCACATTCTTCCGGTACACAGCCAGAAGCGCGGAAAGCTGTTTTTGCCGTTTGTAGACGAAGATCCAAAGACGGCGGAGATTATGTCTAAAATTGTGCTGCTGGCGGAAGATACAAAGATCAGAGACCCGTTTATCCTGGATCAGATTTTATAATTTGCGATCATAAATATAGATCTGTATGACGACAGAAAGACAATAAGGAGCAGGTAAGTAATGAACAATGACCAAAAGCAACAATACCGCGTTTCGCTATGCGGTGACTGGAACTTGGAAAGTGCCGACCAAACGCTGAAATGTCCGGTAAAGATTCCCGGATCGGTATTAAGCGCCGTGACAGAGCAAGGGATTTTGGATGATCCGTATGACCGGATGAACGAATATCAGACAAGGGAATATCTGGATCAGGATTTTCTGTTTTCCCGAACGTTCAGGATCGAAAAGCAGGATGGTATGACTTATGAGTTATGCTGTGACGGCATTGATACCGTTGCAGAGATTTTTATCAACGGTATTTTGCTGCAGAAAGTGGATAACATGCACCGGAGGTACCGCATCCGGTGTACAGAAGCCTTAAAAAACGGGATCAATGAAATCCGGATTGCGATTTACTCGGCAATCCGTGCGATCCGCGGACACATTCCGCAGCCAGGCAAAGAAATCTGGTATACACCATGCGGAGCGATGGAACATAACCAATATCTGCGCAAAGCACATTCCATGTTTGGCTGGGACTGGGGTCCGCAGCTGCCGGATCTTGGAATATGGAGAGAAATCTATATACAGGGTTATATGGAAGCGGTACTGGAAGACGTCCGTTTCCGGCAGTATCATAAGCATGCTGTAGAAATCCATGCAGAACCCATGCTAAAGCTTGCCAGCGGGGAACGCTGTGTGCTTTCGCGGGCAAAAGAACTTTACCCGCAGCTGGAAGTTACGATGGAACTGGTAACCCCGGATGGTGAAACGCTGGCTATGCAGAACGGAACCTGCACTGTGTCACATCCAAAACTCTGGTGGCCGAACCGTTATGGCAGCCAGCCGCTGTATACGGTGCGGGCCGTGTTGTTTTGCAATGGCCAGCCGATCCAGGAGCAGCAGTACCGCATCGGGCTTCGCGTGCTGACTGTCAGCCGTGAACCGGATGAATGGGGAGAAGAATTTGCGTTTTGCGTCAATGGCGTAAAGATTTTTGCCAAAGGGGCAAATTATATTCCGCAGGACTGCGTATATTCCAAAATCACGCCGGAACGCATCCGCGACCTTTTGCACACGGCTGTGGACTGCGGTTTTAACTGCATCCGTGTCTGGGGCGGCGGGTATTATCCGTCTGACGCGTTTTATGATTATTGTGATGAAAACGGGCTGATCGTATGGCAGGATTTTATGTATGCCTGCAATATTTATGAACTGACAGATGCATTCCGGGAAAATATGATTGCGGAGACAACCGACAATGTCAGGCGCCTGCGGCATCACGCCAGTCTCGGGCTTTGGTGCGGCAACAATGAGATCGAAACAGCCTGGGACCACTGGGGCGGTTTTTGCGACCATTCCCAGGCGCTGCGTGATGACTACGTGGAAATATTTGAAAAAATTATCCCAGAGATTGTACAGCGGGAAGACGGCGCGACATTTTACTGGCCGTCCTCTCCATCCTGCGGCGGTTCCTTCCGGGAGCCGGACAGCGATCACTGCGGCGACCGCCATTACTGGGACGTCTGGCACGGAGAAAAACCATTTACGGATTACCAAAATTACTGCTTCCGCTTCTGTTCGGAATTTGGCTTTCAGTCGTTTCCGTGCATCAGGACGATAGAGACTTTTACACGTCCCGCAGACCGGAATATTTTTTCAGAAGTTATGGAAAGCCATCAGAAAAATGGAACGGCAAATGGAAAAATCCTGCGTTATATTTCCGATAATTTCCTTTATCCAAAGGATTTTGAGAGCCTTGTCTACATCAGCCAGGTACTCCAGGGACTGGCCATCAAAGAAGGCGTAGAACACTGGCGGCGCAACCGGGGCCGCTGTATGGGCGCGATCTATTGGCAGTTTAACGACAACTGGCCGGTAGCCTCCTGGTCAGGCATAGATTACTATGGCAGATGGAAAGCATTGCAGTATATGGCAAGACACTTTTACGCGGATCTATTGGGCAGCCTGCAGGAGACGCAGACATACGCGTATACGCCTTATGTGCAGAATGAGACACTGAAAAAGGCGCGTACCAGCGTCACATTATATGTAAAAGATCTGTATGGGGCAGTACTTTTTCAAAAGGATATGCAGGCGGAAAGCGAGCCATTGTCCGTAACAGAGATGGAAACGGTTTTACTGCATGACTGGATCAAAGGAAGGGAACGGTATGTATTTGTGGAAGCGGTCTTTCACCATTCAGACGGGACGATCAGCCGCCAGATCTGCACACCAAAGCCTTTTAAGCATATGCAGATCCAAAAGGCGGTCGTATCCTGTACTGGCATACGCACGGATAATCTGCTGACCGTAACACTGCAAAGCAAAATACCAGCCTTTTTTACAGCGGTGGAGACAGATGCAGATCTGGTCTGGTCTGACAATTTTATGCATCTGACCGATGGCCAAGCGCATACGATCACCGCGCAGCTGCCGGAAGGTTATATAGGAATCCCTAAGATCCACGTAAAATCGCTCTGTGATTCTTATGAATTTGCGCTGGAGGGCCAGGAATGAAAACACTGTATGTATCCGATCTGGATGGAACACTGCTTCGTTCAGACGAAAGAACATCCGATTACACAAATGGCATCATCAACCGTCTGACCGAACAAGGAATGATTTTTTCCTATGCGACAGCAAGATCTCTGGTCACAGCCAAAAAAGTGACCAGAGGGCTTTGCGCCCGCATTCCTCTGATTGTCTATAACGGAGCCTTCGTCATGGACAATGTTACCGGAGATCTGTTAATTGCCAATTACTTTACACAAGATATCCGCGAAGTGTTATGGCAGTTACTGGAACACGAAATATATCCAATCGTTTATTCCTACATCAACGGAGCAGAAAAATTTTCTTATATCAGGGAACGCTGCACAAAAGGAATGATTGACTTTCTGCAGACAAGAAAAGGAGATCCAAGGGACAATCCGGTTAAGACAACGGAAGAACTGCTAAACGGCAGCTGCTTTTATATCACCTGTATCGACCGCCCGGATAAATTAAAGCCATTGTATCATACCTGTCAGGAACAGTTTCATTGTGTATATCAAACAGATCTATATACCAAAGAACAATGGCTGGAGATTATGCCGCGCCAGGCATCCAAAGCAAATGCGGCCCTGCAGCTGAAAAAACGATTCGGCTGCAGCAGACTGGTAGCGTTTGGCGACGGAAGAAATGATCTGGATCTGTTCGCGGCAGCGGATGAGAGTTATGCGGTAGAAAATGCAGTAGATGAATTAAAAGCAGCAGCAACCGGGGTTATTTTAAGCAACCAGGAAGATGGGGTTGCAAGGTGGCTGGAGCAGCATGCGCGGCAGAACGGACAGAAACGCGGATGCGCAATTTCGCCAGCATAGCCGCTCTGCGGAGAATGGATGCCCAATTTCGTCAGCATAGCCCGCTATGCCCGCAAAATTGGGATCCATTCCGCCAAAAAGCCTGTTACTTTTTATGCGGATGATGCGAATGATGCGGATGATGCAGCAAATGCGAAGCAATATCTTTTCCAAGGAAATAAACCCGCCGGTAATACGTAAATGTAGAAATCAACACAAACCCAATACTAATTCCCAGTAAAGTCAGCGCACAATCCCCAGCGTTCCGCCACATTTCCGCCGTATCTTTTAACAGAAAATGAACCGCCGTATTATAAATCAGACTGCCGGGCGTCAACGGAATAATCGCCGGATACAAAAACACCGTAGAAGGCATTTTAAACTTCATAGCCATAATCTCCGCATAAAGCGAAGCGAACATAGCAGCCAGCAAAGAATAAACCAGCCTGGAATTATTAAATTCCAACAAAATCAGATACAACAGACGCGTCAGCGCGCCGCCAAGACCCGCCCACACAAGATAACGCTTTTGCATTTCATATTTCAATCCAAAGCCGATCGAAGCCAGGAAAGATAAAAAAATCAGTTTTAGACTTTCTGCCATTGTATCATTTGTCCTCCAAACAGATAGATGCTTAACACAACCCCCAGCACAATAGCAAGGGATTCCAGCACAACTTTTAAAAACTCCAGAATACCATTCATCTCATTGCCGCACAAGACATTACGCACCGCATTCACAAGAGAAATGCTCGGTATCATCATCAGGCTGTTTGTAATAATAATGATAAAAAAATTCTGCCCAAGCCCTATTTTTACCAAAAGCAGCGCGATAGACCCCGCAGTCCACATGCTGATGACATTGGCAACGATCTGGTTGATATTACGCCTGTCAAAATATTCAGATATCCAATACAGAACAAACGTATTGATCGAAACAGAAAAAATATCCGCAAAACTGCCTCCATACATGGCGCAAAGGGTAGAAACGGACAGCAAATGCCCAAGAATAATCAGTGCAGGCGGGGAATCCTTCACATCTTCCGCTTCGGCAAGCAGTCCGGCCAGCGTATCAGGAGGAGGAGTCTGTACACAGACTTTACGGGAAAGCTGATTAAACCGGTTCAGCTTTTCCAGATGCGTACTTGTGGAATGGACACTGATCTGCCGCGTTCCGGATACATCATCTTCAGATTTGGCGCCAAGAATGATCAGGCTGCTAATGGAAAAAATGCTGATCGAATGCAGGCGGTAGCTGTGGCAGATCCGGTACATCGTATCGTTCACACGTTCCAGATTCGCGCCGACAGACAGCATCTTACTGCCAAGGCTGGCAGCAAAATCAAGTATGTATTCTATATCCGTCAAAAAAGTCACCTCCAACCTGGTGTTCCGACGGGGGACACCGCATCTATTATATCTTATTTAGGTTCAGGCAACAAGTATAAATTTTTTGCACAGCGCGGAAGAGCTGAATTTTTTGTGCTGGCAGCGCTGCCCCAGTCCGCCCAGGATGTATCGCCCAGACTGGTTCCGGCCCGCCGCCCGCAGAGTCGTCCGGGAATCCAGCCCCTCATCCAAAATATAACACCTTAACACGTATGTTACAAAATTCATTAACTATTGGTTTTTTATCATAAATATGATATTATAATTACAAAGAATATCCGGAACCATCAGCAGATCATGGAGACCTGTCCATATAACCAGCGGCAGTTCTCCATCCGCCGCACAGCAAAAGGAGATAGGGGTGAAAGGACATGCAAGATTATGAAAAGTGGTCATATCAATTAATCAGAAAAAATGTAAAAAATATCAATTTGCGCGTGAAATCCGACGGAAGCGTTGTAGTATCCGCCGATCCGCGTGTTCCGAAAGCATATATTGACGAATTTGTGCAGTCTAAAAAAGATTTTATCCAAAAAGCCCGTGCCAAAATTCTGCAAAATCAAAATTGTAAACAACAGCAGCAGTTCCGTACTGGAGAACTGATCCCGTATCTGGGAAGTACGCTCCGCCTTTTCGCGGACCAGGCAGACAGCGGCTATATTCCCGGATGGCTGGAAGAGATGCAAAATGGCGTTATTGCGCATTTTTCCAGAAATAACTATGGCGAGGCGGTATTTCAAAGAGGACAGAGCCTGTGCCTGTATTCCACGGACCCTTTCGATCCGGAGCATAACCAGCAGCTGTATGATTGCTGGCAGAAAATTCAGGCAGGTATTTTATGCAGACAGCTCAGTCGCAGATATTATCCGGAATTTGAAAAACTGGGCGTTGTTTTTCCAGAGATTAAAATTCGTAAAATGAGTTCACGCTGGGGATCGTGTATTCCGGGCAAGCAAAAAGTTACATTTAACAGCCTGCTGCTGGAAAAGCCGCTGGAAAGTATTGAATATGTCGTTGTACATGAATTTTCTCATTTTATCCACCCTGACCATTCCAGAGCGTTTTATGAGTTTGTGGGACATATTTTGCCGGATTGGAAAATCAGAAAGGCAGCGCTGCGCTGACTGAGTATGATACCGATTATTTACAAGGATAAAATTGTGCAGTTTGCCATAAAAAAAGAAAAAAGATGCTGTAAAGGTAGCATAATAGACGGGTTTGTGATAGAATAGATACAGCTTTGTAAAAAAGAGGAAAAAGGGATCAAAGGGAATTGGAGGAAGAGTCATGAGCAACAAACAGGAAAAACAAGAAAACAAGCAAAAGCGCAATGCAGGCGGCTACAGGCATAAGACCAGGCGACTCAGTATCCGGTCAAAAGTCCTTGTACCGACAGCGATCATGGTAGCAGTGATTTGCTGTTGTCTGGCGCTTTTATTTAAGTCGCGCATGGAGACGGACATGATATCGACCGGGGCGGAAATGGCAGTGTATGTCGGCAATTTGGCCGAAGATAAGCTGAATGGCAATCTGATTGAAAAACTTATGCCCGGCGGAGAGACGTCGGCTGCTTATATGGCGCTGGCGAACGCAATGACAGGAACGCTCAACGGATCTTCTGTCAAATATATGTATACCCTGTATGCGGAAAATGGCAAAGTGTATTATGGAGTGGACCTGGATACGGATCACCAGCAGCCAATCGGGTCTGAATTTGAAGAACCGTATTCCCTGTTAAAGCCGGTCTTTGAAAAGGGGGAAGTCGTAAAGAGCAGCAAAATCGAAACCGTTTCCAAAGATTGCTCCGTGATATCCGCATATGTGCCGATTTACAACAACAAGATGGAAATTGTAGGCGCGGTAGGGTGCGATTATGAAGCAAGCGGCATTGTAGCAGCAGTCAATGATACTATGCGTAATATCGTAATGATTGGTATTGCGTTTTTTGTCATCGCAGTGCTTTTGTTCAGCCTGATTATTAATCAGATTATTAAAAATCTGTGGAATGTGGACGACCGCATTTATGATATTGTAAACAGTAACGGCGACCTGACGCAGACGATACAGATCCACACCGGAGATGAAACCGAATGCATTGCCGGACATGTCAATGAACTGCTGGCCTATATGCGCCAGATTATGATCAGTATTTCCGATAATTCCAAAAAATTGAACGATTCTTCCGAAAACGTCGTATCACATCTGAAAGATACGCAGTCGAGTGTATCGGAAGTATCTACCACAATGGAAGAAATGACAGCAACGATGGAAGAGACGACGTCTTCACTGAACCGGATCAATGAGTCAGTCAACGAAGTCTTCCAGTTTATTGAGCAGATCAATAACCGTTCCAAAGATGGCGACGCCTTATCAGACGAGATTAAAGAAAGCGCGCAGAAGATTCAGGCGAACGCGATCGCCGAGCAGCAGGCAGCAAAAGAGCGCACACAGGAAATTACAGAAAGCGTATATACAAAGATAGAACAGTCAAAAGCAGTTTCCAAGATCAGTGAATTAACGACAAATATTATTAACATTACAGACCAGACAAATCTGCTGGCGCTGAATGCAAGCATCGAGGCAGCAAGGGCCGGCGAGGCTGGCAGGGGCTTTGCGGTTGTAGCGGATGAGATCGGAAAGCTGGCTGCAGATTCTGCGTCTGCGGCAGAACAGATTCAGGATGTAAGCAATATTGTAATCCGGGCAGTCAATGCACTGGCGGAAGAAGCATCCAGAATGGTAACATTCGTAGAAGAAGTTGCCATGAAAGGCTATTCGGATCTTGTAAAAACAAGTGAAGAATATCACGAAGAATCCGGCAAAGTCAATCAGATGATGCAGGAGTTCAGCAATGAAGCGCAGCAGCTGCAGAACAATATGGACCAGATCCGTCAGCTGATGGAGGCGGCAAATGAGTCGGTAGAAGAAAGCGCTCATGGCGTCGGACGTATTTCTGATATGTCTTCCAGCATTAACAATAATGTCAAAGACATTGAGGAATTGGCAGATACCAATATGGAAATCGCAAATATGCTGGATGCAGAAGTAAATAAATTCCGACTGGCTTAAAGCTGGTCGGAACAGTTCAGATTTCCCATGGAACTGTTACAGCTGGTCTTTTATTTCCGCGGTCTGTAACATTCTGGCATTGACTTTTTCGCGAATTGCATTTATGATAGAATCGTTCGTTAATCAAAGTTCGGAGGTGGCAGTTTGAAAATATCAGATTTAAAAAAAGGCCAGAAAGTGACTATTCGCTGCAAACATAAAACGCTTCTGGTCGATATGGAAGCGAGGGTGGCCGGAGTCCGATCCGAGGTAGTGCTGCTCGAACTGATCCGCCATGACGGTCAGATCGTAGATTTTTCCAGCCCCCATGTACATATTATTACCATTTATGAAGATGGCGAGGATATGCCAAAAGCATGGACAAACTGCAGGATACAAAGGAGAACCGTAGACGGCAGACAGTTCCATGCACTTGCAGCGCCCAAAGCGAGCGTAAAAGTAAATCGCCGTAAAGTCTCCAGGATCATTATTGATAAACAAGGCAAATTAAAGATCAGCAATGTACCAAACGGTGTTGATATTACCATTCATGATCTATCTGTGAACGGTATCGGATTCCAGTGTCCGAGGAAAATCGAAGAACAGGATGTTCGGCATTTGTATATCCAGTTTTTGGATGAAGACCGGGAAGATGAAGAAGAGATCAAGGTAGAGGCAAGAGTGGTATGGAAAAAAGAACTGCCGGAAGGAGCGTTCTTTTACGGCTGCAGGATTGTCAACGCAGGAGAAAATCTGGGTTATTATATTGCAGAAAAAATGCGTGGAGACCGCGATACAGGATTTTAACAAAATAATGTAGCGAAAGAGGCACCAACAATCAATCGCTTTGATTGCTGATGCCTCTTAGACTGATATGTCCATGGGTTTATGCCATGCCTTTCTTAGATTATTTAACAACGAAATCTTATCATGAGGAATGAAATGTTGTTGTATTTTGTCTTCAGCTTAGTCCATCCAATATCCATGTCTGTTTTCCTTGAATGCCTTTGATCTGGACTCATATATGAATGTACTCGACTGAATCTCCGACCACTTTTTACAGTGTTGTCTTCACGGTATCTTCTGCATATTATGTAACTAATCTGAAAACGTTATTAAGATTTGAATCATGCATTGGAGTTTACCCCGCTTTCTTTAGACTTTTAAAAATGGTGGATGTAAGCTTCTTGATCCATTGGACTGTCCCCGCTTTCATTTGATTCTGCAAACCATAGATCCTGTTATCTGATTTCTGACTATCCCGACCACCGGATCATTAATCAAAAATCAGGGCTTTATCGTTCCCATCGGTCTGTACCCCACTTTCATTCAATATGACATTTCAATGTATATTAACAAAAATCCGGGCCTAAACTTCTGTTTTCATTGGACTGTACCCCGCTTTCTTATGATTTACCTGATCACAATCCCGGTTAAGTAATTCCCTCCATTGGACTATCCCCGCTTTCGTTTGATTAACAAAAACAAACTGGGTTTAAACTTCTCTCTCCATTGGTCTGATCTCCGTTTCTTCAGATTTTTATTACACTTGCGTGAAAAAGTTATGTAATCATTGGTCCGTACCTCATTTCTTAAAATATTAGGTATTCATTACTGATGCTGGTGGACTCATCCCCTTTCTTACAGCTTCATTCGGAATAAGAAATCTTTATTTTATAAAAAGATTTTATCTTTGCTGTGAATGAAGATGTTTTTTAGTGTTGTTTCGTTTGTTTTTTGTTGAGATTATAATATCAAACAAATATGTATTTGTCAACAATAAATTAGAAAAAAATAAAAAAAAAATTATTAATTCAGAATTAGATCATATACAGAATAAAATATCAGATAATTTGAGCTTTTAGTATCATTTCTGTATGACAGCCACAAAGATGCATATCCTAATAATGAAACATTTAATCTAAGCAGTCCCCAGTTTATAAAATATTCACAAATAGTTCACCGCAATATCTATTGTTTCAAAACCAAAGTAGTGCTATAATAGAAGCGATTTTGTGATGAATGACAAGTATACGATAACGATAGGAGATTATATGGGAGCATTTGAAAAAATATTCGGCACTCACAGCGAGCGTGAGTTAAAAAGAATAAAACCGCTTGTAGATAAGATTGAGGGCCTGCGTCCGACGATGCAGGAGATGTCCGATGATGAGCTGAAAGCCAAAACACCGGAATTTAAAAAGCGCCTGGAAGCAGGCGAAACGATGGACGATATTTTAGTAGAAGCATTTGCGGTTGTCAGGGAGGCGTCCTGGAGGGTGCTTCATATGGAACCGTTCCGGGTACAGCTGATTGGCGGTATTATTCTGCATCAGGGACGTATCGCGGAAATGAAGACTGGTGAAGGTAAGACGCTCGTAGCAACCATGCCGGCCTATCTGAATGCGTTAGAAGGCAAAGGCGTTCATATCGTAACGGTAAATGATTACCTGGCACAGCGTGACGCGGAAGAAATGGGCCAGGTGCATGAATTTCTGGGACTGAAAGTCGGCTGTATTTTGAACAGTATGGACAACGACCAGCGCCGGGAAGCTTATGCGTGTGATATCACATATGTGACGAATAACGAGCTGGGATTTGACTATCTGAGGGATAATATGGTCATTTATAAAGAACAGCTCGTGCAGAGGGATCTGCATTTTGCGATTGTTGATGAGGTGGATTCCATCCTGATTGACGAAGCGCGTACGCCGCTTATTATTTCCGGGCAGAGCGGGAAGTCCACAAAGCTCTACGAAGCCTGTGATATTTTGGCGCAGCAGTTAAAGCGCGGCGAGGGCAACGGGGAATTTACGAAGATGGATGCCATTATGGGCGTGGAAGTCGAGGAAGACGGTGATTTTATCGTCAATGAAAAGGACAAGGTTGTAAACCTGACTGCTGAAGGTGTAAAAAAGGTAGAGAAGTTTTTCAATATCGAGAACCTGGCCGATGCGGAAAATTTGGAAATCCAGCATAATATTATTTTAGCGCTGCGTGCGCATAACCTGATGTTCCGCGATAAAGATTATGTGGTAAAAGATGAAGAGGTACTGATCGTAGATGAATTTACGGGGCGTATTATGCCGGGGCGCCGTTATTCGGACGGGCTGCATCAGGCGATTGAAGCAAAAGAACATGTGAAGGTAAGACGGGAGAGCCGCACACTGGCGACGATTACTTTCCAGAACTTTTTTAATAAATTTGAGAAAAAATCCGGCATGACTGGTACGGCGCTGACCGAAGAGCAGGAGTTTCGTGATATTTACGGGATGGACGTAATTGAGATCCCGACGAATATGCCAGTGATTCGTGAAGACCACCAGGACGCTGTATATAAAACACAGAAGGAAAAATTCCGCGCGGTCTGTGACGAGGTGGAAGCCAGCCATGCCAAAGGACAGCCGGTGCTGGTCGGCACGGTTACGATCGAGATCTCAGAGCTGTTGGATAAGATGTTAAGCCGCAGGGGCATTAAGCATCAGGTGCTGAACGCAAAGTTCCATGAAAAGGAAGCGGAAATTGTCAGTCACGCAGGCGAGCATGGGGCGGTTACGATCGCGACGAATATGGCCGGGCGTGGTACGGATATTAAGCTGGACGAGGAAGCCAGAAAAGCCGGAGGACTTAAGATTATCGGTACCGAGCGTCATGAATCCCGCCGGATTGACAACCAGCTGCGCGGACGTTCCGGCCGTCAGGGCGATCCGGGCGAGTCCAAGTTTTACATTTCGCTGGAAGATGATCTGATGCGTTTGTTCGGCTCGGAAAAGCTGATGGATATTTTCAATGCGCTTGGTGTGCCGGAAGGCGAGGAAATCCAGCATAAGATGCTGACCAATGCGATTGAAAAGGCGCAGAAGAAGATTGAAGCGAATAACTTTGGTATTCGTAAAAACCTTCTGGAATACGACCAGGTCATGAATGACCAGAGAGAAATTGTATACGAAGAGCGTATGAAAGTATTAAATGGAGAGAACATGCGCGATTCGATTTATAAGATGATTGTTGATTTTGTGGAAGCAACGGTAGATACGTGCCTGTCCGATGACGTCAGCCGGGAAGAGTGGGATTTGGAAGAGTTAAACCAGCTGCTGGTTCCGGTCATTCCTTTGGAGCCGCTGACCGCGGAAAATCTGGAAGACTGCAAAAACAGCAAAGAGGTGAAACACAAGCTAAAAGAGCAGGCAGTAAAGCTGTATGAAGAAAAAGAGGCGGAATTTCCGGAACCAGAGGCAATCCGTGAACTGGAGCGCGTGATTTTATTAAAGGTGATCGACCGCAAATGGATGGCGCATCTGGATGATATGGACCAGCTCCGCCAGGGGATCGGCCTGCAGGCTTACGGGCAGAGAGATCCGCTGGTAGAGTACAAGCTGATGGGATTTGAAATGTTTGACGGAATGACGCAGAATATGCGTGAAGATACGCTGCGGCTGATGTATCATGTAAGGATGGAAGAAAAGGTAGAACGGGAAGAAGTGGCAAAGGTGACAGGAACCAACAAAGATGATTCTGCGTCTGCCAAGCCGAAAACACGGGAAGTAAAAAAAGTGTATCCAAACGATCCATGTCCTTGCGGAAGCGGTAAGAAATTTAAGCATTGCTGTATGAATAAGGTGTAAAAGTAACAGAAAAGGCGAAGTTGCAGGAAGTTTATGATCTAAATACTGTAATTTTGCCTTTTATTTTCCATGAAAGGCCAAAGAAGAAAACGTTTCTTTAAGAAATGAAGAATAGATCAGAAAAGGGTTATCGTTTACTTTTTGTCTGGAAAAAGAAATAGTTTTTTTGCTTGGAAAAGGGGATCAGGAAAAGAGATGAAGAAAAGAAAGATAAAAAGAACGGTTAAGTTCCGAACCGATTGGATCAAATGGCTGTGCTTCGCCATATGTTGTGTCTGCCTGCTGCAGACAGGCGTAATTTTGGCCAAAGCCGATTCAGCGCCATATAATCTGGAGGAGATCCGGGAAGAATTTGCAACGGCGATTCAAAACGGACAGATGGAGATTACCTTTACGGCTTCCGAACATTATACCCTGGAGCAGATCCAGCAGCAGCTGTCCCAGGCAGCGCTGGAGCAAAAGCGTCTGTATACCGGAAAGAGCCGGTACCGCAGGCAAACTATCGGCGAAATGGCCGCATATACGTTCTGGATTACGGAAGATTCTCTCTTGGAAGTAGAGCCGGTTAAAGATACCAAAGAGGCTTACCGCAAAGCGCTTACCGCGCTGCGGGATTGCGATTACACGACACGCTTTTACAGCGATCCGTCCTGTTATGCGATATTTTACCTGATGCTGCAGCAGCATCCGGAGTATAATTATAATACAGTCGTCTGGAAAAATAAAAACGGCACTTATGGCTACCGCAGAAGCAGGGAACTGACCAAAGCGGAGCAGGATGCCAAAATGCGTGCGGCAGACCGCAAAGCTGAGGAATTTGTTAAAAACGAACTGACAAAAGGAATGTCAACAACGCAGAAGCTGCAGGCAATTCACGATTATCTGATCAGGCAGTGCAGCTATGACCAGAGATTAAAAGACGGGAATGGGTATGAAGATTCCTATACGGCTTATGGGGCGCTGGTGAAGAAAAAGGCCGTCTGCCAGGGCTATACGGGAGCCTTTAACCTGATTGCACATAAGGCAGGCATCGCGTCAATTGCCGTATGCGGAACGGCAGGCGGGGAGGATCATTCCTGGAACTTTGTAAAATTGGGACGTAACGGGACTTATATTGACTGCACCTGGGATGATACGCTGCAGACAGGCGGCGGGATCTGTTATGATTATTTTAATGTCTCAAAGTCTGTGATTGCCAGAAATCATACGTGGGAGCAGAAGAAGTATACGCAAAAGCACCTGGATTACTGCAAGTATCTGATGTGAGCCAGAGCGTGTCTTAAAAATCACTTCCGCCGTCTGCATTTTCTGCGTTGCGTGATATTTGCGCCAAATTCAGATTTCATCGCCCGCTATGCGTTCTTTATTTGGAGCAAATTTCCCACGAATTGTGAAATACATCTGACAGAAAGCATTTATAAGACACGCTTTAAGACAGGAGCTTAATGAACAAAAACCGCAACAGTTCCATAGGTGATCTGAACTGTTGTCAAAAATCAGAATTGCAGAAAAAGGAGTGGGGGATCATGACAAAGAAACAGCCGGATCATGGCAGACGGATCTTGTATGAAGATCAGGATCTGCTCGTCTGCGTTAAGCCAGCAGGGATCGCGGCGCAGACGAAAAAGAGCGGACAGCAGGATATGGTAAGTCTGCTTCGCAATTACCGTCATGCAAACGGAGAAGAACCTTATATCGGTCTGGTGCATCGGCTGGACCAGCCAGTGGAAGGAATTCTCGTATTTGGAAAACATGCAGGGAGTACCGCTGCACTAAGCAGACAGCTGACACAGGGGAACTTTGCCAAAGGATACCTGGCAGTAGCGCAGGGCACGATGCCAGCCAGGGAAGGGAAGCTGGTAGACTTTTTGAAAAAAGACGGACGCGCAAACTGTTCCTATGTCGTGGGAGAGAAAGAACCAGGTGCAAAAAGAGCAGAGCTGCTGTACCAGGTACTGGAAACAGATGCCAGTTTACATCCCGCGCGGAATCTGGTGAAAATCCAATTGCTGACCGGAAGGCATCATCAGATCCGGGCGCAGATGGCGCATGTGGGGACACCGCTGGCCGGAGACTGTAAATATGGAATACAGAGCGAAGCGGCGGGCTGCTGCCAGGAAGGTCTTGGACTTTGCGCTTTTGAACTGGTGTTTGTACATCCGGTTTTAAAGAAAAAAATGAAATTTGAAATAACGCCGTCGCAGCCTGTGTTTCAGAAATTTGCAGCAGTTCAAATAAGTCATTGAACGGCTGCGTATCCAGCCATTCGGAATTATTTCGCGATGGGCTGGATACCTGTTTGCGCAAGATATTGTTTTTAAATATTTCATTTAAGATCTGTCATTTAAGAATCACTACACAGTAATTGTATACAGCCATTTATTTTTTAGCTGCTGTTTTATTTACATTCTGATCTGTCACAAGATAGTACACAGCTGAAAACGGCGCCAGGCTGATACAGAATCCGTTTTCTGTTCGTGCGGCTTCTATTGCTGCATCTGCATTTCCGCCATAGCGCACATCATTGCTTGACAACAGCAGTTCCAGCGTTTTTGCGCCAGGCACTTTGATCTGATAGGCATCCTGCGCCTGGTCAGAGAAATTAAATATGGCGACGATCCGTTCTTCTTTTCCGGCCCGTTCAAATGCATAGATACAAGCTTCTTCCTGATGACAATCCAGCCACTGGAAGCCTTCCGTTTCGTAATCTTTTTCGTAGAGAGCCGGATGCTCTGTGTACAGGCAGCTTAAATCCATCATAAACCGATGAAAGTCCTGATGCGCCGGATAATCCAGCAGATTCCAGTCCTGCTCGCGTTTTTCGTCCCATTCCCTAAAATGTCCGATCTCATTGCCCATAAAATTCAGCTTTTTACCTGGATGCGCATACATATACATATAAAAGGCCCTGGCCTGCGGGAATTTGCCGTCGTAGCCGCCGAACATTTTTTGCAGGATCGTCGCCTTCCCATGTACGACCTCGTCATGTGACAGAGGCAACAGGAACTGATCTGAATAATAATACATCATGGAAAAAGTCAGCTTGTGATAGTCGCGGCTGCGGTAAACCGGGTCTGTACGGAAATAATCCAGCGTATCATTCATCCATCCCATATCCCATTTGTAATCAAAGCCAAGTCCGCCGTCAGAGACGTTTTTCGTAACGCCTGGAAAAGCAGTGGAATCCTCGGCAGCAAGGATCGCTGTTGGATGGAGTTTTTTTAAGCCCTGGTTCATATATTTTAAAAACTCTACGGCATTCATATTGACGCCCCTGCCAGGATCACCCTGCCAATAAATCGCGCGGCTGATCGCATCCATACGCAGACCGTCAAAATGGAATTCTGTCAGCCAGTAATTTGCCGCCGACTGCAGGAAGCTGCGAACTTCCCCGCGGGAATGCATAAAATTACAGCTGCCCCATTCACTGACGCCGACCGCATTATGCGGATATTCGTATAATGCAGTTCCGTCGTAATGCGACAGCGCATAAGCGTCCAGCGCAAAATGTACCGGAACAAAATCCATCAGCACTCCGATCCCGTTTTGGTGGCAGCAGTCAATGAACTCTTTCAGCTGATCCGCCGTGCCGTATCTGGAAGTAGGGCTGTAAAAGCCAGTAGACTGATAGCCCCAGGATTCGTCTGACGGATATTCATTTAACGGCATTACTTCCAGATAGTTATAACCGTGTTCTTTCAGATAAGGGATCAGAAGATCGGCCATTTCGTCATAGCGGTACCAGTCGTCCGGCTGGTCCGACGGCTTGCGGAACGATCCCATATGGATCTCATAAATATTCAGCGGCTGATCCTTGCAGTCGCTGCGTGTCTGCATCCATGTCTGGTCTTCAAACTGGTAAGCGTTCATATCACGGATGAGCGATGCTGCGTTCGGACGCAGCTCCATCCCGCATCCATACGGGTCACAGTGATCCATACAGTGTCCGTCTTTGCTGTAGATCCGGTATTTGTACATCATTCCGGCTGCGGCATCCGCTGCTTCGCATTCCCAGAAATGTCCGTCATGTACCTGATGCATGGGTGTTTCCTGCCAGTCGTTAAATTCCCCGATCAGAGCGATCCTTGCCGCGCCGGGCGCAAATGTACGGAACACAGTTCCATGCGTAGTCAGATGCGCGCCCAGATACTGATACGCATCAAATATTTTTCCTGTATAAAATCCATAAAAGTCCATAAAAACCTCCTTGTAACGAATAGACAATCGTTGTTGCGTCTGCTACTATAAGAATACAGAAGATCACCAGATCCTTCCACCACCAAATTTGTCTGAAGGATGGATAAGCAACCAATTTGAAAAATTGTCGTTTTTTGAATGGAGAAATAAATTACAATGGATATCAGAATGGAAAAAACAGAAAAAGCGATCAAAAATGCTTTTATGGAGCTGCGGTCTAAAAAACCGCTGGAAAAGATTACCGTCAAAGAGTTGTGCAGTCTCGCTTGTATTAATAAATCTACGTTTTACGCACATTACGAGGACCTGTATGCCTTGTCCGATACTTTAGAGACAGAGACAGTGGCTTCCGTGATCAGAAGCATTCCGCATGCGCAGGAATACTCTTTTGACAATCTGGATGTAGTTACCAGAGAAGTCTGCCTGGCCTTTCTATCCCATCTTTCGCTGATCAATGTGTTATTTTCCGGCAAAGGGCAGAACTATCTGGCAAATAAGCTGGAAGCGGAAGTCAAAAGATCGATGTTTGAAAAATATCCGCAGTATAAGGAGGACGCACAAAAGAATATCCTGCTGTCCTATTGCGTCCATGGGGCATATTATGCATATGTAAATAATCAGAATGTAGATATGGAAACGCTGCTGGAAATCATCGAAAAAATCGTTAAAACGCTGCAGGGGATGCAGGACTGACAGGAGTTCCTAACACAATAGGCAGCAACAGTTCAATGGGGCTTCTAACTATTATAACAGCTAATTTTCTTTACAAGAACATATTTGCCCCATAGACACAGCTCCAATTTCATGTTATACTACTATTCGATTGTGTCCTTTCTCAATGTACCACACGAAAGCGTCGCAAGAAAAAACGCCGCGCTGCGGCAGATTGGAGTTTTTTTATGAACCTATCATCTATTTTGATTATGGCTGCTATGATTTGTTATCTTGGCCTAATGATCGTCATCGGTTTTCATTTTTCCAAAACAAATACGTCTACGGATGACTTTTATCTTGGCGGCCGCAAGCTGGGGCCGTTTGTAACAGCTATGAGCGCGGAGGCAAGCGATATGTCCAGCTGGCTGCTGATGGGCCTGCCGGGAGTCGCGTATCTGTCCGGCATTTGCGATGCTTCCTGGACAGCAATTGGACTGGTGTTCGGCACCTGGCTGAACTGGTTTTTTGTATCAAAAAAAATCCGCCGTTACAGCCAGCAGATTGGCGCGATTACAATTCCGGACTTCTTTTCAAAACGGTATCATGACAAAAATATGCTGAACTGCATAGCCGCAATCGTGATCGTGGTCTTTTTTATTCCGTATACGGCAAGCGGTTTTGCAGCATGCGGAAAATTGTTTTCGACTCTGTTTGGAATGGATTATATGACGGCCATGATCATGTGTGCCGTTATTATCGTTGCTTATACGACGCTGGGAGGATTTCTCGCTGCTTCTACCACGGACCTGATCCAGAGTATTGTTATGACGATTGCACTGATTACCGTAGTGTTTTACAGCGGACATATGGCAGGGGGATTTTCCGCTGTCATGGAAAACGCAAAAGCCCTTCCAGGCTATTTATCCTTTACGAATACATATGATGTGACGGCCGGTACTGCAAAGACGTATGGGCTGATCAACATTTTCTCCATGCTGGCCTGGGGACTTGGCTATTTTGGGATGCCGCATGTACTGCTCCGCTTTATGGCGATCGAAGAGGAAGAGAAGTTAACAACTTCCCGCCGGATTGCTACGGTATGGGTGGTTATTTCTATGGCAGTTGCTATTTTTATCGGCGTCTGCGGACTGGGAGTTACCAAAGCCGGATGGATCGACACGCTTTCAGGAAGCGATTCTGAGACGATTATTGTAAAGATTGCGGATCTTTTAAGTTCACAGGGTGCCGGCGCTGCGGTTCTGGCCGGAATTATCCTCGCCGGTATTCTGGCCGCGACTATGTCCACGGCCGACAGCCAGCTGCTGGCAGCTTCTTCCAGTGTATCCCAGAACCTGCTGCGCGATACGTTTGGCATTAACCTCAGCGAAAAAGCTTCTCTGCTGGCAGCAAGGATTACCGTGCTGCTAATCAGTATTATCGCGGTCTTTTTAGCCAGAGATCCGTTCAGCAGCGTGTTCGGCATTGTCAGTTTTGCATGGGCAGGCTTTGGAGCCGCTTTCGGGCCGGTTATGCTTTGTGCGCTTTTTTGGAAACGCAGCAATAAATACGGCGCTTTTGCCAGTATGTTAAGCGGCGGTGTTATGATCTTTGTGTGGAAATATCTGGTGCGTCCGATGGGCGGGGCATGGGATATTTACGAACTGCTTCCGGCATTTCTGGCTGCGCTGGCTGTTAATATTGTGGTTTCGCTGCTGACGGAAAGGCCGGATGCGGTTATGGTGGCGGAATTTGAGAAAGCGGCATCATAGACGGAACTGGCTGCTTTGAGAGCAGGGGATAGGCTAAGGAGATACGGTTTTGGCAAAGCGGACGACGCTGCGGGCGGAGGGGGGACTGGGCTGGGAGATACACCCTGGGCGGACTGGACTGCCATCCCGTTCCGCTGACACGGACACGTCCGGGAAGCCATCCCGTTCCGCTGACACAGACACGTCCGGGAAGCCATCCTCCGCCCTTCAACCAACATCCGCATCCCCACAAAATCCCACACAAATATTAAAACTCACACCTAAATCTTGATCTTAGCAAAAGCACTCGCAAAAGCATTATTCAATGGCTCCTTCGCCTCCTGCTTCATTTTATTCATATACTTGGAAACATCCTTTTTGGAAACGCCTCCCCCGCTTTCCTTTTTGCGCTTTTCAAACGCAGACAATTTTTCCCGGTAACCGCACACACAGATAAATTTCTGATTCTCTCCGTCTCCAACCAGCTCCATTTTCTTATGGCATTGCGGACAGCGGGCGTTTGTGTTTTTGGATAGTGTTTTCCGGTAACCGCATTCCCTGTCCTGACATACCAGCATTCGTCCGTTTTTGTGGCTGACCTCCAACAGCAGCTTGCCGCATTCCGGGCATTTTTTTCCGGTCAGGTTATCGTGGCGGTAAGTTTTGGAAGAGGCCGCGATATCCTTGACAAGATCTACGGTATAGGCCCGGATTTCTGCTTCAAAATCTTTTTTTTCGGATGTCCCTTTTGCAATATCCGCTAACTGCTGTTCCCATCTGGCTGTCAGTTCCGGAGAAGTCAGTCCCTGCGGGGCCAGTTCGAGTACCTGTCTGCCTTTGGAAGTCAGATGAATATATTTGTCTTTCTTTTCGATCATAAAGCTGCTGAACAGTTTCTCGATAATATCCGCGCGGGTCGCGACGGTTCCTAAGCCTCCGGTCTCGCCCAGCGTTTTTTTCAGCGACTGGTCGCTGCTTTCCATGTATTTTATGGGATTTTCCATAGCCGCAAGCAGGGTGGCTTCGGTAAATGGCAGCGGAGGCTTGGTTTTTCCTTCTGTAATCTTCGTTTCTGTAAAAAGGAGCTTCTGGCCTTTCGTAAAGTCTGGCAGACTGCCTTGGATCTCGTTTTCACGGGTTTTGCCTTGCGCGAGTCCGGCTTCGTCTGCATAGCTGCTGTCGCTGTCCGGGTCTTCTTCAGGCAGAATGCCGGCTTCTTTTTGGATCTTTTGGATTTCCTGCCATCCGGCTTTGCGGATGATCTTTCCTTTTATCGTAAATCGTTCGCCTTCGCAGACAGCGGTTACTTCTGTCTGCTCATACTCGCAGGGCGGCATGAAAACGGCAAGGAAACGGGAAACGACCAGTTCGTAGATTTTGCGTTCTCCGTATTCCAGATCCCGCGGGCTGACGCCCTGTTCGGTCGGGATAATGGCATGGTGGTCGGAGACTTTTTTGTCGTTGACAAAGGAGGCGTTTCCTTTGACCGGGGCTTTGAGCAGCTGGCCGCAGATGGAACTGTAGCTGCCAAAACGGCAGGCGCGGATGCGTTCCGGCAGTGTGGCTACAAGGTCTTTCGTCAGATATCTGGAATCGGTTCTTGGATAAGTGACTACTTTGTAGTGTTCATACAGATGCTGCATATAGTCCAGCGTCTGCTTGGCGGAAAATCCGAACATGCGGTTGGCGTCCTGCTGCAGAGAAGTCAGGTCGTACAGCTGGGGCGCATAGGATTTTTGCTGTTTCTTCTTGATTTCTTCTATGGTTGCCGTGCTGTTGGTGATCTTTGCCTGTATGCCGCGGATGGTTTGTAATGCTGCGGATGAAAAGACAAAATCGCTGTTGTCTTTGTTTTTCCATGTAAAGGTCGCGCCGCTGCCAATTGCTTTCAGACCATAGTAGGATTTTGGCTGAAATGATTTGATCTGTGTCTCGCGCTTGGCGATCATAGCCAGGGTGGGAGTCTGCACTCTGCCGCAGGACAGCTGGGCGTTGTGCCGTACGGTCAGGGCGCGGGTGGCGTTCAGACCGACGAGCCAGTCTGCTTCGGCTCTTGCTACGGCTGCTTCATAAAGCTTTTGATATTCTTTTGCGTCTTTTAAGTGTGCGAAGCCCTGGCGGATGGCCTGGTCTGTGACCGAAGAAATCCACAGCCGTTTCATAGGCTTGTGTACGCCTGCTTTTTTGATAATCCAGCGGGCCACCAGTTCTCCTTCCCGGCCTGCGTCGGTGGCGATAATAATTGTACCGATATCTTTGCGGTACATTTGTGTCTTTACGGTCTGGTATTGTTTGCCGGTTTTTGGGATTACCTGGATTTCCAGCTTTTCCGGCAGCATGGGAAGCGTTTCCATCTTCCAGGTTTTCCACTGGTCTGTGTAGCTTTCCGGGTCGGCCAGTTCCACCAGATGTCCGAGCGCCCAAGTGACGACATAATCACGGCCTTCTAAAAATCCATTTCCGCCTTTGCTGCATCCAAGCACTCTGGCGATATCTCTGCCCACGCTGGGCTTTTCTGCGATTACTAATGATTTCATAATGATTTCCACTCTTTCTTAAATTAAAATGTAATGGCCAGTCCGATACGGTATACTAAAAAGGTAACGCCCCATGCCACAACCAGCTGGAACAGTGTGACAAAGCAGGTCCATCCCCAGCTGTCCGACTCTTTTTGTATGGTAGCCAATGTCGCCGCGCAAGGCACATACAGCAGACAGAAGACCATCAGGCAGAATGCGTTTAACGGCCCGAATCCGATGCCCTTTAATACTTCGGAAAATCTTGCCATACCAGAGGCGGAATTGGCGTTTACGATGCCGAACAAAACCGCGCAGCTGGATACAACGACTTCTTTTGCGGAAATTCCGGCGATCAGGGCAACCGCAATCTGCCAAAAGCCGAGCCCGACAGGCGCAAAAACAGGAACCAGCCATTTGCCAATGATTGCGCCGAATCCTTCAGATAAGTCCGGTGCATATCCTTGTGGTCCGAAATTCAGCAAAAACCAGATCAGCAGCGTTGCGATAAAAATGGTCGTGCCTGCTTTTCCCAAATAGTCCTTGACCTTATCCCATACATAAATGCCTACGGTCCGCGCGTCCGGCAGCTTATATTCCGGCAGTTCGATCAGCAGATAGTTCGCGCTTTTCTCCCGGTCAAGCAGGTGCAGGACATATGAGACGGCCATAGCGACAGCAATGCCGATCAGGTACATGGAATAGGCGGCAAGCAGAGCGTTTTTGCCAAAAAACATTTCTGCAAACAGGATGTAAATTGTCAGGCGGGCATTGCAGCTCATAAACGGGGTTACTAGCATGACTTTGTAGCGGTCGCGTTTATTTTCTAATGCACGCGAAGCCATAATTGCCGGAACCGTGCAGCCAAATCCGAGCAGCATCGGGATAAACGCCTTGCCGGAAAGACCAAGTCTGCTCATCAGACCTTCCATAATATAGGCAACCCGCGCCATATAGCCGCTGTCTTCCAAAAATGCAAGCGCCAGAAACAGGATAAAGATATTTGGCAAAAATGTAACAATCGTTCCTACGCCGCCAATGATACCTTCCACAACGAGCGATTCCAGCGCCTTGTGGGTATGCATGGCGCGCAGTCCGTCTATGGTCAGTCCGGAGATCCAGTCAATGGCTGTTTCAAAATAGCCTTTGATCCAGTCTCCGACCGCAAAGGTCAGGAAAAATACGACCGCCATAATGCCCAGAAAAATCGGAATGCCAAAGATCTTGTGCGTTAACGCCCGATCAACCCGTTCCGTTAACTGGTCCTGCCGCTTTTTATGCAGCAGCGCTTCATCAATAATTTCTTCTATAAAATCATACTTTTCATTGATGATCTGTGATTCATAGTTTTTGTCCAGCACATCCGGCAGGTCAAGCGGATATTTTTCCCAAACTTCTGTGTCGTGTTCCAGAAGCTTGATTGCATGCCAGCGATAGTTGGAAATATCCGGATATGATTCCTGTAATGCCGCGATCAGCTGGTCGATCTTATCTTCCAGCGGGTCCGAATAGACCATGGCAAATTCTTTGTGGTGATCGTGGACATGATGTCCAGTGTCTTTGTGATGATGGATCAGGCTGTCCGGGTCATGATGTCCCTTATGGTGAGCCGCCGCGTGCAGCAGGGAGTCGAGGCCCGTGCGCTTGCGGGCAGATACCGGAATCACCGGAATACCAAGCATTTCCGGCAGGCGGTGCAGATCAATTTCCATACCGCGTTTTTCGACAATATCCATCATATTCAGCGCCAGTACGACAGGCTTGCCCAGTTCCAGGATCTGCAGGGTCAGATACAGGTTGCGTTCAAGGGCGGAAGCGTCCGCTACATTAATGACAACATCCACTTCATCGCTTAAAATAAATTGTCTGGAGACGGTTTCTTCCATTGTATAAGAAGTCAGGCTGTAAGTACCAGGCAGGTCGACCAGCCGGATATTCAGATCGTGGTCGCGGATTGCGCTTTCGACTTTTTCTACGGTAACGCCGGGCCAGTTGGCCACTTTCAAATTTGCACCGGTGTAGGCGTTGAACAGTGTCGTTTTACCGCAGTTCGGGTTGCCGATAAATCCTATGGTCAGATTTTCTTTCAAATATGTCACCTCGTTTCACGTACTGTTATATGTTTTGTCATGTTATATCCAAGCGCAAACCGGGCGCCGCGCAGTTTAATGATCATAATGCCTTTGCCTTTGCGGTTTAAGACGGATATTTCAGATTCTCTTGTCATTCCAAGGGCTTCCAGCCGCCGTTCCATCTGGAAGGGAAGGTCGATGTGTTCTACAATGCAGCTATGGCCTGTCTGCACGTCTTTTAAAAACATGTACAGATACCTCCTTGTTTGAGTTGTGTTGTTAGTTGGTGCTTGCTAAGTATAACATGAGTTGGGGGAAAATAGAATAGCTACTTAAGAATGATTTCTTATATGAGCTGTGCATATCAAATAATTTTTGCATTGACATTCTCGATATTCGAGAGTATGATCTTTTTATAAAACTTGATATTCGAGAATAAAAACAAACTTCAGAAGCCGGGCTTATCCGGGAAACGAAAACGCAAGGGCGCAGACGCAGCTATAAAGAGTTTACAAAAAGCTGGATGCTGCACCATGGCTGGCAAAGGAAGCCTATCAGCTGACGTGGCAGAATGCGGGAGAACTGTATTGGTATCTGCTATGCTATGAGGATTGTATTTTGGAAATCCAGCTGGATTGGAAAGCGACAGAAAAACAGATGCGTATGACTGGTGAAAAAATGCTTTCCGTAAATTCGGCTGAATTGCCTTAAAGATGCAATACGCAGATTGGGATGATCGCATTTGGAAGCTGGAACTGGCAGAAGATCCGTCCCGGGATCATGGGACAGCAGTCAACAGGAGATGTAAAGGAGTTACACTTTATCAGGAAAGGAAAGTAAAATAAAATGAAGAAACGAAACAGTTTTTCGCAAGTAAAATTAACAGAGGCACAAAAAGAAAAATTAAAGGAAGAAATAAAAATATTTTATTCCTCTGAACGCGGGGAAGAAATTGGGATTATTGAACAAATGCAGCTCCTGCATCTGTTTGAAGAAAAGTTGGCGCCTGTCGTTTATAATAAAGCGCTTGACGATGCTAAAAGATGGTTTACCCAAATGATGGATAACATGGATGCTGACTATTATGCACTCTATAAAAATGAAGATTAGGCGCTAAATCTACGAATTGAGAAAAATGGAAAAACTCTGATTCCAGCAGTCTTTCAAAGGCTATGACAGTTGAAATCAGTGATAAGACCATCTCCAAATGGGAATGTGGGAAAGGCTTACGAGTATCAGCAAAAAGCAATATCTAATTTATTTAGAAAAGAATAACCCTCGCAGCGACAACTTTGAACGAATCCAGCCTCGTTCGGAATAAATAGAATCTGTAACTCATATTTTCCTTCTCCGCACATATAAATAAAATAAATCACTTTCCATGATCGGCGCAAAATATGAAACCATTCCGCTTCAAATGCATTGTATTGATAGAACTGCTCGCGCTTTTCTCAATAATTGTTCTTACATACATCAAACCCGCGAAAATCATTCATAAAATACGATCCAATACCCCTGTATCATCCAATCATACAGAACCGCCTGCGGCATCTGACAACAGAGACTTTATTAAATGGGTTGACTTCAAAGTTACCAGTGCCGCTATGAACGATGCTTATCAATATGATCTGAAAGCGCATGAAACTGACACGCCCATCGACTGGGTCTGTCTGCTTGCCGTGCTTGGAGCAAAATATGGGGGAGATTTTAAAAACTATAAATCATCCGATATGAAAGCGATTGCAGATAAAATATTAAATAAAGAATCAACTTTAGAAGAACTAACTGCTGATATGAAATACTATGACTACTACAATGAAGCCTACCATGCTGTCCTGGGCGGTTTTGTCGGTGAATATCAGCTGTCCGGTTCAGATTCAAAACAAACACAATATGGACTAAAAGCATATTCGCCAATTGCAAAGGGATTTCCTTATACGGATTATGATGATTTCGGTTCTTCCCGTTCTTTCGGTTATCGTAGACAGCATCTGGGACATGATATGATGGGACAGATCGGTACGCCGATTATAGCCGTAGAATCCGGTTATGTGGAATGCCTTGGCTGGAACCGCTATGGCGGCTGGCGTATTGGCATACGCAGCTTTGATAAAAAAAGATATTATTATTATGCCCA
This sequence comes from Lachnospiraceae bacterium, assembly GCA_009774535.1. Taxonomy (GTDB): domain Bacteria; phylum Bacillota; class Clostridia; order Lachnospirales; family Lachnospiraceae; genus Eubacterium_J. Next base: position 31,852 of record VSNY01000002.1, read on the forward strand.
CCTGCGCCAAAACTTTCCATACAGCAAATCACTCAAAGAAGGCGGCGCCGTAACAGCAGGGGATGTAATTGGTTACATGGGACACACGGGATACAGCGATAAAGAAAATGTAAATAATATCGACATTATACATTTGCACTTTGGCCTGCAGCTGATTTTTGACGAATCCCAAAAAGATGGAAACAGTGAAATATGGATCAGTTGTTATGAATTGGCGCGCTTTTTATCTCAAAACCGCAGCGAGACAGCAAAGGATGAATCAACCAAAGAATGGCGCCGGATACAGGAAATCATTGATCCTGCAGTGCAGCAGTACGAAAAACAGAAACAGAAGGATACCACAGAGAAACCCCGTTAATCACAAGATTGGCGGGATTTGGTAAATATAGATAAAAAAGGGTGTATAAAATTAGCTATTTGCTACAAAATAAATTTTTGGGATAGACAGTCAAAAAAAATTATAGTAAAATCTGTATATAGAAATCAGGAAAGCACATGCCAGGTTGTGACTTTAAGTAGGCAAAGCTGGATTGTACTCACAAGAATTAAGATTGATTTATTTTGATGTTTTTTCATGAGTATGATGCAGTTTTTTTACGTTTCAAGCAGGCGAAGCGGTCTGCGTTTGGAGATAAATCTGGCAGAATTGTTGTGCTTACAGCAGATCGTGCAGGACTGTAAAAAACAAGGAGGAAATTATTATGAAATCATTTAACTACGTCATTACAGATGAACAGGGTGTACATGCAAGACCAGCAGGAATCTTAGTGAAAGAAGCAAAAAAATATGCTTCCAAGATTACAATCAGTGCTGGCGGGAAAAATGCTGAGGCTACAAAGCTGATGGCAATTATGAGCATGGGCATTAAAAAGGGTACAGAAATTGAAGTATCTGTAGAAGGTGATGACGAAGAAGCTGCAGCAGCAGAAATGGAGAAATTTTTCAAAGAAAATTTGTAATCAAAATTTTAAATTGTGATTAAAATAATTATAAGATCAGCCGCACTAGAAATGTTTATAAAATACATTTCCGGTGCGGCATTTTTCTTACAGCCAATCAGATCAGGTGTCACATTTTGATATGGCGATGTACTTTTGAGTGGCTGGGGGATACTGTAAGTCCGAAGGTTGGCTGCTGGGGGGCCGGAGAGCCAAAAAAGTCCCCCAGCCAATCCACGTCCCGCCGCCTGCAATCCATCCGAGCAGTCACAAACGCAGCTCAATATCAATTCTGCTGCCAGGAATCAAATTTTTTATTACGCGAAAATTCCAGCGATAAATAACAGTTCCAAAGGTGATTAAAACTTCTGCACGCGTCCTTCTCTCATACACAAAAATTTGCTGAAACGCAGATGATTTTTTCCTTAATTTGTGATACAATTCAAATACCAACAATCAGAGCGCCGAATACACACATATTTCATCAAAAATCCAGTTGTTTCAGAAGTTCTTAAATTTCATACTGGATTTTGATAAATAACGTTCCAAAAGTACGAAACAATACAGCGATGCAACAATCACAGCAAGGAGTGTCTACAATATGACAGGTATTTATTTTAGCGGTACTGGCAATTCTAAATATGCTTTAGAAATATTCTTAAAAGAATTTCACGCACAGGAAAATATATTTTCCATTGAAGAAGCTGCAGCTGTCAGTTCCATAAAAAGACACAAAGCCATCCTGTTCAGCTACCCGGTGCAGTTTTCCAATATACCTAAAATAGTCAGGGATTTTGTAACAGCAAATGCAGGACTGTGGAAAGGGAAAAAAGTGTTTGTAATCGCTACCATGGGGCTGTTTAGCGGCGATGGCGCGGGGGTGCTGGCGCGGCTGCTGAAAAAGTATGGCGCTCAGGCAGTCGGCGGTCTGCATGTAAAAATGCCGGACAGTATAGCAGATGAAAAGCTGTTAAAAAGAACGCCTGCAAAAAATCGCCGCTTGATCACAGATGCGGAACAAAAGATAAAAAAATGCGCCCGGGCGGTAAAAGCAGGCCGTCCGCCGCAGGAAGGAATCGGATTTTTTTGTCAGATGGCAGGTTTGTTCGGGCAAAGGCTGTGGTTTTCTGGGGTGATCCGCCAGGGAACGGTAGAGGCATACAAATAACGGACAGATCTAAGGAGGAGGTATTTAAGTTCATGAAACTGGCAACAGCATTAGCAGAAAGAGCAGATTTGCAAAACAGGCTGTCGGAACTTGGCGGCCGTTTGAACCGGAATGCCAAAGTGCAGGAAGGAGAAGAACCGTCCGAATCCCCGGACTTGCTGATGGAAGAATCGGATAGATTAATCAGACGTCTGGAAGAACTGATGATCAGGATCAATCTGACCAACAGCAGCACGGAGTACGAGGGCAGGACGATTACGGAATTTCTTGCGCACAGGGACTGTTTAAGGATGAAAATCCGCTTGATGCGGGAATTTTTGGATCATGCGAGCAGTCAGGTCAGCCGCCTGACACATACGGAGATCAAAATTAAAAGTACGGTTCCGGTATCTGAGATACAGAAAAAAGTAGATCAGATGGCAAAAGAATTGCGGGAAACAGACGAAAAGATCCAGGAACTGAACTGGACTACGCAGCTGCAGTAGAATCGGACAATCTGATTTACGCCGTCACAGGCGGCAGAAATGCAAATCTAATTGACGCAGGTAGTCTGACAGGGTGGATGCATCTCCATCGGCAGAGAATGTGCCGTAACATTGGTGGGGGCCTGGACAGCCCTATGGAGTCCGAATCTCCGCAATACCATGCATGTCCAGTATCAGAACATGCGCATGTAAACACTGCATAATAATAACCATTGGATCAACTGTCAGACGAGGGAGGGACCGGGGAAACGAATGAAACAATCATTTAGGGGAAATTAGAAAAAACAGGGGGAACTATATGGAATTTGACCAGGAGAAATATCTGACATTATTAGCTGAAAAATATCCGACCATTCAGGCAGTATGCCGTGAGATTATCAACCTGAATGCGATCCTGAACCTTCCAAAAGGTACAGAGCATTTTATGAGTGACCTGCATGGAGAATACGAGGCGTTTTACCATATCCTGAACAACTGTTCCGGCGTTATCCGTGAAAAAGTGGATATGCTGTTCGAGGAAACGTTATCTGACGCGGAGCGCGAACAGATCTGCACGTTGGTCTATTATCCAAGGGAAAAACTGGAACTGATCAAAAAAGAAGTCATTAATCTAAAGGAATGGTACCGTGAAATTTTGGCGGAATTGATCGAAATCGCCAAGACTTTATCATCAAAGTATACGCGGTCCAAAGTGCGTAAGGCTATGCCGGAGGAATTTGCCTACATTATTGACGAGCTGCTTCATGTACAAAAAGATGAAGATGATAATCAGGTCATTTACCACCGCGAAATTTTAACAACGATTATTGAGCTTGACAACGCAGATGAATTTATCGTAGCGCTGGCGGATCTGATCAAACGGATGGCCGTAGACCGCCTGCATATTGTCGGCGATATTTTTGACCGCGGCGCCTGTGCGGACCAGATTCTGGATTTGCTGATGAAATACCATTCGCTGGATATCGAATGGGGCAACCACGATATTTTGTGGATGGGCGCTGCCGCCGGAAGCAAGGCATGCATTGCCAATGTCGTGCGAAATAATTTAAGATACGACAACACCGAAATTCTGGAAAACAGTTACGGTATCAGCCTGCGGAAATTAACGCTTTATTCGGAAAAACAATATCCTGACGTAGATCCGATGAAGGCAGCTGAAAAAGCCATTACGGTTATGCTGTTTAAGCTGGAAGGCCAGGTGATCGCCAGACATCCGGAATACGAAATGGATGACCGCAGGCTGCTTCACCGCATTCATTGGGATACGCATACGATCGAACTGGAAGGAAAGACCTACGAACTGACCGAAACCGAATTTCCGACTGTCATCCCGGAGGACGCCTACCGATTGTCTGACGAAGAAGAAGAAATTATGGACGAGCTGTGCATGGCATTTGTCAACAGCAGCCGGCTAAACGAGCATATCCGGTTTTTATACAAAAAAGGCGGCATGTATAAAACATTTAACGGAAACCTGCTGTACCATGGCTGTATTCCTTTGGATCAGGAAGGTAATTTTGAAGGCATCTGCATTGACGGAAGGATGTATAAAGGCCGCGCATATCTGGAATACGCGGACAAAACAAGCAGGCGAGCTTACCTGTCCGGCCGTAAGCAGAGCGATCTGGACTTTATGTGGTATTTATGGTGCGGCAGAAAATCACCGCTGTGCGGCCGTAATATCAAGACATTTGAACGCAGTTATATCGCGGACCAGTCTGTTTGGCACGAAGCGAGCGATCCATACTATCGGTTTTATCAGACGGAAAAAACGTGCAACATGATCCTGCGCGAATTCGGTCTGTATTCTTCCTATTCGCACATTATCAACGGCCATACGCCGGTGCGTACGGGTGAAGGCGAAATGCCGGTGCGCGCGAATGGGAAGCTGATTGTGATCGATGGAGGATTTTGCCGCAGCTATCATAAAACGACCGGAATCGCGGGTTATACGTTGATTTATAATTCTCATGGGATACGCATTAAGGCGCATCAGCCTTTTGAAAGCGTCTATGCCGCGCTGCGGGAGAATAAGGATATTGAGTCGAAAAGCGAGATGGTAGAGACAGAAAAAGAGCGGCTGATGGTGAAGCATACAGATAATGGAAGGAAGATCCTGGAAGATATCGAGGGGCTTAAAAAGCTGCTGGAGGCGTATCGGGATGGTTCGATTGAGCAGGAAAGTGTGTGATTTGAGATGGACTGGTCAGCCGTTTAAGGACAGTACTCGTAAGAAATGAGAAAGGATTGATTGTAAGCGACAGTACTTGTGAAAAACGAGGAAGATTGATTCTAAGCGAGTGCTGACTGAAGACTGCATGTTAAACTTCTGTAACGACTCTGCGGGCCGTGGCTTGCATGGGTGAAATACCCAAGGCAAACCGCAGCCCGCAGAGTTTTGTTATAGGAACCTTTACAACGTCCGGAATTTCCCAAAAGCAGCGCTATTTCAGCTCTTTTCCAGAGTCCTTTGCTTTTACCTTCCTGGTTGTCGCGGCAGAGTCCCTGGTCTTTTGTTTCTTAGCTTTCTTTGCTTCGGCATGGTCATCCGAATCATTGGTTTTATCTTTTTCATCGCCGTCCTGATCTGATACGGCGTTTTCTTTTTGCGCATCCTCTTCTGTACGAACGCCATAATACATCAGTGTATTTTCTGTTGTCCGGAAGATCGTATTGCTGGAACCAACCTGGCAGACTTTCAGGATATCCCCGCTTTCTAATTCAGCTGCATGATCCGCGGACAGGATCAGCTGTTCGTCTGATACAAAAGTTGTGGACATCTTTTCATCATTGACATAAATGCGGCTCCAGTTTGTAAAATGATCTCCAAAAATGGCCAGGCTTCCATCGGCCAGATTTTCATAATGGTAAATATGCGTCGCGTCTACGCCCATCTGCAGATCGGATGCTGGATACAGATCCTGGCCGTCGTAAGAATAGCGCTCTCCATAGAGAAGGTCATACTGCAGGTTTTCCAGCCCGTTTTGATACGCTTTTTGGTCGGCAGCGTATTCGCCGGCCTGATGGTACGTAAAGATTGTGCCTTCGTGAAGTCCCGCCTGTTCTGTCGTATAAGCAAGCAGCTGGTAAGCGGCGAGGTCGGCATCTTTTTGTTCCAGGCCGAAATTGTTCCAGGTTGCATACTGGGTCTTGAAAATATCGCCGGACTTTAAGTCTTCGTCGGCAAGCCCCATCGTTGGCAGGTGGTCGCCGAACAGCACAAGGATGGTATTTTCATCTCTTTTTGCAAGCATATCAGTCAGATTTTTAATAAACTTATCTACTTCGTGAATCTGATTTACGTAGTATTCCCACTGGTTATTTTTCTCTTCGGTTTCAGCGCCGGATACTTGGATCTCCGGGTTCTGGATCACCTTTTCCTCAGGATAGGCCCCGTGTCCTTGTACGGTGATGGTGTAGACAAAATCAGCCTGGTCAGGAGTGGACTCCAGCGCTTTTTCGGTCTCGCCGATCAGGATATCATCCGTCGGCCAGGAACCAAGCGGGGTGTATTCCTGAATGTTCATCAGCTCTTTGCTTGTAAACGTATCAAAGCCAAACTGAGAAAACGCATTGGCGCGGCTGTAAAAATTGCCGCCGTTGTTGTGGACGACATGCGTACCATAACCGAGCGCGGACAGGTCTGATGCGATGCTTTCGCAGTCGGTTTCTTTTAAGACGGTTTTGTACGGATATTCGCCAGTACCGAAAAACCGCAGGTTCATGCCAGTCAGCACTTCAAATTCTGAATTGGCGGTTCCGGCTCCGACAACAGGCACCGTCAGGTAACCAGATGTAAAATTATCGGTTAATGCGCGGAAATTCGGGATCGGATCTTTGGACATTTCCAGAAAATTGATTTCTGTCGGGTCCATAAACGATTCCAGTAACACGCAGATTACGTTTGGCTGCTGCTTATCCGAAGAGTCTGAAATGATCTGGCCGGATTGAGCAACCTTATAGGAAGAAGCTTCTGCCTTTGCCTGTGCAACCGTCTGTTTAATCTGCTTAATCCTGGACTCGGAATAATCCAGCGGTTTGCGCATGCCGCGGTCCATCACGCTTGAAGAAAAACCATATACAAAACCATAGTCGGAGTATCCCTGCGCGATATTGGAAAAATAAGAAGCCATTTTTTCGGAATTATGTGCCATTGATGTTGCAGCGGACATCAATACCCCCATGCAGACACAAAAGCCGGCTGCACGTATTTTATGCAGATGTCCCTGGAATTTTGGGCCTTTCATGGCTAAAACTACCAGAAATACAACCAAAATGCCTAACAGGATCACAACGCATATTTCCTGTGTTTTGGAAAAATATTGTGTATTTGTCATTGTCAGCAGATCAGAGATACATTTCAGATCTGTATAGCCAAACGGCGTCACGCGCTGGGATAATACACATCCGTTGATAATGCCCAGCAGCAGCCAGACACAGCTGACAATAATGCGCATCAGCGTCCGGCGGCGGAACAGGTAGACAATGGATAATGTAAAAAAGATGATCAGCGCATTAAAGAAAAACGCGAATGCATGACCTCCCAAAAACACACATGCGTCGATCAGGGAACGTCTGGAACAGACTTCAATAACAAATACAAGTATGCATGCCAGCAATGCATGGAACAGCAGCGAGTAGCGGTTTAAAAAAGCAATCTGCCTGCTGTAATCGCGCTTTGGCGCTTTTTTCTCATGGTCTTTTGCCTGCCATTTATTTTGAAAAATTGTTTTCATAAATACGGATTACCTCCTCCGGAATTTCTTAAAAATACTTTATTCTGACTGAGAATAAAATATATCCTAACGGGCAAAAAATCAACTGGTAAATATCATAAAAAATTCTTAAGATTTACATAATTTCGGGAAATAATGAATAAAGCTGTTTTATTATTGAAGGAAATTGCCTTGAAACAGTGCATTTAGTGCGTTATAATCATCTATAAATCACAGGAAATATGGTATGATCTGCAGGTTCCGGTATATATTGCCGCCGGACAGGTTACAATGAGGGAAAGTATCTGTGGCTGTATGCTGCGCCGTGTCGCTGCTTATGCCGCAGGATTCATAAAAAGGAATGCCTGCCGGCAGTAACCCTCCGGGCGTCCCGCGCATATACTGCTATTAACGAAATGCAGGAGACAGACGCGTGGATTATAAGCAGGAACAGTTTATGCGTATGCAGCAGTACCAATACGCGCCGCAGATGCCGTTTTACATGAGCTATCCGATCCAGAATGTCTATATGACAGAACTGGAATATGAGCGGGATATGGAGCGCATGAAGGAACTGTATCCGGAAGAAGCAAAACGGATTCAGAAGCTTGTCGAAGAAGAATGTGACAAGATGGAATACGAAGGCAGCATGATGTTTGATGAATATCCCGACCGGGTGACCTTAAAAGTCATTTGCGACCGGATCGGTCAGCTGGCATCGCAGCCGCAGGAACAGGCAGAGGCAGAGCCGGAACTGGAAGCCCAGCAGGCAGAACCGATTGACTATAACTATCATAGATGGAATCCGGGCAGACCGCCAGGGCCGCCGCCTCCATGGCCAGGGCCGCCGGGACCACCGCCAGGGCCGCCGCCTCCACCAAGACCGCCAGGGCCGCCACCCCCGCATCGTCCGGGGCTGGGCAATCTGATTGAAGTGCTGCTCTATAATGAGATGTATCAAAGACGATGCAGGCATAATCGCTGCCGCCGCTGGTGGTAAGTGTATCTGAATGCTGTAATTTGCGGTATGCATATCTGAATGCCGCAGGCAATCATGTGTTAAAATGCTGCTGACACGAGCGCAGCATGGATCTGTCTGGCTGTCCGGGCGAAAGCCGTCTTGAAACGGCGGCGCTCGTGCGGCTGCCAGCAATTGCCAGTCATTCATGGATACCTGCCAACAGTTCTTTATTATTTTTAGAAGTGTACGAAAGGAAAAGACAGATGAAAAAAGGATTGATCAAAGCAGCAGTGTTAATGGCTGTGTTTCTGATCACACTGCTGATATCCGGTAAAGTCACAAATAAAGACCAGCTGGATCTGACCACGGAGATGGAAGCGCCAACTCTGCCTGTAATTGTATTGTACAACGAGGACAGGCAGATCAACGAGTTATATGGATATACGTCGCAGATGAACGCGACCGGCATGCGGGATACGATCACGCCGTTGTCCAGCAGCAGGGAAGTCCCTCTGCAGATACGGACATACGGCTACCAGATCGATGGAATTTCTTATGAAATCCGCAGCATTGACGGAGAACGGCTCGTTTCAGACGGGAATATTACGGCATTTGAAGAAAAAGAGGGACAGATACGGACAAGCATCCCGGTACAAAGCCTGCTGGAACAGTCCCGCGAATATATCCTGACCTTAAAGCTCAGACAAGATGAAAAAATCTGCTATTATTATACCCGCATTGCAGACGGGAGAGACTGTTATGTACCAGAGAGCATCAAATTTGCACAGCAGATCAGCGATCTTACCTTTTCAGAAAACCCGGATCAGCTGTCTACTTATTGGGAAGCAAACGCCGCGGGGGATAATTCTACCTTACACAAAGTAACGATTCATTCTACCGTCAAACAGGCAAATTGGGCAGATTTTAAATGTGACAGGCTGACGACTCCGGTTCCGTCCGTGAAAGAGATGAATCAGTCTTATAACACGATCGTACTGGATTATGTTGTAACCTCGAAAGGAGAGCAGGGAGAACTGGAATATTATAATGTGGAGGAATACTACCGTATCCGTTATACAAATGAACGTATGTACCTGCTGAATTTTGAACGAACTATGAATCAGATTTTCAACGGCGAAAATGATTTTCTTTATGAAAATTACCTGCAGCTGGGCATCCGCTCCAAAGAAGTCGAATATATGCAGAATGAGTCGCAGACCGTTACCTGCTTTGTACAGGAAGGAGATCTGTGGAGCTATAACCAGTCCTTCCACCGTCTGGCAGAAGTATTCAGCTTCCGCGGACATGAGGGCATTGAGGCGCGGGAAAATCATATGCAGCATGATATCCGTATCCTGAACGTAGATGAGGCGGGGGATATTGACTACGTCGTCTACGGCTATATGAACCGCGGCATTCATGAAGGAGAAATGGGGATCAGTTTCCTGCATTATGCAAGCCAGGCAAATACGAATGAAGAAAAATTGTTTTTATCATTTGAAAATTCTTACCAGGTACTTCAGGCAGAACTGGGCAAACTGCTTTACGAAAATACTTCCGGCAGTATTTATCTGCTCTTTAACGGAACCGTATTTTATATCAATCCGGCAACAATGGAAATGGAAGAGATTGCCAGCGGCCTTTCGGATGATACGTATGCGGTGTCAGAATCCAACCGGTATTTTGCCTGGATCTCTGACCATGACGCCAGAGAAATCTCCGTGATCGACCTTGAGACAGCAAACATCAGCCAGATCCGCGCCAAAGAAGGAAAGTCTCTGCGCGTACTTGGATTTTTGCAGGAAGACCTTGTATACGGGATGGCAGCGGACAAGCACCAGACAGGCGGCATGGCAGGCATCCGCCAGGCACCGATGTACGCCCTGCGCATCGTAAACGCCTCAAATATGGAAGTATTAAAAAAATACCGCAAAAAGGGATACTTTATTGACAGTGTAGAATTTCAAAACGGGGTACTGATTATGCAGCGTCTGTCCCAGGGACCAAGCGGCTATGAGCAGGCACAGCAGGATTCCATTGTAAACCGCACCCAGGAGAGCGAAGACCAGAAAGTCATCCATACAACCGTCACCGAAGTCAGGCAGACACAAGTACAGCTGACACTGTCAGAAATGAAAAAAGAAACACCTCCGGTCTTTATAGCCGCAAAACAGATCTTAAATCAGGAGGACAAAAAGACCGCATTAAAACCGTCCCAGGAACAGCGGATGTATTTTGCATATGCAGCAGGCAGCATTAAAGCAGCCACTACAGATGTTGCAGAAGCCATCCGCAGCGCGGACGAGCATATGGGAGTAGTTGTGGATGAAAAGCAGAACTATATCTGGAAACGCGCCAGAAAGAACATTCAGCCATATTTAGAAGCGCAGCCTTCAGATACAGACGCGTCCGGTTCTTCTCTGGCAAAATGCGTCAGCGCCATTCTGCGGCATGAGGGCATTGAAGTCAGCGCCAGTGAGCTGCTGGAAAAAGGCGATACTCCACAGGAAATATTAGAATCCCTGCTGCCGGAAAGGGAAGTGATCGGGATAGAAGGATGCTCGTTATCACAGATTCTTTATTATGTGAACCGCGAGACTCCGGTACTGGCAGCCGCGGGAGCGCAGAAGACGATGCTTGTCACGGGGTATGACGCGCTGAATGTGTGGCTGTATGATCCGCTGGCGGGGAGTATTGTGAAAAGTACGATTGAGGATGCAGATGGACAGTTCCGCGCGGCTGGGGGGATTTACCTGGTGTATCAATAAAATATATTGCGGGCGGAGGGGAGTGGCTCCCCCTCAATCCTATGCCGCCGGGCTGCGCGCCCTTTTGCCTGACACGGACACATCCGGGCAGCCAAAAAAGTAAAGGGCTGCATTGTACAAGTAAAAATATTGACAATTTGCTTTTTTGTGGTAAAATAATAAAGTATTTGGCTCTCAAGGATGGGACAGCGTGCAGATGCTGTCCTTTTTCTGGATATTATCTGCCACTGGCATAAAATGCTGTATCCTGCATAAAATAAAAAGGACACAATCCGGCAGTACACATCAAAAGCGGCAGCAAAAGAAAAATAAGCAGTTTTGACCGTTCCGATTTACAGGAACTGTCCAGGCTGTCAGTTTAAGAAGGGAGTATATAGTTATGAAAGAACTGGAAGAGATTCTGAACGTGATCGATGACTTCGTATGGGGTCCGGTTATGCTTGTGTTGCTCGTAGGGACGGGGATCTTTTTAACCATCAGGCTGAAATTTCTTACCTGGAGAAATCTTCCGTATGCGATCAAGCTCACATTAAGCAAAGAAGCAAGGACGAAGCGCGGAGCCGGGGATGTGTCGCCGTTTGCGGCGCTTACGACGGCGCTGGCGGCTACGATTGGTACGGGGAATATTGTAGGTGTTGCGACGGCTATGGTGTCCGGCGGGGCCGGAGCGCTGGTATGGATGTGGATCTCAGCTTGTTTCGGGCTGACTTCTAAGTTCAGCGAGTGTATGCTGGCGATTAAGTACCGGGAAGTGAACGCGCAGGGAGAAATGTCCGGCGGGCCGATGTATACGATGAAAAAAGCGTTTGGGAATCAGAAGATCGGCGCTGCGCTGGGATGGCTGTTCGCGTTGTTTGCAGTGATCGCTTCGTTTGGGATCGGGAATCTGACACAGGCAAATTCCATTTCAGATGCGGTAAATAAGACGTTTGAAGTTCCGACCTGGCTGACGGGCATAATTATTACGGTGCTTTCACTGTGTATTATTGTAGGCGGCATTAAGTCGATCTCCAAGCTGTCTTCGGTGATTGTTCCCTGTATGGCGATTTTTTATGTGATCGGCGGTCTGATTGTTATTTTTGGAAATATCGGAAATGTGCCGGCTGGTGTGGCGGAGATTTTTAAAATGGCGTTTTCCGTCAAAGCAGTTGCAGGCGGCGTTGGCGGGACGATTGTAGCGTCTATGATGAGCGGGATGCGGTATGGAATCGCGCGCGGGGTATTTTCTAATGAAGCAGGCATGGGATCTGCGGCGATTACGGCAGCGTCTGCTACGACCGATAATCCGGTCCGGCAGGGATACATAAATATGACGGGTACGTTCTGGGATACGATTGTGGTATGTACGATTACAGGACTTTGTATTGCGTCTTCTGGCGTACTTGGCATGACGGATGCAAGCGGCAAAGCGATCGAAGGCTCGGCGCTTACGATAGAGGCGTTTAAGACAGTGCTGGGGCCAGCGGGCGGATGGATGGTAACTGTTGGTATTGCGCTGTTTGCGTTTTCTACGATCCTTGGCTGGGAATATCACGGGGAGAAGGCGCTGGAGTATCTGGTGGGGACGCATAAATATAATATGGCGTACCGGATTCTTTTTTCAGCTGTTGCATTTGTGGGCGCGACAACGACGCTGTCGATTGCATGGAAATTTTCAGATATTGCGAATGCACTGATGGCAGTGCCGAACCTGATCTGCCTGCTGGCGTTAAGCGGAGAACTGGCGAAAGACGTGGAAAGCTTCCAGCAATCTATGAAAGGAAGATGACGCTGATCTGCGTAGTGCAAACAGCCCGCAAAAATTGCCTAAAATTCTGCGGCGTTTTATGCGGCATTCGTGAATTTTAACAGAAATGTAACAGAAATGAAAAAAACACTTGCAAATGCTTGATTTTTGGACTATATTACGAGATGAACTTGTGTATTCTAAACTGATTCTAAGGGAAGTGGAAGGAATTATGAGTAATAAGCAGATTATAGTTTCAAATGTAGCAAAAGGGCATCAAAATCCAATTGCAGAGCTTGTTCAGGTGGCATGTCAGTTCGACAGCAACATCACATTTGTGAATGACAACCGCAAGATTAATGCAAAAAGTATTATGGGGATTATGGCATTTAATCCGTCCAAAGGAATGAGCGTAAACATTATTACTGAAGGCAACGACGAGAAAGAAGCTCTGTTAGCAATGGAAAAGTTTTTAGTGTGTGAGTAGATTGTAGGAGGTCTAAGGAGATGAGCTCAAAGAGTACAGACAAAGAAACAAAGTCAGTTGCAAATGCAGCAGATGTAAAAGAAGTGGAAGCGGTTAAAGCGGATGCGAAACCAGAAGCAGACACGGCTGTTAAGAGAGACACAAAGACGGTTGGTAAGAAGGCTGAAAAGGATGAAGCAAAAGCAGCTAAAAAAACTGCTGCAAAAAGATCAACAACAAAGAAGACAGACAAAGCAGAAAAGCCGGAATTAAAGCCTGATGTATTTATTGAATTTCAGAACAGACAGGCAAGCGAGTCATCGGTTGTTGATAGAGTGAAAGCAGCGTTTGTTGCAAGCGGACACAGAGTCTCATCGATTAAGTCCTTACAGATATATATCAAGCCAGAAGAATATAAGGCTTACTATGTAATTAATGATAATAAATATAGCGGTGAAGTAGATCTGTTTTAACGGATGAGAAGCAGACTGTGAGAACATAAAAAAACGGTACATTGGATGCAGATGCCAATGTACCGTTTTTTTATAATTCACCATTCTCATATCTGGTGACAAGGCTTTTAATCCGGTCATAAGGGTCCAGCAGATGGCTGATGGAAGTATCATGATTTAAGGTATCGATAATGTTTGCAATATATTTGCTCATATCACAATTAATATAATACGGCTTGCTCAGCAGTTCCGGCGTCTGGTAAATCAGGTTGGTCGTGATTACCCGGTAAATAATGCCGTCTTCTACTGCTTTATCAAATTTGTCCAATCCATCCGTAAACAATCCAAACGTCGACAACACAAATATACGTTTGGCTTTCCGCTTTTTCAGCTCGGTGGCAACATCGATCATGCTGTCGCCAGAGGAAATCATATCGTCAATAATCATTACGTCTTTATCTTCTACTGAAGCGCCGAGAAATTCATGAGCGATAATCGGGTTGCGCCCATTGACAATCCGGCTGTAGTCACGACGTTTGTAGAACATACCGATATTGATGCCGAGTACGCTGGCCAAATATACCGCCCGTCCGGTAGCGCCTTCGTCCGGACTGATCATCATCATATGGTCAGCATCGAATTTCAGATCAGGCACATTGGTACACAGCCCTTTGATAAACTGATAAGCGGGCTGGATCGTTTCAAATCCGGATAACGGGATGGCGTTTTGTACGCGCGGGTCATGTGCGTCAAACGTAATAATATTGTCTACGCCCATTGAGGTCAGTTCCTGCAGCATCATAGCACAGTCCATAGATTCGCGTCCGTTGCGCCGATGCTGGCGGCCTTCGTATAAGAAGGTCATAATAACTGTAATGCGCCGCGCCTTTCCTCCGGCGGCGGCAATAATCCGTTTTAAGTCCGCATAGTGGTCATCCGGGGATTTGTGGTTTGGCTGGCCGCAGACCGTATATGTCTCGTGGTAATTCGTTACATCGCACAAAATAAACAAATCATAGCCGCGGATCGAATCTTTGATAAATCCTTTCGCTTCGCCAGTGCCAAAACGCGGAGTGCTCGCATTGACAAGATAAGTGTCGCGTTCAAATCCGCGGAATGCGATCGTTGTCTTATGGTCAGACTGCTGTTCGTGACGCCACTGGACAAGGTATTTGTCTACTTTTTCCCCCAGAGAGGAGCAGTTTGACATTGGAATCAGGCCGAGTACCCCGACTGGAATACTTTCAATCGTGTTGTCATCATAATGCATAGTGTAAGTCCTCCGTTATATTGAATTTTGCCGCGGTACGGGCTATTGTGCCGTGCCGCTGCTTAAATTTTTCTTTTGGAGCCGTATATCGTCACCAAAAAGTTTTATCATCGTATAACTGCTCACAATCCGGGAAAAAATTCTTTCCGAATAGATGGTGCTGAGTTGGTCGATTCCTAAATTTGTGGATATAATGGTCGCTTTTTTGCGAAGTATCCGTTCATTCAGGCATAAAAACAATTGTGAAACGGTAAACGTATTTGCCAGTTCTGTACCCAGATCGTCAACGATCAGAAGGTCGCAGTCAAACATATGCTGCATGGAGGCTTCAGCCTTGGAATCCTTCTGAAACTTGTTCTTTTCCAAAATGTCAAACAGCTGAAAAGCTGTAAAATAGATGACAGAATGTCCTGTGTCCAGCAGTTCCTTTGCAATACAGTTCGATAAAAAGGTCTTGCCTGTTCCGGTATCTCCATATAAGAACAGGTTGTGAAATTCCTTGTCAAATTGGCGGATAAAAGCCAGTGATTCGATCACTGCGTTTCGTGCGGTTTCCCGGTAGGTCAGCCCGGTCGCGCTGTTTTTCTTCGTGTCCGAATAATAATCAAGACAAAAGTGAGAAAAATTCTCTTCCTGAAGGATGCTGCGGATCTTGGACTGCGTATAGACCAGATCGATAGCGGCCTGCTCAAAACAGTGGCAGCGTCTGCCGTCCACAAATCCGGTGTCCTTGCAGTCCGGGCATAGATACGGCGGTTCAAAATAATGTTCATCCACGCCTGCCGAGACGAGGATCGCGGCACGTTCTTTGCGGTAACACGCCAGCTGCAAGCGCAGCTGTTCCAAGGCGCTGTCATCGCCGTCCAAAAGGTGCCTGGCATGATGGACGCTGGCCGAAGCGGTCAGCGCTTCCAGTTCTTTTAAGCGCGGATATTTTGCGAAAATCTTTGCCCTGCGTTCCTGCAGGACGCGCTGGTTACGAAGCTGTCTGGCATCATACTGGCGCTGAAGCTCGTCGTATTGTAAATTTGATAAAGACATAATAATTCTCCGTTACCTGACATTTGACAATAATTCGCGTTCCAGTTCCTCGTAATTATAAGTCCGCTGTGAAAAGTTGGCGAAACCTCCTGCGACAGTTCCTTTTGCCGTACGCGCGCCCCCCGTCTTGGCGGCAGTAAATTTCCTGGCTTTTGCTTCCTGGTACTGCGCGTCCAGCAGATGAATATCATTTAATGTACGCACATTCTGATCTTTCCAGCTTTTCAGAATGGAATGCGCATAATCAAAGCTGACCTGATGGATGCAGAGGATCGTTTTCTGGCAGGCAAGGGAAATAATCTCGTCGGAAAATCCCCATTCTTTGGACCATTTCTGTACAAATTCCAATTCGCCGCCAGCCAGTGTCCGGTTGGAAATGCCGAACGCTTTGAGTACGGCCTGTACCGTGTGGTTATGGGAAAACGAAGCTTCTTTTGCGCCGCTTAACGTGTGGATGCCGGCTTCCGCCCAGGAAAGCGCGATTTTGTCCATATACCGGACACTCATATGGTTTTTGGCCACGCACTGTTCGATCAGGTATTCGATCAGGTCTTGGGAAAACTGCAGCTTATCCAGCCAGTACAGGATCATTTGGATCTCCGTATTATTTAACGTGCGACCCAGATACCGCTCGCTGACAAACAGCAATTCTTTGACAGTCTCGTCTTCATGAAAGCGCATCAGCTGGTTCCTGGAATATTCCGTTCGTTCCGGCAGACGCACTCTGCGTGCCTGCGTACAGCCTGCGGTCTGCGGCCGGTCTGTATATGGAAGCTGGCCGGCGGATTCTTCGTATGTAGTTTCATCTGTTCCATAAAAACTGCCTGTTTGCCTGCCGCTGCGGTCCGGAGGTTTTTCAACATCCGATCCGGCTGGCGCTGCGGCAGCTGCCGATCCAGCGCTGGCTGCATCAGATACTGGTCCGGCCGGCCGGCTGTGGTCTGCCGGGTCTGCGTCTCCCGCAGCAGTCTGCGGCGTCATCGTCCGGGAAGCCATGTCTGACATACAAATGCCGGTCAGCTCCTGCCTGCTGTTGAATTCCAGGCGCAGCAGATTCATTTTTTCCCAGTATTTTAAAGCTCTTGTCACATCTTTTTCCGTGTGTTCAAACTTGTCCGCGACATCCGATATGGAAAACAGGGTGTCCGGGCTGGCCATACAGCGTAAAAGATACAGATAGATTTTGACAAATTCCCCGTCCGCGTGCGTCATATATTCATCGATAAATGTATTTGGTACATAAGTTGCAGCAAGCGTGCTGTTCCGTTTCAATAAAATATCAGCCATATGCATCCCCTCTCTTATCTGCACAGATTATAGCACAGGATTTCCCAATTGAGAAGTACATTTTTTTCGCAAAGTCTGTGAAATCAAGGCATTGCGGCGATTGTGGATAAAGTGGATAAGGTGGATAAGGATGAAGTTGCAATTATATTAATTCTCAAAACCGCCCAAAATGGAATCCTTTTGGAATTTGTCGAATTATGTAGAATAAACACAAAAAATCCACATTGAAGCGGCCATCTTTTGCACAATTCAATGTGGATAATGTGGATAACTAGTGGTTAATCAGGTTTTCACCTACTTTTAGGATATCTCCGGCCCCCATAGTTATCAACAGGTCACCGTTCATTAAATTTTTTAATAAAAATTTTTCGATTTCGTCAAATGTTGGAAAATAGCGGCAGTCAGCGCCGCATTTCTCCAGCTCTGCCAGCAGATCCAGGGAACTGATCCCAAGTGTGTCTGTTTCCCGTGCCGCATAAATCTCTGCCAGTACAACAAGGTCCGCAGCGGAAAGAGAATCGGCAAATTCCTTGAGAAACGCTTTGGTACGTGTATAAGTATGCGGCTGGAATACGCAGATGATGCGGTTATGTGGATAACCGGCGGCGGCGCTTAAAGTAGCGCGGATTTCCGTCGGATGGTGTGCATAATCATCGATCACCGTGGCCTGCCCGCACATGCCCTTATACTGAAAACGGCGGTCGGTTCCATGGAATTCATGCAGCCCTTCGCAGATGGACGCAGCCGGAATGCCCATCTGCACCGCAAGCGCAGCCGCGGCCAGCGCGTTGCTGATATTGTGGCGGCCCGGAACACACAGGCGGATATCACAGATCTTTTCCACTTCCGTCCAGGCAGAGAAGGAGACAGTATTTGTACCCTGCGTGTCCAAAGCGGTCTGCTTTTTCCGGTGCATCAGGGAAAAATGTGCGCAGCCGGACTCGTGGAAGGTGATGTCCTGCGGGTAAAAATCACAGGAAGGATCAAATCCATACGTAATAATATCCCTGGAAAGTCCTTCCAGCAGCTGGTCCAGTCCTTTGATCTCACGGTTGACAATTACCGCTCCGTCTGACGCTGTGTTTTGCGCAAAAAGGCGGAAAGAATGCCTGATATCGTCTAAATCTTTGAAAAAGTCCATATGATCTTCCTCGATATTCAGAATCATACTGTATTTTGGATAAAAATGCAAAAAACTATTTGTGTACTCACAGGCTTCCGTGACGAAACAGGAAGAATGGCCGACACGGATATTTCCTCCAATGGAAGGAAGAATACCTCCTACAGAAATCGTAGGGTCTGCATCGGCTGCGAGCAGGATCTGAGTGACCATAGAAGTCGTCGTTGTCTTGCCATGCGTGCCGGCGACAGCAACAGACTGTTCATAATTGTTCATCATCTGACCTAACAGTTCGGCGCGGCTTAACAGCGGGATCTGCTGTCTGACTGCTTCCTGGTATTCCGGGTTGTCTTCATGCACGGCGGCTGTATAGACGACAACATCCGTTCCAGGCAGGATATGTTCCGCGCTCTGGCCGTAAAAGACAGTGGCGCCCGACTGCTCCAGTTTTTTGGTAAGGGAGGATTCCTTCATATCGGAACCTGTAATCGTAAATCGTTCTTCTAAAAGAACTTCTGCAAGCCCGCTCATGCTGATTCCGCCGATTCCGATAAAGTGGACATGGGCTGGCTTATGAAACTGAATCTGATACATTTGTTAACACCTGCACAATCTATATAGTATTTTAGGAACCAATGGGGTCTATGTCTATTATAAACCTATTTGCGTGTTTTGCAATTTATTTCTGTTTTTATTTACGAGTTTTCATTTGTTAATTGCACAACAATCTTGTAAAATTCTACAAAAACAGCCATAGAATGGACAAAAAGATGTGAAAAATGTTGTACATTTCCGACGGGATATGTTATACTGTATCTATCACAAACTGAATAATTTAGATGAGAGGTGAGCCAGGTGGTTTGTAAAGAAATGATTGCCATGCTGCTGGCCGGCGGGCAGGGGAGTCGTCTGGGAGTGCTGACTTCCGCGGTGGCAAAGCCGGCGGTTGCATTTGGCGGAAAATACCGTATTATTGATTTCCCGCTCAGCAACTGTATCAATTCAGGCATTGATACAGTGGGTGTCCTGACACAATACCAGCCGCTGCGGCTGAATACACATATCGGCATCGGCATTCCGTGGGATCTTGACCGGAATAACGGCGGAGTTACCGTATTGCCGCCTTATGAAAGAAGCGACAACAGTGAATGGTATACTGGCACTGCAAATGCCATTTTCCAAAACCTGAACTACATGGAAAATTACCATCCGGAATATGTAATTATCTTATCCGGAGACCATATCTATAAGATGGACTACGAAGAGATGCTTGACTTTCATAAGGCCAACCACGCAGATGTGACGATTGCGGCGATGCCGGTTCCGATGGAAGAAGCGAACCGGTTTGGCATTGTGATTACAGACGACGAAAAAAGAATACAGGAATTTGAGGAAAAACCGGAACATCCAAGGAGCAATATGGCGTCCATGGGCATTTATATTTTTAGCTGGAAAGTGCTCAAAGATGCGCTGGTAGAGTTAAAAGAGCAAAGGAACTGTGATTTTGGCAAGCATATTATTCCGCACCTGCATGAACAGGGGTTCCGAATGTTTGCCTATGAGTATAACGGCTACTGGAAAGATGTCGGGACGCTCGGTTCGTATTGGGAAGCGAATATGGAACTGATTGATTTGATTCCGGAATTTAATTTATACGAGAAGTATTGGAAAATTTATACAAAATGTGATATTATTGAACCACAGTACATTGCACCGGAAGCAATTGTGGAAAAAAGCCTGATTGGAGAAGGCAGCGAGATCTACGGACAGGTATACAGTTCAGTTGTCGGAGCCGGCGTTACGATCGGCCGTGGTTCTGTGGTACGCAATTCCATTCTGATGAAAGGGGTTGTCATCGGTGAAAATGTAACCGTTGATAAAGGCATTATAGCAGAGAATACGAGAATTGGCGACCGCACGCAGGTGGGAGTCGGAGAATATGCGCCAAGCACCTATAATCCAAAAGTGTACGCGTTTGATCTGGTTACGGTCGGTGAAGATTCCGTGATTCCGGCAGATGTCAGAATTGGGCGCAATACGGCGATTTCAGGGATTACAACACCGCTGGATTATCCGGACGGACAGCTTGCAGGCGGAGATTCAATCATAAAGGAAGGTGAACCGGCATGAAAGCATTAGGGTTGATCCTGGCAGGCGGCAACAATAACCGTATGCAGGAATTATCAAAGAAAAGGGCGATCGCGGCTATGCCGGTAGGAGGCAGTTTCCGCTGCATTGATTTTGCGCTGAGTAATATGACCAATTCCCAGATCCAGACGGTTGCAGTGCTGACACAGTATAATGCGCGTTCCTTAAATGAACATTTAAGTTCGTCAAAATGGTGGGATTTTGGGAGGAAACAGGGAGGATTGTATGTATTTACACCAACTGTGACTTCCGACAACAGCTGGTGGTACCGCGGAACCGCAGACGCTATGTATCAGAATATCGGTTTTTTAAAACGCTGCCATGAGCCATATGTCATTATTACAAGCGGCGACTGTGTATATAAAATAGATTATAATAAAATCCTGGATTATCATATTGAAAAAAAGGCTGATATTACGATTGTTGTCAAAGATATGGACAAGTCAGCGGACGTCAGCAGATATGGCGTATTAAAGATGAACGAGGATTCCAGGATTGTGGAATTTGAAGAAAAACCAATGGTTGCCCAGTCCAACACGATTTCCACTGGCATTTACATTATACGCAGAAGACAGCTGATCGACCTGCTGGAACATTGCGCGCAGGAAAGCCGGAGTGACTTTGTCACTGATATCCTGATCCGCTACAAGAACTTAAAACGCATGTACGGTTATAAGCTGGAAGGCTACTGGAGCAATATTTCTACCGTAGATGCCTATTACCATACAAATATGGACTTTTTAAAACCGGAAGTACGCAAGTTCTTTTTTAGAGATTATCCGCACGTATATTCTAAGGTGGATGACCTTCCGCCGGCTAAATATAACGTAGGATCAGACGTACACAACAGTTTGATCTCGAGCGGCTGTATTATTAACAGTAAAGTGGAAAATTCGGTTCTGTTTAAAGAAGTGTTTGTTGGAAAGAACTGTGTAATCAAAAATTCCATTATATTAAATGAAGTTTACATTGGTGACAATACTCATATTGAAAATTGTGTCGTAGAGAGTCGGGGGACCTTAAAAGCGAATACTTATTACTGTGGTGACAACGGGATCAAAGTAGTCGTGGAAGACAACAATGACCGGTATGGGTTATAATAAATAAAAGCTGCAGCTTTATGGCTGCGGCTTATCAGTCACAAGACCAAGGAGGAGGTATAAAGCTATACTAAGTAAAGGAGAGGTGTTTTATAGGAAATGAAGAAAGGGGCGAAAGATGATGCGAATAACAGATGTCCGAGTCCGAAAAGTTGAAAAAGAAGGAAAGATGAAAGCAGTGGTATCGATTACAATAGATGATGAATTTGTTGTACACGATATCAAAGTAATTGAAGGGGTTAAGGGGTTGTTCATCGCAATGCCAAGCAGAAGGGCAGCAGATGGAGAATTCCGTGATATTGCGCATCCGATTAATTCTGAGACAAGGGACCAGATTCAGAACATCATTCTGGATGAATATCAAAAACAAATGACAGCAGAAGAAGAGACGTGAATGACGATTGAAACAGAATAGAAATGGAAAGGGCAGCGTATTTGCCCGGAAGAGACTGCAGCAGGCTGAGTGTTTGGTGAAAACAATTGCCTGCTGCGGTTTTTTGTTGGGAAGGCAGTGTGGCAAAGCGGATGTGTGTGGGAGCGGAAGGCGGTGTGGCAAAGCGGACGTGTCCGTGCCAGCGGAACGGGCGGGCAGCCCGGCGGCATAGGATTGAGCGGACTGGGGCAACGCTGCGGTGAACTAATCGCCCAGAGTGGATCTCCAGGCCAAGTCCCGGCCCACCGCCCGCAGAGTCTTCCGAGAAGCCAGCAAAAAATGTTTACTGGATGATTTGATAAAAAAATTAAAATAAACAGTATAAAACAGTTGACAACAGATCTGTACTGTTATATACTGTTTACAAGAGAGGAGGACACGAATGAATTTAATTATCAATAATTCTTCCATGCAGCCAATCTATGAACAAATCATTTCGCAGATCAAGGCTAAGATTATGCATGGAGAATTAAAGGAAGAAGTTATGCTTCCGTCCGTCCGATCCTTAGCAAAGGAATTGAAAGTCAGCGCACTGACTGTCAAAAAATCATATGATGCTTTGGAGCAGGAAGGGTTTATCGTTACTGTTCATGGAAAAGGCAGCTTTGTGACGCTGGCGAATCAGGCGTTGATGTTGGAAGAGAAAAAGAAAGAAGTGGAGGCGGATCTGGAGATGGTGATCCGTAAGGGACGAAGCTGTGGGATGAGTAACCAGGAACTTACAGAATTATTTGAAATTGTGCTGGAGGATGAATAAATGTTAAAACTGGAAAAGGCTGTGAAACGTTATAAGGATTTTCAATTGGAATGTACGCTGCAGGTACAGGAAGGATGTGTGACCGGACTGATCGGGCAGAATGGAGCCGGGAAAAGTACGACCTTTAAGCTGATTTTGGGGCTGGCATATCCGGATAGCGGAATCGTGAAAGTCTTTGGACACCCGGTCGGGGAGCTTAGCGTCAGGGAAAAAGAAGATATCGGTGTCGTACTGGCAGATTCTGGTTTCAGCGCGTATCTGACAATTCAGGATTTGGTTTCGGTGCTTGCCAGTATGTACCAGAAGTTTGAAAGAGATGAATTTGTAAAAAAATGCAGGCAGTTTGATTTGCCGATGGATCGAAAGATCAAAGAATTTTCAACAGGGATGAAACGCAAGCTTCAAGTGCTGACTGCGATTTCTCATCAGGCAAAACTGCTGATTCTGGATGAGCCGACAGCCGGGCTGGATGTGATCGCGAGGGATGAACTGCTGGAGCTGCTGCGGGACTATATGGAGCAGCCCGGACGTGCGGTTTTGATCAGTTCTCATATATCCGGGGATTTGGAAGGATTTTGTGATGATATTTATATGATTCATCAGGGGAAGATCATCCTGCATGAAGAAACGGATGTGCTGCTGGGAGATTATGCATTGCTGAAGATGACGCAGGAGCAGTACCAGAATCTTGATAAAAAATATATTCTGCGTCAGAAAAGGGAGCCGTTCGGGTTTAGCTGCCTGACCAGGCAGAAGCGGTTTTATGTGGAGAATTATCCGCAGATTACAGTGGAAAAAGGAAGTATTGATGAATTGATTACGATGATGATACGGGGGGAAGGAATATGAAAGGATTATTAATGAAAGATCTGAAACTGTTAAAAAACCAGAAATCTTTTTTGATGATTGTTGCGGTAATGTGTTTGGTGCTTTTGTTCCGTGGACAGTCTCCGGTGTTTGTAATGTCTTATATGTCTGTGATGGTTACGATTCTTACGACGACTACGGTTTCTTATGATGAAATGGACAATGGAATGAATTTTATTTTTACATTTCCAATTAGCAGAAGGCATTATGTGCTGGAAAAATATTTGTTTGGTGTGCTGATGATGACGGGGGTGATTGTGGCAGGGAGCGCTGTGAGTATGGCAGTTCTCGCAACGCAGTCAGTAACCTATGACACGCAGGAATGTATAGTAGGGATCTTCGGCGCGCTGCTGTCATCGGTGCTGTTTTTAGCTATGATGCTTCCGGTTCAGTTAAAGTTCGGTTCAGAGAAAACCAGAATCGCAATGTTAATACTGGTCGGCGGAGTGGTTCTTGCCGCTTATGCAATCAGGCAGTTGGCCAGGTTATTTTCACTGGATTTTTCATGGCTGATGATACGTATCCAGCAGGCAGGGATGGTGGAGCTGATCCTTTGCGCTCTGGCTGCAGCGGTTGTGATTTTGGGGATCTCTTATCTGATCTCAGCGGCGGTAATGATGAAAAAGCAGTTCTGAAATTTATGCTCTGGTGATAATAAAAATATAGTTTTAAAACACCTCTTATAAAAAATAATAAGAGGTGTTTTTGTTATTATATTATAATTATATTAATTTGATCTTCTGCTGTTCTGGTTTGGATTGAGATGTGCATACAGGTCACTGGCTAAGGCTGGTTTTATGGATGGCATAGCTTTTGGGGATAGAGGTTTAAATCTTCACAGGTTCCTGATTCCCGCCCTTGCACTCTGATCCAGGATCGGCTATAATCAATTTTATACATTCCCCAAAACTCTCAAAAAAACTTCTAACGAAAGAAAGGACTTTGTTATGAGCCAATTACAATTTAGTGAGGCCGTAGAACGCATTACTCATTTTACGCCTGCTTTCCCGCAGGAAGAATTTGACGTGATTCGTCACAACTACGACAAAGCAAAACCATTATTCTATGAAGCTCTTGCCTATGCATATTCCAACCCGGAAGATGTGCCTGAGCAATATCAGCTGCATTTTTACGCGCTGTTGTTTTTTGGAGAGTTTCAGGAAAAAGATGCTTTTGAAAAAATCATGGAATTTTTAACGTTACCTTCTGATATGCTCGACCTGCTGCTTGGAGATTATTTGACAGATGGTTTACAGGACGTAATTTATAATACATATAATGGAAATCTTAAGCTGCTAAAAAACATGATTCTAAACCACGATATATGTGTCTATGCCCGCAACGATATGCTTGCTGTGATGGGGCAGTTATATTTTGACGGTGTGCTGGCAAAAGAAGAATGGATCAATTTTTTAAGAGAAATGATCAAAGAGCAGGCTGATCAGCATATGGATGAAATAGGTACCTGGATATCCGGTATTATCTGCAAATGTCATCTTGCGGAATTGCTTCCGGATGTCCGCATGCTTTATGAGAATGACTGCGTTGATTTATGTGTGTACGGGGAGTTTGACAGATATGTGGATGATCTGTTTCGATATAGTGGAGGCAATGAACAGAATGATATCTGTAAATCTCCTGTGTCAGCTGACCAGATCAAAACCTGGGTGATGTTTGAGCAGCAGCCGAAAAAACCGTCAAAAGCAGATTTACAAAAACGGCATAAGGAATTTTCCAAAGCTGCCGCGGTTCCAAAGCCGGCAAAGAAAGTAAAAATCGGCCGGAATGACCCATGCCCTTGCGGCAGCGGAAAGAAATATAAGTTGTGCTGCATGAATAAGCCAAAGGAAGAAAAAATACTGTCAGAGAGCGAAGAGCAGCGGAAAATCTGGCTGCGCGATTATCCTCCGGTTGGAGAGGAACGGCTGGACGGACGGGTATATTTGGAAGATTATTATGATCAGGAAAGCATTGAGACGGATCAGCTGATTTATCTGGCGCTGAAGCGTTTTCCGATTTCGATCTATCATAATGCTGTTTCAGCTGAAGATTTAAATACGATTAGAAAACAGGAATACTTGCTGGATGCATTTTCCAGATTTAAAAACCGGATGGAAACAGAACAAATTCCGGCAGTTGCAGATTACGACCGGAAATATTCGATTCATTATATGTGTCGGGAGTGGATGGCAGAACTTGCGGATTTGTTAGAAGGAAGCGAATATGACCAAATCAGGAATGAGGTTCTAACATATTGTCAATCTTAAAAATCCAATTTTCCAAAGCAGGCTGGGACTTTCCAAAGCCTGTTAAAAGATTCCGCAGGGCATTCTTTTATGGGGAATGCCAGTTACGAAATGCGCCTGATGCGGATACGAGTAAAATGAAGGCATGATTGTTTTCGCCTGTGTATTTTATTATTTGCGATTTCTTTTTTACGATAGATTATATTTTTATACATGTAATGGAGCATGAAAACGGATGATCGTTTCCGTCTTCTGCTCCTGCAGTCTTTTGTCTCCGTTGCTTGCGCGGTGCCAGCGTAAAGGACGGCCCTTCCTTTCCGCTGGCACCGACATGTCCGGGAAGAGAAAATAAATACAACGCAATACCACAAGTGTTTTCTGTCTCATCACCCTGTCGCTTCTATAATCTTAATATTTTATTAAATCCACAGAAAAAAATAGACAAACGAAAAAAAATGCGTTATCTTACTTAAAGATATACGCGAATCAGCATTTTTCCATAAAAATAAGAATAGAAAGAAAAGGATGAGGATCATGGACTTTGAACTGGATGTGCATACACATACAATTGCAAGCGGCCACGCATACGGAACTCTGACTGAAATGGCCAGAGAGGCTTCAGTACGGGGGCTGAAAATACTTGGAATTACAGAACATGCGCACAATATGCCGGGAACTTGTGATGACTTGTATTTTGTCAATTTACGGGTAGTACCGAGGGAAATGTTTGGTATCCGGTTGTTGCTCGGCGCAGAACTGAATATTATGGATGAACAGGGTACGGTTGACCTGCCGGATTGGATTATTCATAGGCTGGATCTTAGAATTGCAAGCATACACGGCAATTTGTACTCATTCGGTACGATGGCACAGAATACAAACGCAATACTGAACGCAATGAAAAATCCGCGTATTGATATGATCGGCCATCCGGATGACAGCAATTGTCCTCTGGATTATGAGCGGTTGGTAAAGGCTTCCAAAGAATATCATACGCTTTTGGAGATTAACAACAATTCTCTGCGTATGCCGTCGCGCAAAAATGCCAGGGAAAATATTATTACAATCTTAAAATTGTGTATGGCATATGAAGTTCCGGTTATTTTAAACAGCGATGCGCATTTTATGACAGATCTTGCAAACACAGACTATTCGATGCCGATCGTGGAAGAAGTCGGTTTTCCAAAGGAACTGATCTTAAATTATTCTGCAGAAAAATTCCTGGGTTATCTTGCTGAGAACCGCATGCGTGAACAGTAGGAATGGATCTGCTGCAAGGAGAGTAAAAAATGACAAAATATTGTGTAAAAAAACCATTTACGATTTTTGTTGCGGTGATTGCGGTCATGGTCATCGGCATTGTCAGCCTGATGCGTATGAAGACGGATCTGCTCCCGGACATGAGTCTGCCGTATCTGATGATTATCACGACAGATCCGGGTGCAAGTCCGGAAAAGGTGGAGAGTGAAGTTACTGCGCCGATGGAGCAGGCGCTGGGGACGGTTACTGGCGTAGAAAATATTACAAGCGTCAGTGCGGAAAATTACAGTATGGTCACGCTGGAATTTGTGGAAGATACAAATATGGATTCCGCTATGGTTAAGGTAACGGCGCAGTTAAACCAGCTGAACCTGCCGGAGACGTGCGGCACGCCGAATATGCTGGAGATTTCCATGGATATGATGGCGACGATGTACGCGACGGTCAGCTATCAGGATAAAGATATTTACCAGGTTTCTGATTTTACGGAAGAAATTATCAAGCCGTATTTTGAGCGTCAGGATGGCGTAGCGAGCGTTTCAGCCGTCGGCAGTGTGGAAAAGACGGTGGAAGTGCGTTTGAACGCGTCTAAAATTGATCATGTGAACGATCAGATTCTGGCAGAGACGAATGAAAAACTGACAGAAGCGAAGGAACAGATTGAAGAAGCAGCCGAGCAGCTGGAGGATGGAAAGAAAAAACTGGCGGATGCCAAAAGCGAACTGGAACGGCAGCAAAGCGATTTGAAGCAGGCGCAGTCCGAGACTTCTAAAAAGCTGGCTGAGGCGAGTCTGGCGTTGGATCAGGCGCAGGCGACAAAAGCGGCTTATGAAGCGAACCTGACCAGCCTGCAGGCGTCGAAGGCCGGGCTGGAAGCAGAAAAAAAGGCTTATGATGACAATCATTTACAGGATACATATAACCAGATTAACGGCGCGCTGGCGGCGATGCAGACGACATTGGCACAGCCTGCCCAGCTGGCGGGCATTACGATTCCGACAGATGTCGACGATGCGCTTGCAAATCCGGAGCAGTTTGAGGCATTTGTGGAATGGATTTCCCAGATGGGTATGGCGGAGCAGGTCGAAGATCTTACGCTGGATAATCTGCAGCAGCTGTCGGACGTTGTAACGAAACGGCTGCCGCAGATCGAGACCGGGCTGGCAAATCTGGAGACGCAGATTATGGCCGTCGAGCAGGCGGTGAAGCAGATCAGCCGCCAGATGGAACAGATCGACGAAAAATATAAGGAAGCGGACAGCGGTAAGTTTCAGGCTGCCGTATCCATGGCTTCCGGTGATGCGCAGATGGCAAACGGGCTTTCCGGAATGGAAAACTCCGAGAAAGATCTGGAAGAGGCAAAAAAGGAACTGAAAGAAGCGAAAAAACAGTACCGCCAGTCCAGAAAAGCAGCGCTGGAAAACGCCAATATCAGCAATCTTGCAAATATGGATACGTTAGCGCAGATGATTACCGCGCAGGACTTTTCGATGCCGGCTGGTTATATCCGGGATCAGGGCAAATCTGAAAACCAGTGGCTGATTAAGGTGGGCGAGCATTATGACAGCCTGGAAAATCTGGAAAATATGCTGCTGTGCAAGCTGCCGGGCGTAGGCAACGTGCGGATGTCAGATGTTGCGGACATTACGGTGATCGATAACGCCGGAGAAACTTATGCCAGAATCGATGGTGAAGAGGGCGTTTTGATTTCTATTTTTAAAGGAAGCACGGCAAGTACGAGCGATGTAGCCAAGACGTGTGAAGCAGCGATTAAAAAGCTGGAAGGGGATTACGAGGGCTTAAAAGTAACGCCGATTATGAACCAGGGCGATTATATTACGATGTTTATCAGCAGTATCTTACAGAGTATGATCAGCGGCGCGCTGTTGGCGGTGCTTGTATTGATTTTGTTTTTTAAGGATGTGAAACCGACGCTGGTCGTAGCGTTCAGCATTCCGTTTTCGGTTCTGTTTGCGATATTGATTATGTATTTTTCGGATATTTCGATCAATATTATGACGCTGGCCGGGCTGGGGCTGGCGATTGGGATGCTTGTAGATAACTCGATCGTTGTAATAGAAAATATTTACCGTATCCGCAACCATGGTATTTCGGCTCCGCGCGCAGCCGTACAGGGAGCAAAGCAGGTTGCCGGGCCGATTATTTCGTCTACGCTGACGACGATTTGCGTATTTATGCCGATGATCTTTACGTCCGGACTGGTAGCGGAACTGATGGTGCCGTTTGCGATGACGATTTCTTATGCGCTGACGGCGTCGCTGGTTGTGGCGCTGACCGTTGTGCCGACGGCGGGATCGATTCTGCTGGAGAGGACAAAAGAAAAACGATATCCGTTGTTTGAAAAGATGCAGAGCGCGTATGGGAAGCTGCTGGCGTTTTGTCTGCGGTTTAAGATTATTCCGCTGGCGCTTGCGATTGTGCTGCTTGTAATCTGTGTGCGCGAGGTGCTGCGCATGGGGATAACGATGCTGCCGGAAATGACCGGGGAGCAGATCGCGCTGACGGTAAATGTACCTGAGGATACGGAAAAGGAAGATGCGTTTGCGATGGCGGACAAAGTGATGGAAGCGGCGCTTTCGGTAGACGGCGTGGCGACGGTCGGCGCGATGGACGGCAGCAGTACGTCCGGTATGCTGGGCGCGAGCGCTGCAGGCGGGGAGGATTTTTTGAATTATTCTTTTTCTATCCTGCTTGATGAAGAGATTAAAGATGTACAAAAAATACGCGCGATTGCAAAAGAATTGGAAGACGCCACCGCGGATCTTGAGTGTGAGGTTGCCGTTTCATCTTCCGCTATGGGAGATATGACCGCGATGATGGGCAGCGGGCTTTCTCTGAATATATACGGGGACAGCGTGGAAACGCTGCTGGAAATCAGCGAAGACGTGCAGGGAATCGTGGCGCAGGTGGAAGGATTTGAAAATATTTCCAACGGCCAGGAAGACGGCGCGCAGGAAATTCATCTGATTATTAATAAAGACCGGGCCATGAAGCGCGGGTTAACTGTAGCGCAGATCTATAGCACGCTGGCGTCCAGGCTTACGACAGAAAAAGATTCCGTTACGATGAGCGTCGGAGATACCGACATGACCGTGCAGCTTGTGGATGAGACAGAACTGCTGAACCGGAAAAATCTGCTGAACATGGAGCTGGAAGCAACGGTTACGAACGAAGATGGAACGACAGAAACGAAAAAATATGAACTGGGAGATTTTGCAGAACTGGAATACGGTCAGGGGCTTGCGTCCATTTCCCGCGAAAACCAGTCGCATTATATTACAATTACAGCGGATACGATGGAAGGCCATAACACGACGCTGTTAACCAGGGATCTGAAAAAGAAGCTGAAATCTTATGAAATCGCAGACGGCTATACGATTGAAATCGGCGGCGAGAGCGATCAGGTAGACGACATGGTATCACAGATGACTCAGCTGATGGCGCTTGGCTTTTTGCTTATTTATCTCGTTATGGTGGCGCAGTTTCAAAGCCTTTTGTCTCCGTTTATCGTAATATTTACGATACCGCTGGCATTTACCGGAGGTCTGCTGGGATTGCTGGCATTTGGAGAGCAGTTATCGTTAATGAGTCTGCTTGGGTTTACAATATTGATGGGAACAGTCGTAAATAATGGTATCGTATTCGTAGATTATGCGAATCAGCTGCGTATTGGCGGCATGGGCAGGCGTGAAGCGCTGGTTGCGACCGGAAAGACCCGTATGCGTCCGATTCTGATGACGGCGCTGACCACGATTTTATCTATGTGCATGATGATTTTCAGCAGACAGGCAGGAAATTCCATGGGGCGCGGTATGGCGATTGTTGTAGTAGGAGGTTTGTTGTATGCAACTTTAATGACACTCTTTATTATTCCTGTCATGTATGATATATTTTATAGGAAACAGCCGCATCAGGTGGATGTTGGGGAAGACGACCTGGACGAAATACTGGATGAGGCGCAGGAGTATATGAGAGAAAATGAATTTTAATC
This sequence comes from Lachnospiraceae bacterium, assembly GCA_009774535.1. Taxonomy (GTDB): domain Bacteria; phylum Bacillota; class Clostridia; order Lachnospirales; family Lachnospiraceae; genus Eubacterium_J. The sequence continues at coordinate 63,072 of VSNY01000002.1, forward strand.
GGAATTGGAGGAAAAGACATGATTAAAGTTGTAAAATTCGGGGGCAGTTCCCTGGCAAGCGCAGAGCAGTTCCGCAAAGTACGTGATATTCTGCTGGCGGATAAAAAGCGCAGGTATGTGATACCGAGCGCCCCTGGCAAACGTCATAAGAGCGATACGAAAGTAACGGATTTGCTGTATGAGTGTTATGCGCTGGCCGAGGCGGAGGAAGAATTTAAGCCGGTGATGCGCAAAATCCGTGCCAGATATAATGAGATTATCAGTGGATTAAAGATGAATTTAAACCTGGATGACCAGTTTAAGGAAATGGAAGAGCAGTTCCGTAACAAAGCAGGGGTCGATTATGCGGCGTCCCGCGGGGAGTATTTAAACGGTATTATTATGTCGCATTTTACCGGCTATGAATTTATCGACGCCAAAGAAGTGATCCGCTTTGACAATGAGGGTAATTTTGATGCGGATACGACGAACGACATTTTAAAAGAACGTCTAAAGAAGACGGAACGCGCGGTGATTCCGGGATTTTACGGAGCAATGGCGGATGGCCGCGTAAAGACGTTTTCCCGCGGCGGCTCGGATATTACTGGTTCCATTGTGGCAAAGGCATGTAAGGCAGATTTGTATGAGAACTGGACGGATGTGTCCGGGTTTTTGATCGCCGACCCGAGAATTATTAAAAATCCAAAGGGCATCAAAGTGATTACTTACCGGGAACTGCGCGAACTGTCTTATATGGGCGCTACCGTGCTGCATGAAGACGCGATCTTCCCAGTGCGCAAGGAAGGGATTCCCATCAATATTAAAAATACAAACGCACCGGAAGATCCTGGGACGTTTATTGTGGAAAGCACCTGCCAGAAGCCGGAATTTACAATTACAGGTATCGCCGGGAAGCAGGGCTTTGTAGCAGTTAATATTGAAAAGGATATGATGAATTCGGAGATTGGTTTTGGGCGCAAAGTGCTGGCAGCATTTGAAGAAAATCAAATTTCTTTTGAGCATGTACCGTCCGGGATTGATACATTTACGGTATTTGTGCATCAGGAGGAATTTGAAGGCAAAGAACAGAGCGTGCTGTCTGCGATCCACCGTTTGGCAGAGCCGGACAGTATTGATTTGGAAGCGGACTTGTCGCTGATTGCGGTTGTAGGACGCGGCATGAAAAGTACACGGGGTACGGCGGGCAGGATCTTTTCTGCGCTGGCGCATGCTAATGTCAACGTCAAGATGATCGACCAGGGATCGTCAGAGCTGAATGTGATTATCGGCGTCAGCAATGAGGATTTCGAGCAGGCGATCAAAGCGATTTATGATATTTTTGTAGAGACAAGGCTGTAATCTGCAGCGCTGCTTTTTTGCTGAGGCAAGGTTTTATTCGCAATGCTGCTGTATTTGTCTGGCTGCTGCCTGTGCAGGCAGCGGCTTTTGGACTGTTTTGGGAAAGAAGGAAGATCAATATGTGGAACCGGATCGGGTTAAAAGAAGATTCAAAAACATTGCTGCGTCTGAATTACTGGCCGTTCGTGCTGGTAGCGTTTATCCATACGATAGTAGTCGGGAGCAGCGCGCGCAGAGGCAGCGGAGCAAACGTTGCCGGGGATTGGCGTAACCTGTACGAAGGCGGGTATTCTTATGGATATGACAGCTATTATGTGCTGAGAGACATCGTAAGGTCGCTTCTGCCGTTTTTCGGGCTGGCACTGGTCACTGTTATGGGCTTATGGGTAATTATGATCCTGTTGGATATCTTTGTGCTAAGTCCGATTGAAGTCGGCTGTAAGCGCTATATGACGATGGCGCGCAGTGTGAAGCCGGAGTTTGGCGAGATGGCGTTTGTATTTAAGAACTGTTACGCAAATGTGGTAAAAACGATGTTTCTTAAGAGTCTGTATACCTTTTTATGGACACTGCTGTTTGTGATCCCGGGAGTTGTCAAGGCATATGAATACCGGATGATCCCGTACTTAATGGCAGAATATCCGGATATGGCATCTGACGAAGCATTCCGTATCAGCCGGGAAATGATGACTGGCAATAAATGGGAAGCGTTTGTGCTGGATTTATCGTTTATCGGATGGAACCTGCTTTCAACGATTACCTTGGGGCTGGTAGGAGTATTTTATGCCGGGCCTTATCAGATGCTGACAAATGCGGCGCTGTACCTGACTTTAAAAGAAACGCATCCGAGTTTTGGTTATGTACAGCAGGATGATAATTACTATTTTCAGAACTAAGAGGATCATAAATGAAACGCAGATGGATACCGTAAGGTGTATTTCAGCCCCTTTGCAGGACGGGTGTTCAGCAGAGGGGCTTTTCGGTATTTCAGAATGATTTTTACGAAAACGATTGTGTTCAGCAATAGAATTTGATTTCATCTGTTACAAAGAATTTCTTCCATTCGGCACAGATCAGAAAAAATTGTGCTGATATGATTGTCATTAATGTATTTAATTCCTTTTTCGGAATCTGGCATGCATTCGTAGCTAAGATACAGCCGCCTTTTTTTGTCAGCCAGATTTTGGTACCGTTTGGAGAAGGCTTTCCCTTTGATATGTGTACATGGATTGGTTCGTTATTCTCATTTGCCCAAAAATAAATTTTATAGCCGCTTACTGTGAATAAATCAGGCAATTTGGATTCCTCCCTCTGCTGCATACTTGTACAGCAAATGTGCATTACTTTGAAGCAGCTGCTCAAACAGGGTGATTTCTTCATCAGAATATCCCTCTTTTAGAATCCATTTATACTCTGGAAGTTCACATCTTGCAGAATCAAAGCCATCTTCTGTTGGTCGTTCAAAATGGACAATTACTTTCTGTACATTATTTTCTTCAATAATCTGCGAGTGGACAATCTCGGTTTCATCATATAACGTCATGTATGGGTACATCATATCTTTGTCATCCTCCTTTCATTTATTATATCCCCGTCTACTGCTAAATACAATCACTATTTTTATTGGAAATTCACTGTTTACAAACAGTTACTTTTCGCCTGATCTGTTCTTTCCATCGTTTTTTGCATGACTTTCCTAAAAAGATACGTTCTAAGCAGACAGCTTTACCAGTTCAAGCCCGCAGATTCCCCTGCGCAGGATACTTTCTGCTATAGACAAGTGGACAACAATGGATACAGAGCCTTTCGGGCTGCGGATGCGAAAGATTCCAGGCGCTTTTTTGCAAAAATCCTGTGGTTCTACCGCAATAGCTGCAGGCAGGCCGTTTGAGGCAAAAGTAACCTGTTTCGGCTGGTAAGGCAGCGGCGGCAGGAACCAAAATGTTTTTTGCTCCTTTTTTTGAGGGTGGATAAAAACACATGGCCGCCAGAGCTGCTCAGGAAGATATTGTTCAATCACCTGCTTTAAGGGGTCGCTGAACAGATGTTCCATTGCAAGATAATCAAATTTGTCTAACAGTGAAAGATCAATCATTGCGCGTACTGAAGGGTCTTCTGGTGCAGCGGATTCTTCAGGCGGCGCTTTTGGTATGGTAATGGTTCCGGATTGCCGGATCATAAAATAATCCATAGGTTTTGCAACTCCTTTCTGTCTGCTTGAAAACTGCCGGCGAATTGTGGATGGACTTTTCGGATGCTTCTGTAATGTTATTCGTCTGTGATCTGTATGACACGCATCTGTTCCGGAGAAAGCGCGAATTCATGCAGACGCCTGCGGCTGAACTTGGCGCCGTCCATAATTGCTCCGGTAAAGTCTGCGTCACGGATTTTAGTCCGGCAGAAATCCGCGCGGGTCAGGTTGGCGTTTTGAAAATTAATCGGGCGAAATCCGGTGAGCATCCAGGTTTCCGTGTCAGGGACGCCGCGGTAGCCCGTCGTAACGCGAAAGCAGGCGTCGGTAAGATCAGCCCCGGAAAAATCCGCTTCATGTATCTGACAATACCGCAGATCCGCGCCGCGCAGACTGGCATGGCAAAAACGCGTCCCGTATAACAGAGAATCCTGAAAATCCGTTCCGTCCAGCGTCGTGCGGCGCAGATCTGAATAACGCAGGTCAATTTCAGACAGGTCTGCGCCGGAAAAATCAAGTCCGGAAAAATCTTCAAATGCATATGCAAATTCTTCCCGCAGTGAAAACCAGCGCAGCGCATCCGCAGACGTCCGGGTGCGGTTTTCTTTGTAGACGGCTTCGGTATAAGCCATATATTCACCGACGTTAACTTCAAATTCATCCGCGCGCCGCATCGACAGAAATGGTTCTGCTTCCACACAGGGGAGAATAGAATAACGGAATATGGATGCGACGTACCGGTAAAATACGCTGGCGCACAACAGCAGGAAAGAAATAGCTTCCTGCGCCGTCACAGCTCCGGCAAAGCGTTTGCGGCTGGACATGATTTCATCCCATAGCTCCCGGTATTTTGTAAATACAAAAGCATAATCAAAACTGCCCACCGCACGCTGTCCGGCGTCAAAGTACCAGTCGTCGTTGTATATGCGCACCTGCGCGAGTTCCTTTTTTTGTATCAGATTCGTAAATAAAAACGTATATTCCAGGTAGGAGATTTCTCCGATTTCGTTTTCTGCCTGCAGTCTGCATACGGTTTCACACATCTGTCTGAAATGGTCTTGGAAAACAGGAATGTATTCGTGCAGATGCTCCTGGTAAATCTGATCCATTTCAAACAGTTTGCGCGTATGTAATGCAGAGGCATATTGTTTAAATTCTTCGGTCATTTTGCCTGCGTCCTCCTTTGTGCAGTCCTGGTTTTTGCTTGTGTTTAGTGTACCACAAACAGAAGCGTTTGTCATGCAGTATTTTTGTAGTTTGCGGGTGATGCGGTGAGAGGGCGTAACAGTTCCATGGGGGTATCATGTTATGGAGAGAGCCGGATTAGAGTACTTTGACGGAACAGTTACAGGCGTTATCAAAATTATCCGTCTTTTTCCACATTTTTTATTGACAAATTCATTTTCACATTATATACTTTTCATAACGAAAACGTTTTGGGAAGGAGGCAGGAAAATGAAGAAAACAGTTGTCGTGCTTCGGGTCTTATGCACACTTTTAGACGCCATACTGATCATGATTCCTTTGCAGTTTCTAATGATCGGGGTATTCCAGGTACCCGCCGCTCAGGCGGATTTGCTGTACAAGTTTCTGTTTGCGGTATATGGAGCGCTGTTTACGGAATATTTGGGAGGCACACCGGGCAAATATCTGGGAAAGCTCTGCTGCGTGGATGTCAGCGGTACGAAAGCTCCGATTCTGTACACCGGACTTCGGGAACTGGTAAAGGCGATGTATTTTATTCCGGTGATCGGCTGGCTGGCGGCGGCAGTCAGTATCGTTATGATGACAGTGCGCAAGGACGGCAGGACTTTACATGATCTTGCCGGAAATACCAAAGTGGTCTGCCGCAGCGTTAAGGAAGGAGAACAGGATGGCAGCAGGTGAAAGATCCATGCTTCTGATCCATGCAGCGGTGTATGCGGTGAATGAAAATTCTCTGCTGGCAGCGATGAATCCATTTTGTCTGCTGGCTGGCGCGGCGCTTGTATGTATCCTGGCATGGTATTGTGCAAAACGTTATCAAAATACGAATGATTTTAAGAAAAGCGTGTATGTTTATGTGCCTTGCGTGATTTTTTTGGATCTGCTCCTGCTGTTTGTTCTGGAGATCGATGCGCTGTTATGCATTGGCCTTGATCTATGCGGATTGATTGTGATGGCGCTGATATCCAATCATTATTTTTATTCGTAGGAAGCGTTTGCAAAGGAGCTGCACAGGCATATGCAAAATTATCGTAACAGTTCAGGATCTGAACGGTTACAAGTTTTATGTATTGGAAAAAGGAGAAAAAGTGTGAAAACGAATATGGATTATACAAAAGCAGAACAGTGGATCATCGGCGAACGGGCGTTTGACAGCAGATATCTTGGAAAATGCGAATCTGTGATGTGCCTGGGAAATGGCTATATGTGTATCCGCAGCGCGACGGAAGAGTCTTATCTTGGTGAAACGAGGGATTTTTTTGTAGCGGGTACGTTCAATAAATTTGACAAAGATGAAGTGACAGAGCTTCCGAACGCGGCCGATATCATCCATTTTCCGATTGCGGTAAACGGACAGGAATTTTCTCTGGAAAAAGGCAGGATACACAGCTATTCCCGGGAATTGAATCTAAAGACCGGGGAACTGGTCCGGCTCGTAGAATGGGAAGCGCCTGCAGGGGAACGGCTGAAGATAGAATTTCGCAGGATCGTTTCGATGAAAGAACTGCATACCATGGCGCAGAAGATAACCATCGTGCCGTCAGGCCAGACGGTCAGCCTGAAATTTCTGCCGGGAATCGACGGCAGCGTGACGAACAGCGGTGTGCAGCATTTTTCTGAGGGCGATAAGCGGTTTTACGATGGCAAATTTATGCAGTCCTGTCAGACGACGACACAGTCAGGGATTGATTTTGTATTCACACAGACCTGTGACTTTTCTTGTGAAGGCAGTCCGTATGCGATGGAACAGCTGATTCAGATGGACCGCCGGAAGATCAGCTGCGAATATACATGCAGCCTTGCGGCCGGGAAAGAGCTGGTGATTGAAAAAATCAGCAATGTCTATACATCCAGGGATAAAGAGATGGAAGGAAAGACGCTGGGGCAGCTGCAGCAGACAGGTCTTGAGGCATTAAAGCGCAGCGCGGCAGCTGGTTATGACGCGCTTGCGCGGGAGAGCGCGGCAGCATGGGCAGAACGCGTGTGGGATAAGACGCCGATTGTGATACGGTCGCAGCATCCGCTGGATCAGCTTGCGGTTCGGTTTGCGCAGTACCATTTGTATGTGATGACGCCGGCGCATGATAACCGGATGAATATCGGGGCAAAAGGACTGAGCGGAGAAGGCTATAAGGGGCATACCTTCTGGGATACGGATATTTTCGCACTTCCATATTTTACCTTTACGGACCCGGACGTGGCGCGGTCGCTGGAAGAATACCGCTATCTGTCCCTGCCTGGCGCGCACAAAAAAGCGGCGGAAAATGGCTATGAGGGCGCGCAGTTCCCGTGGGAATCGGCTTGGCTTAACGATGGGGAAGTGACGCCTGTATGGGGTGCGGCAGATATCGTAACCGGACAGCCGACCAAGATCTGGTCCGGATTTATTGAACAGCACATTACGGCGGACGTGGCGTATGGCGTATGGCAGTATTATATGGTTACCAGGGATCAGGACTTTATGGACCGTTATGGATATGAACTGTTAATGGATACGGCGCTGTTTTGGGCTTCCCGTCTGGAATGGAGCGAAGAGGATCATCTGTACCATATCAACGATGTGGTAGGGCCGGATGAGTACAAGGAACATGCGGACGATAACGCGTATACCAACTATATGGCGCATTGGAATATTGGCATTGCGATCCGTTATTATGAAGAACTGAAAGAGAAAAAACCTGAGATTTTTGCAAGGCTGAATAAGAAAATGGGGCTGGATCATGCCTGCCGGATTTGGAAAGAGCGCCGGGAGCTTATTTATCTGCCGAAGCCGCGTCCGCAGGATCTGGTTGTTGCACAGGACGCGAAATACCTTACATACCCGGTCATTGATCTGACCAAGTACAAACAGGCGAAAGAAGTAGGCACGCTGTTTCGGGAGTACAATTTGGAGCAGGTAAACCGGATGCAGGTGTCCAAGCAGGCAGATATTATGATCCTGTTTTTCCTGATGGAAGATCTGTTTTCTCTGGATGTAAAACGGGCGAACTGGGATTATTATGAACCGAAGACGCTGCATGATTCTTCTTTGTCGCTGTCTACGCACGTAATACTTGCAAGTGATATGAAGGATAAAAAGCTGGCTTATGAGCTGTTTGAGCGGGCTGTACGTATCGATATGGGTGAAAATATGAAGTCTTCGGACGCCGGGATTCATGCTGCTTCGCTGGCCGGGATCTGGCAGTCGGTTGTCTATGGGTTTGGCGGCGTGCGTATGCTGCATGGCGATCTTCGGGTATGCCCGATGCTGCCGGACGCTTGGTCGAGCGTGGAGTTTTCCATTTGCTGGCATGGGCAGAAGCTGGAGATCTATGCAGATCACGAAGAGGTGCGTATAAAAAATATTACCGGAACAGAAAGTATAGAAATTGAAGTATATGGTGAAAAGCACCAAATTTCTAAAGAAATAACTGTAAAAATTGACGAAAATAAGTAAATACCACTTTTTTTATTGACTTCCAAAACGTTTTGGCGGACAATATAAATACGAAAACGTTTTGGAACAGTACAAAACTGCTGAACGGTTCTAAAAAAATGTTCAAAAAGAAGCGGCAGCAGGGAAGGATATTCCAGCGGGGGAGAGTTATACTAAAACAAGAGGCGGTCTTGCGAAATCGTATAAGAAAGACCGCCGCACAAAAAAAGGAGGAATATGAAATTATGATGAAGAAGAAAATGAAAAGAGCGGCAGCATTGGCAGCGGCAGCGGTACTTGCAGTCAGCAGTATGGCGGCATGCGGCAGCGGTGACGACGGCAAATCTGACAATTCCGCAGACAACACAAACGACGGCGCGAATACGGATAACGCAGATGATGGAAATGCGGATGCTTCCGGCGGCGACAGTACAGACGGCGCGGCAGCAGATTTTTCCGGCAAAAAGCTTGCAATCGGCGCATGGGGCGGCAATGATCAGGAAGCTGCAGCACTGGACAAGATGATTGCGGAATTTGAAAATGCAACTGGCGCGGATGTAGAGTTAAAAATATACACCGATTACAATACGCAGATCCAGGCAGACTTTGTAGCAGGCACGGCGCCGGACGCGTTCTACATTGACGGCAGTATGTTCCCGTTCTACAGCAATCTTGGCGTTATGGAGCCGCTGGACAAAGAAGAAATGGATGCGGGACAGTACTATGAAAACCTTCTGAGCGCGTTTACCGCAGAAGACGGCACCGTTTACTGTATTCCGAAGGATGTTTCTACACTGGCGACTTACTACAATATCGACATGTTGGAAGAAGTCGGTGTGAAACCGGAAGATATCCCGGACGCGCTGGACGATTACAAAGAATTTCTCACAGACCTGCAGGCGAAGCTGGATGAAAAACACGGCGAAGGCCAGGTAGCAGCTATGACCTACAACCTGGATATGTCCAGAAACCTGTATATTTTGGAAGCAGACGGCGACAGCATTATTGATGAAGACGGAAAATCACAGTTAAGCCAGCCGGGGATCTTAAGCAACCTGGAATTTATGACAGATCTGGCACAGTCCGGCTGCTGGCAGACGCCAAAGGATCTGGGCCTTGGCTGGAACGGAGAAGCGTTTGGCGCAGGAAAAGCAGCGATTATGGAAGAAGGCAACTGGGTCTATACCACACTGAAAAACGATTATGACGTGAACTTCGGTGTGAAAGAAATGCCGACCTATAAGGGAACACAGTATTCTATGGCATTTACGGTAGGCTGGGGCATTTCCGCAGCTTCCAAAGAAAAAGAACTTGCCAAAGCATGGATCAAATACGCAACAGGCATTGACGGTATGGAAATCTGGTGCAGTGGCGCAGGGTGCCTGCCATCCCGTGCAGATGTGGCAGAGAAAATGGATGTTGAGAGCGATCCGGTCTGGAAAGTGCATTCTGATATGACAAAGATCGCAACACCATGGCAGAAAGGCACTACGATCGACATTGTCAATTCTAACTACCAGAACTTTGGCCCGTCAGCGTTTAAGGGTGAGTCTACGGCTGAAGAAGCAATGAAAAAAGTAGACGATCAGGCAAACAGCGAGATTGCAAACGCGCAGTAAAAATCAGATAAAATCAATATAGCAATTTTGCTGAGGGAGTGATCTGATCGTTTTGCCAGTATTGTGTGCCGTTTAGGCGGGAGCCGGGCCGGCAGGCGGAAGCGCCGCTTGCCGGCCCGGGCGCAGTACTGGCAGAAATGAAAAGGGATTTGAATGGAGAGAATTATGGAAAAAGAAAAATCAAAGAAACGCCGATATACAGGTTTTGAAAAGAAAGAGCACCGGCAGGGATACCTTTTTCTGACACCAGCCATTGTAATTCTTACGATTTTTATCGGGCTGTCCGTCCTCTATGTCGTATATCTGTCTTTTCATAAAGTCAACCTGTTTACAAAGCAGTATACGTTTGTCGGCCTGCAGAATTATAAAAGGGTATTTACGGATAACATCGCAAGGACAGGTCTGATCAATACATTGAAATTCTCAGCGGTTGTTGTTCCTGTCCAGACCGTGCTGGCGCTGGTGATATCGTCTGTACTTAACAGCGGCATCAAAGGAAAATATTTTTTCCGCACCGTCTATTTTCTTCCGACGCTGACATCCAGTTCTGCTCTGACGATGATCTTTATGTTTATGTTTAACGTTTCCGGACCGATCAATAAGCTGTTAATCGACACGCATCTGATTTCCAAGGGGATCAATTTCCTGCAGGAACCGCAGTTTGCTTTAAGAGTTATTATGATGATGAATATCTGGTCCACGATCCCGATGTATACAACGATGTACTTAGCGAGCCTTCAGGACCTGCCAGCCTCCATGTATGAAGCGGCGGAAATCGACGGCGCTGGTTCTTTGAAAAAATTCTGGTTTATTACGATCCCGTATTTAAAGCCAATCACCACTTATGTGCTGCTGACGAGTGTGATCGGGACTTTGCAGATGTTTGACCAGGCATATATCTTTTCTAACGGTTCCGGCGGTCCGGAGAATTCTACACTGACGGTTTCTCTGATGATTTACCGGTATGCGTTCGGAACGCAGAATGCTATGGGGTATGCGGCCACGCTGGCGATTATCCTGGCCGTTATTATTATGCTGATCTCACGTCTGGCAGAAAAAGCCAACGGCGAAGAACGGATTTATTAGGGAGGTGGAGCAATGAAAAAGAAAAACAGTGTCGGCAGGATCTTATTATACGCGGTCTTAATAACGGCCGCTGTTGCGACGGTCTATCCGTTTTTATGGATGGTGTCGGCTTCGTTTAAGCCGTTAAAAGAAATTGTGGGCGGAAATATGTCGCTGCTTTCCCCGAATATGTCCCTGGACAACTATAAATATATTTTCGGACGCTCATCCCTGTTTCCGAAATGGTTTTTGAACTCTTTTCTAGTGGCGTTAATTGGAACTACGGTCAACGTTTTTATTAATACCATGGCGGGCTATTCCCTTTCCAGGCTGACATTCCCGGGCAGAGATCAGATCTACCATGCGCTGTTAGTGCTTTTAATGGTACCTTCCCAGGTGCTTTTAATTCCGAATTATCTGATCCTGCAAAAATTGGGGATGCTGGATTCGTATGCGGCGCTGGTATTGCCGGCAGCGGCAAATATCGGGAATATTTTCCTGATGCGGCAGTTTTTTATGAACTTCCCGAAAGAAGTCGAAGAGGCCGCAAGTATTGACGGGCTTGGAAGATACGCAAGATTTTTTAGGATCTGTATGCCGTTAGCAAGGCCGACGATCGCGACACAGGCTATTTTTGTCTTTATGGGCTTTTGGAATGAATTTACCAAACCGATGCTGTACATCAAGACGCCGTCCAAGTACACACTGACGCTTGGTCTGCAGAGTTTTTCTTCGCAGGACGCGGGGACGATGTGGCAC